>NZ_MLYN01000039.1:0-75357 GCF_001866675.1 Streptomyces sp. MUSC 14
CCCCCACACCCACTCCGCCCCCGCCCCTCCCCCTCCACCACCTGCGCCGCTCGGTACTGGCGGAGGCTGCCGTGGCCGCGGTGGTCCTGGCCCTGACGACGCTCCTGACCAGTACCGTCCCCGGCCGCACGGCGACGGAGGCGGCGCAGTCCACCACAGCGGACGCGGGCATCCCGACGGCATCGGTGACGACGATCCCCTTCGACGTCGGCACCCCGGGCGGCCACGGCAAGGTCCAGATCACCCTGGACCCCGGCCGGGTCGGCACCTGCTCCGTCCAGGCGGTCGTCTACGGCCCCGACGGCGGCCTGTCCACCGTCCCCGAACTCCGCATCACCCTCACCCTCCCCGACCGACGCATCGGCCCCCTGGACACCAAGGTCACCGACCGCGGCGGCTACTGGGCAGCCGACTCCTTCACCCTCCCCCTCCCGGGCACCTGGACGATGAGGGCGACGGTGCGCGTCTCGGACGTGGACCAGGTGACGGTGTCGGCACCGGTGCGGGTGACGCGGTAGCCAGGAGCCCTCCCGACAGGGCTCGTCCGCCCGGAGCTGCCGGTCCCTGCCGGTCCTGCCGGAGCCCGTCAGGGCGGGCGGCCGCACCCCCGTCCCCGAGCCGACCGAGCCCGCCCGGGAACCCCCTCAGCAGCCCGTCATGTCCCGACGTCCCGCGCCCGGGATATTCAGCCCCTCGTCTCCGGGCGGCACCGGAACATGCCGTCGATCTTCCGTGCCGGAACGATCCCGCAGGACCGCCGGGCACACTCGGTGAGTGCGGCGACCATCACATCCCGGTCGAACCGAGGCCACCGGCCCCCGTCCCGGGGACATCGGATCCGGAAACGCGAAAGGCCCCGACCGGCGAACCGGTCGGGGCCTTCAACTGCCCTGTCGGGCTGAGGCGGAGGATACGAGATTCGAACTCGTGAGGGGTTGCCCCCAACACGCTTTCCAAGCGTGCGCCCTAGGCCTCTAGGCGAATCCTCCGCCGGAAACATTACATGACCGAGGGGAGTGCTCGCGAACCCGTTCTCGCAGGCCCGGATCGGGAGTGACCCCGGCCGGTGATCGGGTACTGAACGCGGTCCGCGATCGGGTACTGTGGGGCGCAGCCCCTCACGTGGCGCTATCTGACTGAACTCCCCCAGGGCCGGAAGGCAGCAAGGGTAGGTCGGCTCTGGCGGGTGCGTGGGGGGCCCTTGTTTTCCCGGGTTGTCAGTGGGCGCCTATAACCTCGTATGCGTGTCGTCCCTCGCGCTGTACCGCCGCTATCGCCCGGAGACCTTTGCCGAGGTCATCGGGCAGGAGCATGTCACCGACCCGTTGCAGCAGGCGCTGCGGAACAACCGGGTCAATCACGCGTACCTGTTCAGCGGGCCGCGCGGTTGTGGCAAGACGACCAGCGCGCGCATCCTCGCCCGCTGCCTGAACTGCGAGCAGGGGCCCACCCCCACCCCGTGCGGTGAGTGCCAGTCGTGCCGGGACCTCGCGCGCAACGGCCCGGGGTCCATCGACGTCATCGAGATCGACGCCGCGTCCCACGGCGGTGTGGACGACGCCCGTGAGCTGCGTGAAAAGGCCTTCTTCGGGCCCGCGAGCAGCCGGTACAAGATCTACATCATCGACGAGGCCCACATGGTCACGTCGGCGGGCTTCAACGCGCTGCTGAAGGTCGTCGAGGAGCCGCCGGAGCACCTCAAGTTCATCTTCGCCACGACCGAGCCCGAGAAGGTCATCGGGACGATCCGGTCGCGTACGCACCACTACCCCTTCCGGCTCGTGCCGCCCGGCACGCTGCGGGACTACCTCGGCGAGGTGTGCGGGCGGGAGGACATCCCGGTCGAGGAGGGCGTGCTGCCGCTGGTCGTGCGCGCCGGCGCCGGGTCCGTGCGTGACTCCATGTCCGTCATGGACCAGCTCCTCGCCGGTGCGGGAGAGCAGGGTGTGACATATGCCATGGCCACCTCCCTCCTCGGCTACACCGACGGCTCGCTGCTCGACTCCGTCGTCGAGGCCTTCGCCACGGGGGACGGGGCCGCGGCCTTCGAGGTCGTCGACCGCGTCATCGAGGGCGGCAACGACCCGCGCCGCTTCGTCGCGGACCTGCTGGAGCGGCTGCGGGACCTCGTGATCCTCGCCGCCGTTCCGGACGCGGTGGACAAGGGGCTCTTCGACGCCCCGGCCGACGTCCTGGAGCGGATGCAGGCCCAGGCCTCCACGTTCGGCGCCGCCGAGCTGAGCCGCGCCGCCGACCTGGTCAACGAAGGCCTGACCGAGATGCGCGGAGCCACCTCGCCCCGCCTCCAGCTGGAGCTGATCTGCGCGCGCGTGCTGCTCCCCGCCGCCTACGGCGACGAGCGCTCGGTGATGGCCCGCCTCGACCGCCTCGAACGCGGCGTCAACTTCTCGGGCGGTGCCGGCGCGCCCGCCATGGGGTACGTCCCCGGCCCCGAGGCCCACGGCCAGGGCGGCGGTGCGCCGGTCGCGCCGGGCGGCGGTCCCGCCGCGGCCCGTGCCGCCGTCCGCGCGCCGGGGGCCCCGGCAGCACCGGCCGCCCCCGCCCCGGCCGCATCCCGCCCCGCGGCGTCCCAGCCCGCCTCGCAGGCCCCGGCGTCCCCGCAGTCCGGCCCCGCGGCCGCTCCGGCGGCGCCCGCCCCCGCCTCCGCCCCCGCACCGACCCCCGAGCCCGCCGTCGCCCAGGCTCCGGCGCAGCCCCCGGCCTCCTCCGCACCTGCCGCCGGCGCCTGGCCCACGGCCGCCCCGGCCGGTGGCGGCCGGCGCCCCGGTGGCTGGCCCACGGCCGCCCAGGCCGGCGGCCAGGGGCAGCAGGCCCAGGCCCCCGGCCGCGCGCCCGCGCAGCCGCAGCACCAGGCAGCCCCGGCGCCGGCCCCCACGCCGACGGCCACGGCAGCACCGGCACCCCCCGCACCCGCCGCGGCACCGGCCCCCGCCGGCGGCCTGGACCCCCGCGTCCTGTGGCCGAACATCCTGGAGGCCGTCAAGAACCGCCGCCGCTTCACCTGGATCCTGCTCAGCCAGAACGCCCAGGTGGTCGGCTTCGACGGCACGACGCTCCAGCTCGGCTTCGTCAACGCGGGCGCGCGGGACAACTTCTCCGGCAGCGGCAGCGAGGACGTGCTGCGGCAGGCGCTGGCCGAGCAGTTCAACGTGCAGTGGAAGATCGACGCGGTCGTCGACCCCTCCGGCGGCTCCGCGTCCCCGGCCCCGGCCGACTTCGGCGGCGGAGGAGGCGGTGGCTACGGCAGTGCCCCCGCCGGAGGTGGCTACGGCGCCCCGGCCGCATCCCGCCCCGCGGCGTCCCAGCCCGCCTCGCAGGCCCCCGCGTCCCCGCAGTCGGGCCCCGTGGCCGCTCCGGTGGCGCCCGCCCCCGCCTCGCGGCCCACGCCCGCCCCCGAGCCGCCCCCCGTCGCACCCGAGGACGACATCCCGGAGGACGACGACCCCGACCTGGACGAGTCGGCCCTCTCCGGCCACGACCTGATCGTGCGGGAGCTGGGGGCGACGGTGGTGGAGGAGTTCTCGAACGAGTAGGCGGCCGGCCGGCTCACGTGCGTACCTCGCTCACCCCTTCCGGGCCTCTTTGGAGGAAACTCCAGCAAACCCGGCCCCCGGCCTTCGGCAACCTTGCCATTAGGCTGACCCCCGTGAAGGTCCTCGTCATCGGCAGCGGCGCCCGCGAACACGCCCTGTGCCACTCCCTGTCCCTCGACCCCGACGTCACCGCGCTGCACTGCGCCCCCGGCAACGCCGGCATCGCCGAGGTCGCCCAGCTGCACCCGGTCGACGCGCTCGACGGTGCGGCGGTGGCCGAACTGGCCGTGGGCCTCGGCGCCGAGCTGGTCGTCGTCGGCCCGGAGGCCCCGCTGGTCGCCGGGGTCGCCGACGCCGTCCGGGAGGCGGGCATCCCCGTCTTCGGCCCTTCGAAGGAGGCCGCTCAGCTGGAGGGCTCCAAGGCCTTCGCCAAGGACGTCATGGCGGCGGCCGGGGTGCCGACCGCCCGCTCCTACGTCTGCACGACCGCCGAGGAGGTCACCGAGGCCCTCGACGCCTTCGGCGCCCCCTACGTCGTCAAGGACGACGGCCTGGCCGCCGGCAAGGGCGTCGTCGTCACCGAGGACGTCGAGCAGGCGACGGCGCACGCCGCAGGCTGCGAGAGGGTCGTCATCGAGGAGTTCCTCGACGGCCCCGAGGTCTCCCTCTTCGCGATCACCGACGGCGAGACCGTCGTACCGCTCCAGCCCGCCCAGGACTTCAAGCGCGCGCTCGACGGCGACGAGGGCCCCAACACCGGTGGCATGGGCGCGTATTCGCCACTTCCGTGGGCTGATCCGAAGCTGGTCGAGGAGGTGTTGGAGACGGTCCTGCAGCCGACCGTGGACGAACTGCGCCGCCGCGGCACGCCGTTCTCCGGTCTGCTCTACGCCGGACTCGCGATCACGAGCCGGGGCGTGCGGGTCATCGAGTTCAACGCCCGTTTCGGCGACCCGGAGACCCAGGTCGTGCTGGCCCGGCTGAAGACGCCGCTGGCCGGTGTCCTGCTCGCCGCCGCGAACGGCACGCTCGCCGATCTGGCGCCGCTGCGCTGGAGCGAGGACGCCGCCGTGACCGTCGTCGTCGCCTCGCACAACTACCCGGGCACGCCCCGCACCGGCGACCCGATCACCGGCCTCGCCGAGGTGGCCGCCGAGGACGCCCCGCACGCGTACGTGCTCCACGCCGGGACCAGGCGGGACGGCGACGCCGTCGTGAGCGCGGGCGGGCGCGTGCTGTCCGTCACGGCCGTCGGCGGCGACCTGTCCGAGGCGCGCGAGCGGGCGTACCGGGCGGTGGACCGGATCGGGCTGGACGGCTCCCAGCACCGCACCGACATCGCCGCGAAGGCGGCGCGGGAGGCTGCGGCGGCCCGCGCCTGACCTGGTCGGCCGTCCGCCCTGTTCTCCCGCAGGACCGCACCCGGGCCCCGGATCCACGATCCGGGGCCTGATCTTTGCTGTCTGTCACCCACCTCTGACCAAAGCCATTCCATCGAGTGAGCAATCGTCTATACGGCTGACGGGGGCCGGGGCCCCAACTAGGGTGCCGCGCAAGCGTTCCGGCACTTGGCCCACCGGCATTGCGATGTCAGTGGTGGGTGCCACAGTGGGGGAGTGAGCACCACCAGGCAAGCACGGCAACGGCAGCGAGGGGGTGAGGTCGGCACGTGAGCGGAATCGGTGTGGAAGTGGGCGCGCAGGCCGCGCGTTCCCGGGCCCTGGCCGTTCTCCGGGTCCGGGGCCGGGCGCTGGCCGCGGCCCTGGTGCCGGCAGGCGCCGCGGTGATCCTGCTGACCGGCGGCTCCACGGGCCATCTGGTCGGCCCGGGCTGGGACGCGGCCCGGATGGCGGTGAGCGCACTCGCCCTGCTGGTGCTGGTGGCCGCCGCCGGCATCGCCCTGGTCGTGGCCCGCGCCCGCCCCGCCATGACGCCCACGGTGGCGATCCCGGAGGAGTCCGCCCCGGATCTGTACCGGCTGGTGCGCGACCTCGCCGACCGGCTTGACGTGCCGGCGCCCTCGGCCGTCGCGCTCACCCCGGACTGCGACAGCTGGCTGGAGGACCGTACGCACACGGCGCACGGCCCACCGGCCCGCTCCGCGCCCGACGAGATAACGGGACCCCCCGGCTCCCCGCCCCAGCGCCGTACGCCGGTCGCACCGGTCCTCGTGATCGGCTCCCCGTTCCTGTGGTGGATGCGCGTCGGCGAGCTGCGCGCGGTCCTCGCCCCGGTCGTCGCCGGTACGGGTCCTTCGGCGCACCCCGACATAGCGGCCGCCCGCCGCTTCGTACGCGGGCTGGACGCGGCGCTCGCGGTCGCCTCGGCGCCCGGCCGCGGCCCGCTGGCCCGGCCGGCGTGCGCGGCGCTCGGCTGGGTGGCCCGGCTGCTGCTGAGCGGCTGCCGGGAGCACGCGACGCAGATGGAGCGCGGGGTCGCGGCAGCCGCGGCCGAGCGCGCCCAGGCGGTCGACTACGGCCTCAGGATCGTCGCCCAGGAGCAGGTCGGCCTCGCCTACGCGGGCTGGGACCGGCTGCTGACCCGGGTCGCGCTGCCCGCCTGGCGCATGGGCCGCTGGCCCGCCAGGCTGGACGCGGGCGTGGTCGCGGCGCTCACCGAGCTGTCCCGGCGCGACCGGCTGGCCGAGGGCTTCGCCTCCCGGCTCGGCGAGCGCCCCGCCTGCGACCTGCTGGAGGAGCCGGGCACGGTGGACGAGGCCACCTCGCTGCTCGCCGCCCGCCTCTTCCACGGCGGCCCCGCCGAGCCCGGCCCCGACTGGGCACCGGTGGACTGGCACGCGTATCCGGAGGAGGTCGTGGACCGCACCTGGCGCGCCGAGGCGGCCCGGCTGCACCGCGTCCTGGACTCGCTCGGCGTGCGCCCCTCGGCCGGCCCCACGGGTCCCGGCGGCCCGACCCTGGCCCGGGTGCTGGACCACCTCACCGAGCCCGCCGACGCGCTGCCGCACCGGGCCGCCCCCTGCGCGGCCGGCGAGCCCCCGGAGGCTGACGACGCCGAGGACGCCGAGGCCGGTACGGAGCGCAGCGCCGCCCTCGCCGCCCGGCTGAGCGCCGAGCTGGCCAGGGAGGAGGCCGTCACGCCGAGCGGGGCGAGCCCCGCGGGCGGCAGCCCGGAGAGCGCGCTGTGGGACGACGGCGCGCTCCCGCTCTTCCCGCTCCAGCCCCCGCGCAGCGGCCGCGACCTCCTCGCCGACCACGTCACGGCGATGGTGTGCTGCGCGGCCGTCGACAACGCCGGCGCGGCCCCGGCCCTGGACTGGCTGGACGGCCCCTCCCTGCTGCTGGACGGCGAGCGGGCTTCCGACCTGACGCCCAAGGTGCTCAGCCTCATCGAGGAGGGGGACCCGGGCCCGCTGCGCGACTGGCTGGCCGCGACCGGAATACGTCCGGAAAAGCCTGTACGGCTCGTCTGACGGATCTCGTTCCACGGGCGTCCAATGGGAGCCCTGACTTCCACTTCAGGTCAATTCGCGACGACCGGTGACCGAGCGCGTGCGTTATGTGATGTGCTGGGAGCGACCACGCACCTGGCAAAGGCGTGCGACATACGACAGCACGGCCGAGCACCGCGAGCTCCACCGAGCACGACCGAGCACAGCGAGCACCACCGAGACAGGGCCGACACGGGGGACCTGAGGGAGGGGAGCGATCATGGCCTCGGACCACATTCGTCGCTGGGAGTCCGGAGCGCTCGCGCACGCCGTCACGGACCCGTTCGGCCAGGGCCCGGTGCCCTGGCTGCGCGGCAGCGAGACGTACTTCGACGACACCGGTCACGTCGTGCCCTGGTACGTCGACGCCACCACCCAGCAGCACACCACGCGGGCCGCACGCGTCCCCGCGCCGCGCACCTCCCCCGGCGGCCCCCGCTCGGCCGACGACGTGCACCGCCAGATCAAGGGCTTCACCTCCACCGGCGCGGTCGCGCCCGGCGAGGCGATCGACTTCCGCATCACGGTCGACCCGCCCCAGGAGTTCAGCGTCGACATCTACCGGATCGGCCACTACGGCGGTGACGGCGCAGCCAAGATCACCACCAGTCCGCGGCTGTCCGGCATCGTCCAGCCCGCCCCGCTGACCGCCGACCGCACGGTCTCCTGCCACCACTGGTGGCTCTCCTGGCGCCTCCAGGTGCCCGTCCACTGGCACATCGGCGCCTATGTGGCCGTCCTCACCACCGTCGACGGCTACCGCTCCCACGTGCCGTTCACGGTTCGCGACGACCACCCTGCCGACCTGCTCCTGCTGCTCCCCGACATCACCTGGCAGGCGTACAACCTCTACCCGGAGGACGGCCACACCGGCGCGAGCCTCTACCACGCCTGGGACGAGAAGGGCCGCCTCCTCGGCGAGGCCGACGCGGCGACCACGGTCTCCTTCGACCGCCCCTTCGCGGGTGCCGGCCTTCCGCTCCACGTCGGCCACGCCTACGACTTCATCCGCTGGGCCGAGCGCTACGGCTACGACATCGCCTACGCCGACGCCCGCGATCTGCACGCCGGCCGCGTCGACCCCACCCGCTACCGGGGCCTCGTCTTTCCCGGCCACGACGAGTACTGGTCGGCGCCGATGCGCCGGGCCGTCGAGGACGCCCGGGACCGGGGCACCTCGCTGGTCTTCCTGTCCGCCAACACCATGTACTGGCAGGTCGAGTTGGGCTCGTCCCCGTCCGGCGACGCGGACCGGCTGCTGACCTGCCGCAAGCGCAAGGGCCCCGGAAAACCGCTGCTGTGGCGGGAGATCGACCGGCCCGAGCAGCAGCTCGTCGGCATCCAGTACGCGGGCCGGGTGCCCGAGCCGGCCCCGCTGGTCGTCCGCAACGCCGGGCACTGGCTGTGGGAGGCGACCGGCGCGCACGAGGGCGACGAGATCGACGGCCTGGTCGCGGGCGAGGCCGACCGGTACTTCCCGCGCACCCCGCTGCCCGAGTGCGACGAGCGCATCCTGCTCGCCCACTCCCCGTACACGGACAACGACGGCGCCCTGCGCCACCAGGAGACCTCCCTCTACCGCGCTCCCTCCGGCGCCTGGGTCTTCGCCTCCGGCACCTTCGCCTGGTCCCCGGCCCTGGACCGCCCCGGCCATGTGGACCCTCGCATCCAGCGCGCCACGGCGAACCTCCTGGACCGCATCTGCAAACGCGACTGACCCCCCGAACGCAGTGGACCACCCCATACGGGAGAATCGAGGCACTTGGACAGAACCACGGGGAGGAACCGTGTCCGGATTCGTAGAAAAGCCCGAGCCGATCCAGGTTCCGGGCCTGGTGCACCTGCACACCGGCAAGGTGCGCGAGCTGTACCAGAACGAGGCGGGCGACCTCGTGATGGTCGCCAGTGACCGTATGTCCGCCTACGACTGGGTGCTGCCCACGGAGATCCCCGACAAGGGCCGCGTCCTCACCCAGCTCTCCCTGTGGTGGTTCGACCAGCTCCGGGACCTCGCCCCGCACCACGTCCTCAGCACCGAGCTGCCCGCGGGCGCCCCGGCCGACTGGGCGGGCCGCACGCTGGTCTGCAAGCGGCTGAAGATGGTCCCGGTCGAGTGCGTGGCCCGCGGCTACCTCACCGGCTCGGGTCTGCTGGAGTACAACGAGTCCCGGACGGTCTGCGGCCTCGCCCTGCCCGAAGGCCTCGTCGACGGCTCCGAGCTGCCCGCCCCGATCTTCACCCCGGCCGCCAAGGCCGAGGTCGGCGAGCACGACGAGAACGTGTCCTACGAGGAGGTCGCCCGCCAGGTCGGCGCCGAGACCGCCGCGCAGCTGCGCCAGGCCACCCTCGCCGTGTACTCCCGCGCCCGGGACGTCGCCCGCGACCGCGGGATCATCCTGGCCGACACCAAGTTCGAGTTCGGCTTCGACGGCGACACCCTGGTCCTGGCCGACGAGGTCCTCACCCCGGACTCCTCCCGCTTCTGGCCGGCCGACACCTGGCAGCCGGGCCGCGCCCAGCCGTCGTACGACAAGCAGTTCGTGCGCGACTGGCTGACCTCGGCGGAGTCGGGCTGGGACCGCACGAGCGAGCAGCCTCCGCCCCCGCTGCCGGCCGAGGTCGTCGAGCGGACCCGGCAGAAGTACGTGGAGGCCTACGAGCGCCTGACGGGTCACACCTGGTCGTAACGCGAAAGGCCCCCGGAGAACCGGGGGCCTTTTCGATGGAGCGGACGACGAGGCTCGAACTCGCGACCTCAACCTTGGCAAGGTTGCGCTCTACCAACTGAGCTACGTCCGCAGTGCGCCGTGGCGCGAGAGCAACTATACCCAACCTCGCTCGCGTGCGAGGCGCACTGCGGTATGGCGGTTCTCGGCGCCGAGCTTGGTGGCGGCGGAGGAGAGATAGTTCCGCACGGTCCCGGGGGACAGCGCGGCCCGCTCGGCGATCTCCGTGACCGGCGCCCCGTCGGCCGCCAGCTCCAGCACCTCGGCCTCCCGCGCGGTCAGCGGGGAGTCCCCGGCGGTGATCGCGTCGGCGGCCAACTCCGGGTCCACGTAGCGGTTTCCGGCGTGCACGGTGCGGATGATCTCGGCGAGCCGCTGGGCGCTGACGGTCTTGGGGACGAACCCCCGCACACCGGCCGCGAGCGCCCGTTTCAGATGGCCGGGCCGGCCGTGGCCGGTGACGATCAGCACCTGGCAGTCCGGCAGTTCGGCGCGCAGGGATGTGGCGACCCTCACACCGTCGGCGCCCGGCATCTGGAGATCCAGTACGGCCACGTCGGGCGCGTGGGCCCGGGCCATGGCGAGGGCCTCGGGTCCGGTCGCGGCCTCCGCGACGACGAGGAGATCGTCCTCCAGCGACAGCAGCGCGGCCAGGGCGCCCCGGATCAGATGCTCGTCGTCGGCGAGCAACAGCCGTACCGGACTGCTCACAACATGACTCCGCTCACTTCTCTCGCCTCCTGTGTCAGCGGCACCTCGGCCGACAGCCGGAACCGGTCGTCGCCGACCCGCCCGGCCCGGAGCGTCCCGCCGACGGCGGCCAGCCGCTCGCGCAGCCCGGCGAGGCCGGAACCCCCACCCCCGTGGGGGGTTCCGGCCGCTCCGTCGTTCTCCACCGTCAGCACCACACGCCCCTCCCGCATCTCCAGCCGCAGGGCGCAGTGGCCCGCGTCGCCGTGCCGCAGCACGTTGGTGGTCGCCTCGCGCACCACCCAGCCGAGCACCGACTGGACCTCGGCGGGCAGCCCCGTGGTCCGGTCGCCGACCTCGCAGTCGATGCCGGCGGCCGTCAACACGCCCTGCGCGCCCACCAGTTCCGCACCGAGGTCGGCCTCGCGGTAGCCGCGGACGACGGCCCGCACCTCGCGCTGCGACTCCTGCGCGATGCGCTGCACCTCGATCATCTGCTCCACCGCCTCCGGCCGTCCGCGCCGGGCCAGTTGCACGGCCAGCTCGCTCTTCAGCGAGATCACGGACAGATTCCGCCCGAGGACGTCGTGCAGATCCCGCCCGAACCGCAACCGCTCCTCGGCGACGGCGAGCCGGGCCTCGGTCTCCCGGGCGCGGTCCGCCTCCCACATCACGGAGAGGGTCCAGGCGCCGCAGCGGCCCGCGAGCAGGGTGAAGAGCGACTGGAAGACGGTCGTCACGGCGGTCGCCACCAGGCCGACGGCGCTGTGGTCGGCCCAGCCGAAGGCGGCGGTGAGCAGGACGGTGAGCAGTGCCGCCCTGAGGAGAAAGGTGCGGACCGGCACGGTGAGTGCGTAGAGCAGCCCGAACGGCATCAGCAGGCCGCCGATCGCCATCCGGACCGGCACCGGCTTGGCCGCGTCCAGCGCGACGAGCGCTACGAGGACCGCGAACCCCAGTCCCAGCAGGACGGCCGGGAAGCGGTGGGTGCCGGGCGGCAGTTCGGTGCGGCCCAGACAGGCGTCGAGCGCGGTCCTCATGAGCGCGTTCGCCGTCGCGCACTGCGCGACCGACACGAGGGCGAGGACGGAGCCGAGGACGACCGCGACGGGCCGGTGGGCGAGCCCGGCGGGCAGCGGCAGGAGCACCCAGCAGCCGGCGATGAACCAGATCGAGCAGTGCCAGGTGATGACGCTGTACAGCTCGACCCGCTCGACCTTGCTCCGCTCCCCCCAGTGCCGCTGCTGCCAGCGTCGTATCCGGCCCGTCATCTGCTCCCCCGTACGTCAGCTCTCTCACCGCCGCGGTTCCCAGCGGAACCACCGGCGTCCAGCAAACACCGCCACGATCGTCCAGGCCAACGCGGTCCCCAGGGCGCCGAGCGCCTCGTACCCGCTCAACTGGCCGGTCCAGCCGCCGCGGACCAGCCGGATCGCGGGAGAAAGCGGGAGGAACTCGCAGACGACGGCGAGCCGGTGGGGCATGACCTCGGTCGGGAACGTGACCCCGGAGCCGAGCATCGTCACGAACATCAGCGGCAGCGCGGTGACCTGCCCGCTCTCCACGGTCCGGGTGAAGGCCGTGGTGAGCGCGGCGAGCGCGGCACTCGTCACGAACCCGGCCACCAGCCCCGGCAGCAGCAGGTACGGCGCCTTGGGCGCGCCGGTGTGCAGCAGCGCGGCGCACGCGACCGACACCACGACCGCCTGGGCGAGCCCGATGCCGACGGCGGGCAGCGCGGTGCCGGTGAGGATCTCGGCGTCGGAGAGTTCGCCGGTGCGCAGCCGCTTGAGGACGAGTTCCTCGCGGCGGGCGACGTAGGCGTTGACCAGCGAGGTGTAGACGGCGAAGAGGAAGGAGAAGCCGATCGCGGCCGTCAGCATGGTCGTGCCGAGGGTCAGGCCGTGCTTCTTCATGTCGACGTGGTCGAGCGCCGGCCGCACGCTGAACGGCAGCAGCAGCGGTACACACAGCGCCGTGAACACGACACCCCGGTTGCGGCCGAGCAGCGTCAGCTCCGCCCGCCCCAGCGCCCGCAGCCGCCGTACGGCCGTCGTCGGGGACGCCCCGCGTGCCCGTGTGCCCGCGGCTTCGAACGTGCTCATGCCGCCACCCCCTGTGCCGGTGCCGGCGCCTGTTCTCGTGTCTGCTCGCGCGCGATCCCGAGGAACGCCTCCTCCAGCGAGGCGGAGCGCACGTCCAGGGCGCGCAGTTCGACCCCGGCCCGCTCGGCCCAGGTCAGCACCCGGGTCGCCGTCAGCTGGAGTCCGTTCGTCCGCAGCCGTACGACCCTGCCCTCCACCTCATGGCCGCTGACGCCGAGTTCGGCCAGCGGCGGCAGGTCGCCGAGGAAGTAGCCCGGGGGCAGTTCGAAGGACATCCGGGAGGGCCGGCCGGCGGTCACCTCGGCCGGGGTCCCGGAGACGGCGATCCGGCCCTCGTGCAGGATGGCGAGCCGGTCGGCGAGGCCCTCGGCCTCCTCCAGGTAGTGCGTGGTGAGGAGCACGGTCGTGCCCGCGTCGCGCAGCGCGCGCACCAACTCCCAGGTGTCCCGGCGCCCTTCCGCGTCGAGCCCGGTCGTCGGCTCGTCGAGGAAGAGCACCTCGGGGTCGTTGAGCAGCGCCAGCGCGAGGTCCAGCCGCCTGCGCTCACCGCCGGAGAGCTGCTTGACCCGCACGTCGTGCTTGCCGGTGAGCCCGACCAGCGCCAGCACCTCGGCCTCCGGCCGGGCCCCGCTGGTGCACCCGGCCCACATGCGGGCGGTCTCGGCGACGGTCAGCTCGGCCGGGAAGCCGCCCTCCTGGAGCATCACCCCGGTGCGCGGCCGTACGGCGGCGCGTTCGCGGTACGGATCGTGCCCGAGGATCCGGATCCGGCCCTCGGCGGGTGCGGCCAGCCCCTCCAGCAGTTCGACCGTCGAGGTCTTGCCCGCGCCGTTGGTGCCCAGCAGGGCGAAGATCTCCCCGCGTGCGACGGAGAAGGAGATTCCGCGTACTGCCTCGAACCCGCCCCCGTAGACGCGTTTGAGATCGGTGACCTCAATCACGTGTTCGTGTTCGTCGTAGTCCATGGGGCCAGCGTCCCGGCGCCCCGGGTCGTTCGGCAGTGCGCGGTGTCATCACCCCGCATGACAAATGTCAGAAGACCGATCGACGGGCAACGAAAAGACCCCGGTCCAGAAGGACCGGGGTCTCATTCCCGAGCGGACGACGAGGCTCGAACTCGCGACCTCAACCTTGGCAAGGTTGCGCTCTACCAACTGAGCTACGTCCGCACTGCCTCCGATCGGCTCCCACCGATCGGTGCGAGCACCAGCCTACCTGATCCACAAGAGTGGTCGTGACCGGTGCCAGAGCGGGTGACAGGAATCGCACACTGCGCCTTCCCCCTGGAAGGGGGATGTTCTACTACTGAACTACACCCGCAAGATCCTCGGGGTTTCGGTCTTTCGGCCTCGCCCCTCGGCGTGCTCCAGACATTAGCTGATCAACGGGGGGGTTGCGCAAGTCGGCTCCCCAGAGCCCCCACGGCGGCCCGCCGCCACCCAAGTGCACAGCCCCTCAGGGCCCGCTGACGGACCCTGAGGGGCTGCCCCTTCGCGGGCTCACTGGGCGGCGCTGAAGGCCTCGTACACCTTCTTGGGGATGCGTCCGCGGGCCGGTACGTCCATCTTGTTGGCCTGGGCCCAGGCGCGGACGGCCGCCGGGTCGGGGGCGACCTCCGTCTGCTTGTACGCCTTGCCGGACCGTGACCGCTTGCGGCCGGCCTCGACGTAGGGCGCGAGCGCCTTGCGCAGTTTCTTGGCGTTGGATGCGTTGAGGTCGATCTCGTACGACTTGCCGTCGAGTCCGAAGGCGATCGTTTCCGCCGCTTCCGAGCCGTCGATGTCGTCAAAGAGCGTGACCACGACCTTTTGCGCCACGAATATCGGTCCCTTCGTGCGGCACGTCATAACGGCTCAACGCCGATGACATGCCGAGTATCGGCTATTGCCAATTCATTTGTACAGTGCCCGGCAATGCAAAGTGAAGCCCGACTAAATCCGTCTGCGTGTCCCAGTGCAATAGGCGAACCGGGCGGACTGTGGAACTTTCCCAGAACTTTTCGCGACCGCACGGCTTCGACACCCGATCGTGATGCGCCTCACGTACTTTCCTCCAACTCTACTCGCGTAGAAATTTTGTGCGGGTAGTCTGAAGGAACCTGCTCAGCACCACACACCGGGAGTGCCAGTGGCACGCGTCGTCGTCGACGTCATGCTCAAGCCGGAGATCCTCGACCCCCAGGGCCAGGCGGTCCAGCGTGCGCTGCCGCGCCTGGGTTTCGAAGGGATCTCGGACGTACGTCAGGGAAAGCGTTTCGAACTGGAAGTTGACGGGCCGGTCGACGAGGCCGCGCTCGCCCGCATCCACGATCTTGCGGAATCCTTCCTCGCCAACACCGTGATCGAGGACTTCACCGTCAAGGTGGAAGAGGCCGCGGAAGTCGCGGAGGCGGCGAAGTGACCGCTCGTATTGGCGTCGTCACTTTCCCCGGCAGCCTCGACGACCGGGACACCCAGCGCGCGATCCGCCTCGCGGGCGCCGAACCGGTCGCCCTGTGGCACAAGGACAAGGACCTGCACCAGGTCGACGCCGTGGTGCTGCCCGGCGGCTTCTCGTACGGCGACTATCTGCGGGCCGGTGCCATCTCCCGGTTCTCGCCGGTGATGGAGTCCGTCATCGAACAGGCCAAGGCCGGCCTGCCGGTCCTCGGTATCTGCAACGGCTTCCAGGTCCTCACCGAGGCCCACCTCCTTCCGGGCGCGATGCTCGGCAACGACCACCTCCACTTCATCTGCCGCGACCAGAAGCTGCGGGTGGAGAACGCGGAGACCGCCTGGACCAGCGACTACCGCGCGGGCCAGGAGATCCACATCCCGCTGAAGAACATGGACGGCCGGTACGTCGCCGACGAGTACACGCTCGACAAGCTGGAGGCGGAGGGCCGGGTCGTCTTCCGTTACGTCGACTTCAACCCGAACGGCTCGCTGCGGGACATCGCCGGCATCACCAACGAGGCCGGCAATGTCGTGGGCCTGATGCCGCACCCGGAGCACGCCGTCGAGCCGCTCGTCGGCACCGGCCGCACCGACGGCCTCCCCTTCTTCACCTCGATCCTCAAGAAGCTGGTCAACGCATGAGCCGGACGCCTCTGGACACGGTCGAGCACGCGGCCGCGACCCCCGACGTCGAGCTGCCCTGGGCCGAACTCGGCCTGAAGAAGGACGAGTACGAGCGGGTGGTGGAGATCCTCGGCCGCCGCCCGACCGGTGCCGAGCTCGCCATGTACTCGGTCATGTGGTCCGAGCACTGCTCGTACAAGTCCTCCAAGGTCCACCTGCGCCAGTTCGGTGAGAAGGCCCCGCAGTCGGACGCCCTTCTCGTCGGCATCGGCGAGAACGCCGGTGTGGTGGACGTCGGCCAGGGCTACGCGGTCACCTTCAAGGTCGAGTCGCACAACCACCCCTCCTACGTGGAGCCCTACCAGGGCGCGGCCACGGGCGTCGGCGGCATCGTCCGCGACATCATCGCGATGGGCGCCCGCCCGGTCGCGGTCGTGGACCCGCTGCGCTTCGGCGCGGCCGACCACCCCGACACCAAGCGCGTCCTGCCGGGCGTCGTCGCCGGCATCGGCGGCTACGGCAACTGCCTGGGCCTGCCCAACATCGGCGGCGAGGTCGTCTTCGACGCCTGCTACCAGGGCAACCCGCTGGTCAACGCTGGTGCCATCGGCGTGATGCGGCACGAGGACATCCACCTCGCGAAGGCCTCCGGCGCGGGCAACAAGGTCATCCTGTACGGCGCCCGGACCGGCGGCGACGGCATCGGCGGCGCCTCGATCCTGGCCTCGGAGACCTTCGACGACGCCAAGCCTTCGAAGCGTCCCGCCGTCCAGGTCGGCGACCCCTTCCAGGAGAAGCTCCTCATCGAGTGCACCCTGGAGGCCTTCCGCGAGAAGCTGGTCGTCGGCATCCAGGACCTCGGCGCGGCGGGCCTGTCCTGCGCCACGTCCGAGCTGGCCTCCAACGGCTCCGGCGGCATGACCGTCACCCTGGACGACGTACCGCTGCGCGACTCGACGCTCTCGCCCGAGGAGATCCTCATGAGCGAGTCGCAGGAACGCATGTGCGCGGTGGTCGAGCCGGAGAAGGTCGACCGCTTCCTGGAGATCTGCGAGAAGTGGGACGTCATCGCCACCGTCATCGGTGAGGTGACCGACGGCGACCGGCTGGAGATCTTCTGGCACGGCGGCAAGATCGTGGACGTCGACCCGCGCACGGTCGCGCACGACGGCCCGGTCTACGAGCGCCCGTACGCCCGCCCGGACTGGCAGGACGCCCTCCAGGCCGACGACGCGAACAAGCTGCCCCGGCCCGCCACGTCGGACGAGCTGAAGGACCAGGTCCTCAAGCTGGTCGCGTCCCCGAACCAGGCCTCCAAGAAGTGGATCACCCAGCAGTACGACCACTTCGTGCAGGGCAACACCGTGCTGGCCCAGCCCGAGGACTCGGGCATGATCCGCGTCGACGAGGAGAGCGGCCTCGGTGTCGCGATCGCCACGGACGGCAACGGCCGCTACGCCAAGCTCGACCCGTACACGGGCGCGCAGCTGGCGCTGGCCGAGGCGTACCGCAACGTCGCCACCACCGGTGCCAGGCCGCTGGCCGTCTCCGACTGCCTGAACTTCGGCTCGCCCGAGGACCCGGCGGTGATGTGGCAGTTCGCGGAGGCCGTGCGCGGTCTGGCGGACGGCTGCCTGCAGCTCGGCACGCCCGTGACCGGCGGCAACGTCTCGCTCTACAACCAGACGGGCGAGGCGGCCATCCACCCGACCCCGGTCGTCGCCGTCCTCGGCGTGATCGACGACGTGGCCCGCCGCACCCCGGTCGCCTTCCAGGAGGAGGGCCAGCTGATCTACCTCCTCGGCGACACCCGCGAGGAGTTCGGCGGCTCGGCCTGGTCCCAGGTGGTCCACGACCACCTCGGCGGGCTGCCTCCGAAGGTCGACCTGGAGCGTGAGCGGCTGCTGGGCGAAATCCTGATCTCCGCCTCCCGCGACGGCATGATCGACTCCGCGCACGACCTGTCCGACGGCGGTCTGGTCCAGGCCGTGGTCGAGTCCGCGCTGCTGGGCGGCAAGGGCGCGCGGCTGGTCGTGCCCGACGGCCTGGACGCCTTCACCTTCCTGTTCTCCGAGTCGGCCGGCCGCGCCGTCGTCGCCGTACCGCGCTCGGAGGAGGTCCGCTTCAACGACATGTGCGGCGCCCGGGGTCTGCCGGTCACCCGCATCGGTGTCGTGGACGGCGAAGCGGTGGAGATCCAGGGCGAGTTCACGCTCTCGCTGGCGGAGCTGCGGAAGGCCCACGAGGAGACCGTCCAGGCGCTGCTGGCCTAGGCCTCGCAGGCCTCGCGTCGCCCGTCCGGGTCCGGCTCCCCTGTGGCCGGGCCCGGACGGGCATGCTCACGCGCGCCCGCTCACGCGGGGATGCCGTCGAACTGCCGTACCCAGTAGGGCGGGGCCTGCCATGTGCCGTTCCACTGCGACACGATCAGCGTCAGCGAGTTCGCGCTCGCGCTGCCGGGATGGATGTAGCCGCCGTAGAGGTTCGGCACCTGCAGGCCGGTGATCCGCGGGACCGGCACGCTCCACGCGGCGTCCGGACGGGGCGCGTTGCGCGTGAAGATCGCGCCCAGGGTCACGTCGAAGTAGCTCATGCAGTACGTGTCGCCGATCCGCTTGACCGAGAACTCACCGGTGTTGTTGCCGGAGAGGATCACCGAGGGCGGGGTCGAGGAGTCGGTCCACGTCCAGGAACCGTTCACGTAGGCCCAGTTCTGCTGTGCCCCGAAACGGCCGGCGCGGAAGTCGTCAGGCCGGATCCGGAACAGCTGGATCGCCCCGCCGTCGGCCGAGTTCCTGTGCGTGCCGTTCCAGCGCTTGGAGTAGATGTAGAGCCAGCCGTCGGGGTCGATGCCCGCGAACGACCACATGCCGTACATGTTCTGGTTGATGCCGCGGTGGTCGCCGTCCCAGTGGTAGGCGTAGTCGGTCCAGGTCACGCCGTGGTCGTCGGAGTAGGCGACTCCCGAGAGCAGGGAGCCGTCGTGGCCGTCCACCCACTGCGGGTCGCCCGGGGCGCCCCAGGTGTAGACCGACGTGTACTGGAGGTAGGTGCGGCCGCCGAACTCGATGACGTCGTTGGGGATCCGGCTGATCTCGAAGCCGTACCCGTTGTCCGCGCGGTGGTTGTAGGCGAAGAGCTGGCCCGCGCGGCCGCCGGTCGGCATGGCCCAGGTGAAGGAGATCGGGGCGGCGCCGGAGGCGTCGAAGCGGTCCTGGTTCAGCATCACCGGCGAGCCGATGTACTCGCCGGTCTGCTGGATGCCGCGCCACGAGTCGCCGAAGACGTAGCCCCAGGTGTTGTCGTGTTCCCGGTGGTACGGGATGCAGAGGTCACCGGAGCCGAGTCCCTGTCCGCTCGCCGAGTCGCCGGGGTTGTCGCACAGGGGGGTGCCGTTCTGCCCGGCGGCAGCGGCCGTGCCGGGAGCGGCGATGACGAGTCCCGTGCCGGACAGGGCGACGCCCATGCCCAGTCCGGCCTTCAGCACGGACCGACGGGCTAACCGGGGCGTGGTTCCGAAGCGTGGTGTCATGGCGGCCAGCGTAGAGCTGCCTGGAATGTGATTCTAGAAAGTCACTCTAGAAACATTGTGAATGAATCGTGGGCGGGTACGGCATAGGCTCACCGCCATGCCCCCCGCCACGAAGCGCGCCCGCACCTACGACTCCGCCAGGACCCGCGCCGCCGTCCTCGGCCAGCTCGGACACGTGCGGGAGGCGGTTCGCGGTCTCGACCCCGGTCGGCTCGCCCTGCCCACCCGGCTCGACGGGTGGACCGTACGGGACCTGGTCGCGCACATCGGCATGGCGGTCACCGCCGTGCACCGCGCCCTCGACCACCCGGCCCCGCCCCGGCAGGACGCGACGGTCGTGCAGTGGCCCTTCGCCACCGCGGCCAGCGCCTCCGCCATCGACGCGTTCACCCGCGGCCTCGCCGCCGAACACCCCGACCTCGACGCCTATCTCGCCGACGTCGACGCGTCCCTGCGCACCCTGCTCGCCGGGCACCCGGGCAGCCGGCTGCTGCTGACCAACGCGGGCGCGCTGACCCTGGACGACTACCTCGTCACCCGCGCCGTCGAACTCGTCGTCCACACCGACGACCTCAACGCCGCCGTGCCCGGCCTGGACGTGCCGTACGACCGCCAGGCCCTGGCCGCCGCCACCCGGCTGCTCGCCGACGCCCTGGCCGCGAAGGCGCCCGGCGGCTCCACCGAGGTCCGTGTGCCGCCGTACGCCGTCGTGCAGTGCGTCGAGGGCCCGCGGCACACCCGCGGTACCCCGCCGAACGTGGTGGAGACCGACCCGCTGACCTGGATCCGCCTCGCCACCGGCCGCGTGGGCTGGCGGGACGCCCTGGCGGAGGCCGCGGTGAGCGCGAGCGGGGAGCGGGCGGACATCGGGGGTCTGCTGCCGCTGATGTCGTAGCGGAACCGACGCGACCGGTACGGCGTCGAATCGCCATGAACCGGTACAAGCAGCACATGATCCTGACGGCCGCCGCCGCACTCGTCCCGCTCACGGTGGCCTGCGGCGCCGGGAAGGCGGACAGTGGTGCGGTGAGTTCCCAGCAGCCGAGTTCTCAGCAGCCGGGCCCACGTCAGCCCCAGCGGCCGATGTCCCGGCAGACGGTCACCGGGGTCGACTGGCGGGTCGACTCCCTCACCGTCGGCGGCCGGACCCGGTCCGCGCCCGCCACCGCCCGCCTGCGCATCGACGCGGACGGCCGGGCGGCCGGCAACCTCGGCTGCAACCGGTTCAGCGCCCGGGCCACCGTGCGGGGCGACCGGATCACCCTCGGCGGCCTGCGTACGACCCGGATGGCCTGCGCCCCGGACCGCATGGAGTTCGAGCGTGCCCTGGCCGCCGCGCTCACCACCGGCACGCTCGTCGCCAGGGCCGACGCCGGGAGCCTCACGCTCACCGACGGCAACGGCGACCTCATCCGCCTCAGCCGTCACGCCCTCGGATGATGTGCGACACCTCACTCGCGCATACGGCAAATGCAGCCGACGGCCCCCTGCTGACCTGCGTAAATCAGAAAAGCGACAAGGTGATGGACGCCCTGTGACCCGTTACGGTCGCGTATCCCCAATTCGGACCAGTGGTCGACCTCGCCTACACTCGGTGCCGTGCCACGTGGTGACGGTCGACTCAATCACGATCTGCTCCCCGGCGAGAAAGGCCCCCAGGACGCGTGTGGCGTCTTCGGTGTCTGGGCTCCGGGCGAAGAGGTCGCAAAGCTCACGTACTTCGGGCTCTACGCCCTCCAGCACCGGGGTCAGGAATCCGCGGGAATCGCGGTAAGCAACGGCTCCCAGATCCTCGTCTTCAAGGACATGGGCCTCGTCTCCCAGGTCTTCGACGAAACCTCGCTCGGTTCGCTCCAGGGTCATATCGCGGTCGGACACGCCCGCTACTCGACCACCGGCGCGTCCGTGTGGGAGAACGCCCAGCCGACGTTCCGTGCCACCGCGCACGGCTCGATCGCGCTCGGCCACAACGGCAACCTGGTCAACACGGCGCAGCTCGCCGAGATGGTCGCCGCCCTGCCGAACGACAACAACAGCCGGTCCACCCGGGTCGCGGCCACCAACGACACCGACCTGCTGACGGCGCTGCTCGCCGCCCAGGTCGACGAGGACGGCAAGCCGCTGACCATCGAGGAGGCCGCACACGCGGTGCTCCCGAAGGTGCGCGGTGCCTTCTCCCTCGTCTTCATGGACGAGGGCACCCTCTACGCCGCCCGCGACCCGCAGGGCATCCGTCCGCTGGTCCTCGGCCGGCTTGAGCGCGGCTGGGTGGTCGCCTCCGAGTCCGCCGCCCTGGACATCTGCGGCGCCAGCTTCGTCCGCGAGATCGAGCCGGGCGAGTTCGTCGCCATCGACGAGAACGGCCTGCGCGCCTCGCGATTCGCGGAAGCAAAGCCCAAGGGCTGTGTCTTCGAGTACGTGTACCTGGCCCGCCCGGACACGGACATCGCCGGCCGGAACGTGTACCTCTCCCGTGTGGAGATGGGCCGCCGGCTCGCCAAGGAAGCACCCGTCGATGCCGACCTCGTCATAGCGACCCCGGAGTCCGGCACCCCGGCCGCCGTCGGCTACGCGGAGGCCTCCGGCATCCCCTTCGGCAACGGCTTGGTGAAGAACGCCTACGTCGGCCGGACCTTCATCCAGCCCTCGCAGACCATCCGCCAGCTGGGCATCCGCCTGAAGCTGAACCCGCTGAAGGAAGTCATCAAGGGCAAGCGCCTGGTCGTCGTCGACGACTCGATCGTGCGCGGCAACACCCAGCGCGCCCTGGTCCGCATGCTCCGCGAGGCCGGCGCCGCCGAGGTCCACATCCGGATCTCCTCGCCGCCCGTGAAGTGGCCCTGCTTCTTCGGTATCGACTTCGCCACGCGCGCGGAGCTGATCGCCAACGGGATGACCATCGAGGAGATCGGCACCAGCCTCGGCGCCGACTCGCTCGCGTACATCTCCATCGACGGCATGATCGAGGCGACCACCATCGACAAGCCGAACCTGTGCCGCGCCTGCTTCGACGGCGAGTACCCGATGGAGCTGCCGGACCCCGAGCTGCTCGGCAAGCAGCTCCTGGAGACCGAGCTGGCCGCCGGGCCCGCCGCCACGGCCGCGGCCGACGCGATCCGTCGCCCGTAAGCCCGTCATCAGCCCCGTCATCAACCCGAAAGATCCCAGGCAATGTCTGAGAGCCAGTCCGGTGCTTCCTACGCGGCTGCCGGTGTCGACATCGAGGCGGGCGACCGCGCCGTCGAGCTGATGAAGGAGTGGGTGAAGAAGACGCAGCGCCCCGAGGTCCTCGGCGGCCTCGGCGGCTTCGCCGGCCTCTTCGACGCCTCCGCCCTCAAGCACTACGAGCGCCCCCTGCTCGCCTCCGCCACGGACGGCGTCGGCACGAAGGTCGACATCGCGCGCCGGCTGGGCGTCTACGACACCATCGGCCACGACCTGGTCGCCATGGTCATGGACGACATCGTGGTGTGCGGTGCCGAGCCGCTGTTCATGACGGACTACATCTGCGTCGGAAAGGTCCACCCCGAGCGCGTCGCGGCCATCGTGAAGGGCATCGCGGAGGGCTGTGTGCTCGCCGGGTGCGCCCTGGTGGGCGGCGAGACGGCCGAGCACCCGGGGCTGCTGGGCGAGGACGACTTCGACGTCGCCGGCGCCGGTACGGGCGTCGTGGAGGCCGACCGGCTGCTCGGCGCGGATCGCATCCGCACGGGTGACGCGGTGATCGCCATGGCGTCCTCCGGGCTTCACTCGAACGGGTACTCCCTGGTCCGCCATGTTCTGCTGGACCGCGCCGGTCTCGCCCTGGAGGCGGAGGTCGCCGAGCTCGGCCGCACCCTCGGCGAGGAGCTGCTGGAGCCCACGAAGATCTACTCGCTGGACTGCCTGGCGCTGCTGCGCACCACCGAGGTGCACGCGTTCTCGCACATCACCGGCGGCGGTCTCGCGGCCAACCTGGCCCGCGTGATCCCGGACCACCTGCACGCCACGGTCGACCGTGCCACCTGGACGCCGGGCGCGATCTTCGACCTCGTCGGGCGCGCCGGCAGTGTCGAGCGCCTGGAGCTGGAGAAGACCCTCAACATGGGCGTCGGCATGATGGCGATCGTCCCGCAGGAGTCCACCGAGGTGGCCCTCGCGACCCTGGCCGACCGCGGGGTCGACGCCTGGGTGGCCGGCGAGATCACCGAGCGTGGCGAGAAGGCGACCGGCGCGGAGCTGGTCGGGGACTACTCGGCCTGATCCGGCAGCCGGTGACCGTGCGGACAGCACAGAAACCGGTCGGTGGCTCTGCCACCGACCGGACTGGTCACTGCAAGGTCAAGCGCCGCGACGGTGCTGTTGGTGAGGATCCTTGTCGTCCTCTTCCTCGTCGTCGTCCTCGTAGAGGTCCGCGTAACGAGAGTAGAGATCGTCCTCGTCGTTCTCATCGTCCTCGAACGGCTCGCCGTTCGGCGGCTGGTTCGAAGTCGATGCGCCCAGTTCACTGGCCAGACGTGACAGGTCAGTCCCACCGCTGTTGTACTTCAGCTGGCGGGCGACCTTTGTCTGCTTGGCCTTGGCCCGGCCGCGCCCCATGGCTCGACCCCCTCGGTGACGGGGCTCGACGGCCCCAGAGTCTGACACGCGTTCATGATCTGGAACGGACTCTCAGTAGAGAGGCCGGTCCGTAGGGCTTCCACGGTACCTGAGCCCGCGCCCATACGGTACGTCGCCCGCACCACGCGCGTGTGCACAGGACCTTCGAGGCGCCCTGTCCTCGCTGGTCAGTGGCGATTTTAACCACTTATCGGGGAACGACCCGCCGGGGGAAGTGAGAGTTCTCTCTAAGTTCCCGCCGACGGGTACCGCTCATGTGTGCGAACGAGTCAGTGTGCGACCTGTCCCGTGCGGGCCTCGGCCATCCGCTGCTCGGCGATCCGGTCGGCCGCGGCGGCCGGGGGGATGCCATCGTCCTTCGCACGTGCGAATATGGCCAGCGTGGTGTCGAAGATCTTCGACGCCTTCGCCTTGCACCGGTCGAAGTCGAACCCGTGCAGCTCGTCGGCCACCTGGATGACCCCGCCGGCGTTCACCACGTAGTCCGGGGCGTAGAGGATCCCGCGGTCCGCGAGGTCCTTCTCCACACCCGGGTGCGCGAGCTGGTTGTTGGCCGCGCCGCACACCACCCTGGCGGTGAGCACCGGGACGGACGCGTCGTTCAGGGCGCCGCCGAGCGCGCAGGGGGCGTAGACGTCCAGCCCCTCCACGCGGATCAGCTCCTCGGTGTCCGCGACGGCCGACACGCCCTCGGGGTACTGGTCGAGGATCCGCTGGACGGCGTCCGCGCGCACGTCCGTGATGACGACCTCGGCGCCCTCGTTCCGCAGGTGCTGGACCAGGTGGTGACCGACCTTGCCGACGCCGGCGATGCCGACCTTGCGGTCGCGCAACGAGGGGTCGCCCCACAGGTGTTGGGCGGAGGCACGCATGCCCTGGTAGACGCCGAAGGCGGTGAGCACGGAGGAGTCGCCGGCGCCGCCGTTCTCGGGGGAGCGGCCGGTGGTCCAGGCGCACTCGCGGGCCACGACGTCCATGTCGGCGACGTAGGTGCCGACGTCGCACGCGGTGACGTAGCGCCCGCCGAGCGAGGCGACCATGCGGCCGTAGGCGAGGAGCAGTTCCTCGGTCTTGTCGCGCTCCGGGTCGCCGATGATCACGGCTTTGCCGCCGCCGTGGTCGAGGCCGGCCATGGCGTTCTTGTACGACATGCCACGCGCGAGGTTGAGGGCGTCGGCGACGGCCTCGGCCTCGGTGGCGTACGGGTAGAAGCGCGTCCCGCCGAGGGCCGGACCCAGGGCGGTGGAGTGGATGGCGATCACGGCCTTGAGGCCGCTGGCCCGGTCCTGGCAGAGCACGACCTGCTCATGGCCGCCCTGGTCCGAGTGGAACAGGGTGTGCAGAACATCAGCAGACGCGCCGGTTACGTCGGTCACTGTGGTGACTCCTGTGTACATAGCGGCGAGTGGGGCGGAACCCCGTACGGGTGGCGGGGCGCCGTGCCCTGAGCGTAGAGCCTCGGTGCGACCACCATCCGTGCAGTGTTCAGGATCACTCTCGCGTGCCACTGGTGCACGCATGTCCGTGGCACGATTTGCCGTGGTTTCGAGCGGGGCCCGGTGGGGAGGGAGCAGGCGTGCCGAAGGTGTCCTCCGTGGTCGTCCCCTATGCCGCGTACCTGCGCGTGTACGAGCCGCTGGGCGCCTTCCCGGAGCCGGAGCGCGGCCACTGGGCCCGCTACGCCCGCCGCCCCGACCGCCCCTCGTACCAGGACGAACTGCGGCGTTCCCTCGCCGACTTGCTGCCCACCCCGCCGGTCGCGGTGCCGGTGCACGAGAGCGGTGACGCGTTCGTGCTGGAGGCCGACGGTGTGGTCTGCGTGTGCCCCTGGCGCACCCGGCTGCGCGGCTGGCAGGCGCTCGGCGAGCTGGCGGAGGAGCTGCCCGCGCCGGTGCTGGACGCGGCGCTGCCGCCCTTGGTGCGCCACCAGGCCGCCCAGGACTACGAGCGCTGGCTCGCCCGCAACCCCGACGCCCGGCCGTGGATCCGCACGGCGACCTGGCAGGTGCCCCTGAACTGGTTCGTGCTGGTCTCCGACGAGGAGCGGCGCTACGAGAAGGGCACCGCCGAGGTGCCCCCGCTGCTGCGCTACCGCACGCCGATGGTGCAGTCCCGGCGCCGGGTGGCGCGGGCCCTGCGCACGCTGAAGGACACCGTCGAGGAGGGCCCGCTGATCGACGGCCTGGTGGACGTCGGCCGCTGGCTGGAGGAGTTCCACCCGCGCTCGCTGGTGGAGCTGGACTACGGCGGCCTCGTGCACGTCCTGCCGGCCGGCGAGCTGGAGGGCGACCACTCGGCGGCGGACGTCGCCGCCGGCATCGAGGCGCTGCGCCGGGGCGACGGCGCGGCGGCCGGCGAGGCGTACGCGCGGCTCGTGGAACGCTGGCGGTCGGTACGGGACCGGCGCTCCGCGAACTGAGGGGCCGGTCGGGTGATGCACGTCACGCTCCACGACAGCCTCGAACGGCATACGGTCTACCGCACTTGACCAGCTGACGGGATGTTGATCCCGATCCGGGCGTTTGTGTCAAGGATGGCCGAAGCGTGATGGACCGCACGTACGGGGCCCTTGCGTCCCTTGCCCCTCCTCATGCCAAAATAGGACAAGGAGCCCGGAGAGGGTTCCTTCCGTCCAACTGTGCTCTATTACGGGCGGATTCTCCGCATTGCACGCTTTGGGGGGTCTGGTGCCTCCTGATCGCCCTGTGACTGATCGTCACAGTGGCGTGACTGTCCGCTATGGCATGGTCCATCGGCTTCCGTCGCTGATGAACACCTGGGAGGGCAATTCCATCGGTTTGGCCGACGCGGCTGGACGGATGGTGTAGTTGTAGTGCCGAGGACAAGCCGTTCGTCCTATAACCGACTCGACTCGCGTCCACCATTTCGGGCAACGCGGGTCAAGGTGCAGAATTTAGAGGAAAGAACCGAGAAGGTTCGGTTCTCCCGAGGAGGCCGCTCATGACCGCTCGCACCCCTGATGCCGAGCCGCTGCTGACCCCGGCTGAGGTCGCCACCATGTTCCGTGTCGACCCCAAGACGGTCACGCGGTGGGCGAAGGCCGGCAAGCTCACTTCGATCCGTACGCTCGGCGGGCACCGCCGCTACCGCGAGGCCGAGGTCCGCGCTCTGCTCGCGGGCATCCCGCAGCAGCGCAGCGAGGCCTGAACAACTGCATAACCGGGCAGAACGGCACGTCCCCCAACGTGCCGGGGCGCCCGGAACAGTAGCTCCAAGCGACGCGGGATCTGCCCCAACAGACCCCACGCCCAAGCCGAACAGACCGTTGTTGGCAGCGCCACAGGGTGCGTCGTAGATCGCGCTGGACTCCGCCGGGTCCAGCGCGATCTTTTTTGTGCGCTGGTCGGAGCTTCGGGGCGGTCCTGTGAGCGGCCTTGTCGGACCTTGGGGAGGGCTGTCGGAACGGCTGTGCGCGACCTCTGGGGCGGGTGCAATTGCACATATTAAATTGACCTGTTGTAGGACAGGGGTAAGTACCGCCCTTTTGAAAACTCATGCGGTGACTCCCGTCACACGCCCGGGCAGTTGTTGCCGATGGCATGTGTGCGCTAATGGAACGTCATGTTCCAGCGTCCCACGCACAGTGGGGTGTTGGGGCCGGCGCCGGTCACGCGGGCCGGGGATCCTCGACGCCGTCGGCGTCCTCGTCGGCGACGTACTCGTCCTCGGCATCCTGCCCCCGCGGGCCGGCGTCCATCGCCAGCCGCAGGAGGTGATGGCAGACGGGACAGTGGCGGGTGAGGTGACGGTAGGGCGAGGCGGCCGCCAGATGCGCCCTCAGCAGCGCCCGCGTCTCGTGCCTGGCCGATGGCCCCATACCCACCTCCAGGGGCCGCAGCGGGAAAGCAGGCCCTGTCTTCTGGGTACCGAGGGAATGTGACGCCGTCAAGGGAACGGGCGGAACGGACACCGGAGGCCGCAACAGAAGAAGGGCCCCTCCCGGGGCCCTTCTCGATGCGGTGCTGACGGGATTTGCCGTGTCTGACTGCGGCTGCCGCCGCGGGCGCGGCCTCCGTATGCCGAAAGGCCCTCGTCCGGGTGGGACGAGGGCCTTCCTTGATGCGGTCCTGACGGGATTTGAACCCGCGGCCTCCACCTTGACAGGGTGGCGAGCACTCCAAACTGCTCCACAGGACCAGGTTTCGCGGCGCTTTGCTCAGTGCGTTGCGCTGCGAGATGAGACTGTACAGGAGGTGGGGCCGCCTGGTCGAACTCACCCCCTGTACGCGTGCGACTACGCCACGGCCGCGTCGATCGCCTTCACGATCCGCTTGTCGGAGATGGGGTACGCGGTGCCGAGCGCGTGGGCGAAATAGCTGACCCTCAGCTCCTCCAGCATCCAGCGGATGTCCAGGACGGCCTGCGGGACGGGGCGGCCCTTCGGGAGCTGTTCCAGCAGCCAGGCGTACTCGTCCTGCATCTCCTGGACCTTCTCCATGCGCGTGGTGTCCCGCTGGACGCCGGTCGGCATCTGCTGCAGCCGCCGGTCCACGGCCACCAGGTAGCGCATCAGGTCGGGCAGGCGGCGTATGCCGGCCCCGGTCACGAAGCCCGGCTTCACGAGGGCGTCCAGCTGCCCCCGGACGTCCGTCAGGTTCGTGAGCAGCGCCGGGCTCCGTACGGCCTTCAGCCGGCGTTCGGCGGCCTGCCAGGCCGCGAGGACCTGCTGCACCTGGGCGACCGTACGGACCGTCGTGTCCACGATCTCCGCGCGGACCTTGTCGTACAGCTTCCGGTACGACTGCTCGTCCCACACCGGACCGCCGAAGTCCGCGATCAGTTTGTCCGCCGCGGCCGTCGCGCAGTCGTCGAAGAGGGCCTGGACGGAGCCGTGCGGGTTCGCCGACAGGGCGAGCTTCTGGGCGTTCGTCAGCTTCTCCGAGGCGAACTTCGCCGGGTTCACCGGGATGTTCCGCAGGATCAGGCGCCGGGTGCCCTTCCACATGGCCTCCGCCTGCTCGGCCTCCGTGTCGAAGAGCCGTACGGACACCGTGTCGCCGTCGTCCACCAGCGCCGGGTAGGCCTTCACCGGCTGCCCGGCCCGGCGGGTCTCGAAGACGCGGGTCAGCGTGCCGATCGTCCAGTCGGTCAGCCCCTTGCGCTCCAGGGACTCCCCGCCCTGACGGGACGCCGTCGCAGCGGCCGCCTGCGACAGGGCCTTGCGCGCCTTCGGCTTCAGCTGGAGCCGGAGCGCGTCCAGGTCCTTGTCCTCGGCGAGCTTGCGGCGCCGCTCGTCGACGATCCGGAAAGTGATCTTCAAATGTTCGGGGACCTTCGACCAGTCGAAGTCCTCCGCCTCGAAGGGGACGCCGACCATGCGCTTCAGCTCGCGCGCCATCGTCACGGTCAGCGGCTCCTGCAAGGGCACGGCCCTGTCCAGGAACGCCTTCGCGTAGTTCGGGGCGGGCACGTAGTTGCGGCGCACGGGCTTGGGCAGGGAGCGGATCAGCTCCGTCACGACCTCCTCGCGCAGGCCGGGGATCTGCCAGTCGAAGCCCTCGTCGGTGACCTGGTTGAGCACCTGGAGCGGGACGTGGACCGTCACGCCGTCGGCGTCCGCGCCCGGCTCGAACTGGTACGTCACCCGGAACTTCAGCTGTCCCTGCCGCCAGGAGTCCGGATAGTCGGCCTTCGTCACCGCCTCCGCCGACTCCCGGATGAGCATCTCCCGCTCGAAGTCCAGGAACTCCGGCTGCTCGTGCCGCTTGTGCTTCCACCAGGAGTCGAAGTGGGCGCCCGACACGACGTGTTCGGGGACGCGCTGGTCGTAGAAGTCGAAGAGTGTGTCGTCGTCGACCACGATGTCCCGGCGCCGCGCCCGGTTCTCCAGCTCCGCGACCTCGCCGAGAAGCCTGCGGTTGTCGGCGAAGAACTTGTGGTGCGTGCGCCAGTCGCCCTCCACGAGCGCGTTGCGGATGAACAGCTCGCGGCTCGTCTCCGGGTCGATCCGGCCGTAGTTCACCTTCCGCTGGGCGACGATCGGGACGCCGTACAGCGTGACCTTCTCGTACGCCATCACGGCCGCCTGGTCCTTCTCCCAGTGCGGTTCGCTGTACGTCCGTTTCAGCAGGTGCTCCGCGAGCGGCTCGACCCACTCGGGCTCGATCTTCGCGTTGACCCGGGCCCAGAGCCGGGACGTCTCCACCAGCTCCGCCGACATCATGAACTTCGGCTGCTTCTTGAACAGCGACGAGCCCGGGAAGATCGCGAACTTGGCGCTGCGGGCGCCCAGGTACTCGTTCTTGTTGCCGTCCTTCACGTCCTTCATCCCGACGTGGGAGAGCAGGCCGGCGAGGAGGGAGACGTGGACGCGGTCGTCCGGGGCGTCGTCCTCGTTCAGATGGATGCCCATCTGCTTGGCGACCGTCCGCAGCTGGGTGTAGATGTCCTGCCACTCGCGGATCCGCAGGAAGTTCAGGTACTCCTGCTTGCACATGCGGCGGAAGGAGCTGGAGCCGCGTTCCTTCTGCTGCTCGCGGACGTACCGCCACAGGTTCAGATAGGCGAGGAAGTCGCTGGTCTCGTCCTTGAAGCGGGCGTGCTGCTGGTCGGCCTGGGCCTGCTTGTCGGCCGGGCGCTCGCGCGGGTCCTGGATGGACAGCGCGGCGGCGATGACCATGACCTCGCGGACACAGCCGTTCCTGTCGGCTTCCAGGACCATGCGGGCCAGACGCGGGTCGACCGGGAGCTGAGCCAGCTTGCGGCCGGTGTCGGTGAGCCGCTTGCGGGGGTCCTTCTGGGCCGGGTCCAGCGCGTGCAGCTCCTGGAGCAGCTGGACGCCGTCACGGATGTTGCGGTGGTCCGGCGGGTCGATGAAGGGGAACTTCTCGATGTCGCCGAGGCCCGCGGCGGTCATCTGGAGGATGACGGAGGCCAGGTTCGTGCGGAGGATCTCGGCGTCCGTGAACTCCGGGCGGGCGAGGAAGTCGTCCTCGCTGTAGAGCCGGATGCAGATGCCGTCGGACGTACGGCCGCAGCGGCCCTTGCGCTGGTTGGCACTGGCCTGCGAGACCGGCTCGATGGGCAGCCGCTGGACCTTGGTGCGGTGGCTGTAGCGGCTGATCCGGGCGAAGCCGGGGTCGATGACGTACTTGATGCCGGGGACGGTCAGCGAGGTCTCGGCGACGTTGGTCGCGAGAACGATCCTGCGCCCGGTGTGCGGCTGGAACACCCGGTGCTGCTCCGCGTGCGACAGCCGGGCGTACAGCGGCAGGACCTCCGTGAACCTGTACTTCTTCTTCTCCAGCGCGTCCGCCGTGTCCCGGATCTCGCGCTCGCCGGAGAGGAAGACGAGGATGTCGCCCCGGCCCTCGCCCTGGAGTTCCTCGACCGCGTCGCAGATCGCGGTGATCTGGTCCCGGTCGGCGTCCTCGGAATCGTCCTCCAGCAGCGGCCGGTAGCGCACCTCGACCGGGTAGGTCCGCCCGCTGACCTCGACGATCGGAGCGTCGCCGAAGTGCCGCGAGAAGCGCTCGGGGTCGATGGTGGCGGAGGTGATGACGACCTTCAGGTCCGGCCGCTTCGGCAGCAGCTGGGCCAGGTACCCGAGCAGGAAGTCGATGTTGAGGGACCGCTCGTGCGCCTCGTCGATGATGATCGTGTCGTAGGCGCGCAGCTCGCGGTCGGTCTGGATCTCGGCGAGCAGGATGCCGTCCGTCATCAGCTTGACGAAGGTGGCGTCCGGGCTCACCTGGTCGGTGAAGCGGACCTTCCAGCCGACGGCCTCGCCGAGGGGGGTGCGCAGCTCCTCGGCCACGCGTTCGGCGACGGTCCGGGCGGCGATACGGCGAGGCTGGGTGTGCCCGATCATGCCGCGCACGCCCCGGCCCAGCTCCATACAGATCTTCGGGATCTGCGTGGTCTTGCCGGACCCGGTCTCACCGGCGACGATGACGACCTGGTGATCGCGGATGGCGTCCGCGATCTCGTCCTTCTTCTGGCTGACGGGCAGCTGCTCGGGGTAGGTGACGGCGGGCACACGGGCACGCCGTTCACCGATCCGGGCCTCGGCCTTGTCGACCTCCGCCTCGATCTCGGCGAGGACGGCGGCGCGGGCCTCCGGCTTACGGATCTTGCGCGCGCCCTCGAGCCGCCGCCCGAGCCGGTGCGCGTCACGCAGCGACAGCTCGGTCAGACGGGGGGCGAGGGTGCCGAGGGCGGGGGCGGGATGCGTAGACATACGCGGTCCAGGATCTCACCCCGGCCGAAAATCACGCGAATGATTTGACGGTGCCGTTTAGCCGGCGGGCTGTGCGGGTGCCGCTACCGCGGCCGGAGACGATGTCGCGGGGGTCGATGCCTTGGAGCCGGGCTGGACCTGCTGGACCTGCTGGGCGAGTGACTTCGCCGTATTGGAGATCGCCTTGATCCCCAGATACGCCGTCGTCATGCTGCTCACCGCGGTGAACGCGGCGGTCAGGATGCCGACGACCACTGACCTGTCCCCGTGCAGCCGCCACACACCCACGCTCGCGACCACGACAATCGCGAGATTGCTGGCGATGATGGCGAACAGTCCGTACCGCGCCCGGGTCTTCTCCACCTGGGCGTCCGCCGCTATGGCAGCGACCTGGTCCTGGCTCATTTCCTCGTCCCCCACGACTCTCGATACGACGGTTTCCGATACGACGAAGGCCCCGTTCGATGAACGGGGCCTTCTGGTTGTGGCTGGGGCCGGGGTCGAACCGGCGACCTATCGCTTTTCAGGCGATCGCTCGTACCAACTGAGCTACCCAGCCACGGTGTTTCACGTGAAACACCAGCGGTCCTGACGGGATTTGAACCCGCGGCCTCCACCTTGACAGGGTGGCGAGCACTCCAAACTGCTCCACAGGACCAAGCTTGTGCGTGCAACAGTGTCGCACACGATCTTGCGTGCCCCCAACGGGATTCGAACCCGTGCTACCGCCTTGAAAGGGCGGCGTCCTAGGCCGCTAGACGATGAGGGCTATCGGCCCGCCTGGGCGCTTCTCAGCGCGTCGGGGACGTGAGAAGCATATGGGATGGCGAGGGGTATCGCCAAAACGGTTTACGGCGAGGGGACGGGGGAGGCCGGTGCACCGGAGGAGGAGGGGGCGGGGCCGGGCTTGACGGGGGTGGCCAGATGGCGGCTGACCTCGGCCGTCGTCTCACCCAGCCCGCCCAGCCTGATCGCGTCCCAGGCCTGCAGACGGCGGCTGTCCCGGTCGAAGTAGAGGATCGAGGCCTCGATCGGCGCCGGGTACCTGCCCTCCACCGCGCGCAGCCCGCTGCCGCCCGTGGAGCCCTCCATCCGCAGCCGGGTGCCGTAGGGCAGGATCTCGTCCCCCTCGTGGTGCAGATGCCCGCACAGCACCAGCGGCACCTCGCCGTCCGTCTCGCGGGCCGCCGCCGGCTCGTGGGCCACGGCGACGTCGACCGGGGTGTGCCGGGCCTTCTCGTCGTGCAGGGCGCTGGCCAGCCGGTCGCCGGCCAGCTGCTCGGCCGCGTCGCCGCCGGGCACCACGGCGCGGTCCGGGGTGAACTGCGGATCGCCGATGCCCGCGAACCGCAGTCCCGCGACCGTCTGCGCGTGCCCGTCGTCCAGGACGTGCACGTTCTTCATGCGCTCCAGATAGCGCTGGGTGATCCGCGAGTCGTGGTTGCCGCGCACCCAGACGTACGGCACGCCCAGGTCCCTGATCGGGTCCAGGAAGCCGTTCTCGGCCGCGATGCCGTGGTCCATCGTGTCGCCGGAGTCGACGATCACGTTCACGTCGTACTGCTCCACCAGCGAGGCGATGATCTTCCAGCTCGCGGGATTGAGGTGGATGTCCGACACGTGCAGGACGCGGATGGTGGAGGGGTCGGGCTGGTAGGCCGGGAGCGTGGAGGTGACGTCGTAGAGCTTCGTCACGTTCGTCACCAGGCGGGCCAGTTCCTTCTGGTAGACGTCGAACTCGCTGACGATGCTGCGCGCGTTGCCGACCACGGACGGCGCCGAGGACAGCAGGCCCGAGTACTTCGGCTCCAGCACCGACCTCGGGTTCCAGGTGGCGTACGCCGACGCGCCCGAGGCGGCGAGCAGGACCAGGGCCAGTCCGCCGGCCGCGAGGGCGCGGCGCGGGCGGCGGTAGACGGCGAGGCCGAGGGTGGTGGCCCCGGCGACCACGGCGACACAGGAGCGCACGGCCAGGTCCAGCGTGCCGTGCTCGACGTCCTGGGCGACCTCCTGCTGGAGGCCGGAGATCCGCTCGGGGTGGTCGACCAGAGCCTGGGAGCGCAGCGGGTCGAGCTGGTCGACGTTGACGTCGAGACGGACCGGGGCGACATGGCTGTCCAGGGTGAGCGCGCCCAGCGGGGAGATGTTGATCTTCGTGCCGCCGCTCAGCGAGGGGCGCAGTGCCATCGTCGTGTTCATCGGACCGACCGGGGTCCGGACGTTGCCGACGACCAGCAGGCCCAGCCAGGCGCCGAAGAGCACGACGGCGGTGAGTCCGAGGGCGTTCAGCCAGCGGCGGCCAGGACCGGCGGCCGGTGGCGGGGCGGGGAGCGTGCGGGTGCCCCTGCGGGCCGGGCGCGGGCGTACGCGGTTCGTCAGCGTGCGGAGGGCTGCGACGGGGACGCGGACCATTGGTCCCGTATGCCCATGTACGGAGGCGGATATGCGGCGCCGCGCCGCTCTCGTACGAAGCTCCCGTACCGGACAATGACGGTGTGCTGGAGATGACGCGCGAGGAGTTCGAGGAACTGGTCGCCGAGGCGCTCGACCGGATCCCGCCGGAGCTGACGCGGCTCATGGACAACGTGGCGGTGTTCGTGGAGGACGAACCGCCCGCCGGTGACCCCGAGCTGCTCGGCCTGTACGAGGGCACCCCGCTGACCGACCGGGGCGAGTGGTACGCGGGCGTGCTGCCGGACCGGATCACCGTCTACCGGGGGCCGACGCTCAGGATGTGCGCGACCCGCGAGGACGTCGTCGCGGAGACAGAGGTGACCGTGGTGCACGAGATCGCCCACCATTTCGGGATGGACGACGCACGCCTGCACGCCCTCGGCTACGGCTGAGTTCGGTCAGCCCGCGCGGGGCGCGTGTCCTCTTGCGGGCGGCGGGAGTTGGGGAGGTTGACTCCTTTCCTTTGCCCCCGGAGGTGGCCGCCGTGCGCCCCTTGTACGTACCCGTCCGGCTCGCCGTCACCGTGCTGGCCGTCAGCGCGGCCGCGGCCGGCTGTGTGAGCGTGGGTGACGACGCGGGCCGGGCCCGGCCCTCGCACTCGGCCGGGCGGCACGCCGGTGAGGCGCCCGACGGCGGTCCGGTGGACGGCGTCGGCGGCCAGGGGCACGGCGGCCCGCCGGCCGACGGCAAGCACGGCAAGGGCGGCAGGCCGAAGCCGGGGGAGTCGCCCAGTGCCTCGGTCGCTCCGTCGCCCGGCGCGGACGACGCGTCCGCGACCACCGCACCGTCCGGCAGGCCCGCCAAGCCCGGGAAGACGGTCGCGCCCGGTGATCCGGCGCCGACCAAGGCCCCACCGGCCCCACCGGTCACCTCCGCACCACCCCAGCCCCCGGTCTCCACCCCGCCCGCGGCCACCTCCGAGCCCCCGACGGCCGAGCCGTCCTCCTCGGCGCACGAGGGCACCGGACCCCAGCTGGCCCAGCGCGAGCCGGCTCCCACGGCGGGCCTGCCGGCATGAGGGGCGCGACCGGGTCCGACCTGGGGTTTCATGGCTCGGTTTGCCTTCAGGGGTGATGGGTGCGTATGGTGGTAGATCGTTTGATCCCATTTGCCCGGCGCCACCACAGAGCGCGCCGTGTGGCGCGTACTCTCCCTTGCCGTGGCGGACCGCATTGAGGCGGTCGTGAGCGAATCACGGAGTTGACGGGCGCGTGCCGACGAGACTCCGGAAGGTTTCGCATTCGCATGTCCGTGTCCAGTACCGATCAGTTTGTCGTGTCCGAGAACGAGCTCGACGAGTTCGAGAACGAACTCGTCGACGAGACGAACGAGATCACCGAGGCCGACGAGGCCGCTGACACCACCCCCCAGACCACCTTCGCCGACCTCGGCCTCCCCGAGGGCATCGTGCGCAAGCTCGCGCAGAACGGCGTGACGACCCCCTTCCCGATCCAGGCCGCGACCATCCCGGACGCCCTGGCCGGCAAGGACATCCTCGGCCGTGGCCGCACCGGCTCCGGCAAGACCCTCTCCTTCGGTCTGCCGACCCTGGCCACGCTGGCCGGCGGCCGCACCCAGAAGCACAAGCCCCGCGCGGTCATCCTCACCCCGACCCGCGAGCTGGCCATGCAGGTCGCCGACGCCCTCCAGCCGTACGGCGACGTCCTCGGCCTGAAGATGAAGGTCGTCTGCGGCGGCACCTCGATGGGCAACCAGATCTACGCCCTGGAGCGCGGCGTCGACATCCTCGTCGCCACCCCGGGCCGCCTGCGGGACATCATCAACCGCGGCGCCTGCTCGCTGGAGGACACCCAGATCGCCGTCCTCGACGAGGCCGACCAGATGTCCGACCTGGGCTTCCTGCCCGAGGTCACCGAGCTGCTGGACCAGGTCCCGGCCGGCGGCCAGCGGATGCTCTTCTCCGCCACGATGGAGAACGAGATCCAGACCCTCGTCGACCGCTACCTGAACAACCCCGTCTCCCACGAGGTGGACGCGGCCCAGGGCGCGGTGACGACCATGTCCCACCACATCCTCATCGTGAAGCCCAAGGACAAGGCGCCGGTCACCGCCGCGATCGCCTCCCGCAAGGGCCGCACGATCATCTTCGTCCGCACCCAGCTGGGCGCCGACCGCGTCGCCGAGCAGCTGCGCGAGGCGGGCGCGAAGGCCGACGCGCTGCACGGCGGCATGACCCAGGGCGCGCGCACCCGCACCCTGGCCGACTTCAAGGACGGCTACGTCAACGTCCTGGTCGCCACCGACGTCGCCGCCCGCGGCATCCACGTCGACGGCATCGACCTGGTCCTGAACGTGGACCCGGCCGGCGACCACAAGGACTACCTGCACCGCGCCGGCCGTACCGCCCGCGCGGGCCGCACCGGCACGGTCGTCTCCCTGTCGCTGCCGCACCAGCGCCGCCAGATCTTCCGGCTGATGGAGGACGCCGGCGTCGACGCCGCGCGCCACATCATCCAGGGGGCCGGCGCCTTCGACCCGGAGGTCGCCGAGATCACCGGCGCCCGCTCCATGACCGAGGTCCAGGCCGAGTCCGCGAACAACGCCGCGCAGCAGGCCGAGCGCGAGGTCGCCCAGCTCACCAAGCAGCTGGAGCGCGCCCAGCGCCGCGCCGCCGAGCTGCGCGACGAGTCCGACCGGCTGGTCGCCCGGGTCGCCCGCGAGCGCGGCGAGGACCCGGAGGCCGCGGTGGCCGAGGCCCAGGCGACGGCCGCGGAGGAGCTGGCGGCCGCCGAGGCGCAGGCCGCTGCCGCCGCCGAGCAGCGGGCCGAGCGCGAGGAGCGCCCGGCGGCCTCGGCGCCGTACGAGCGCCGCGAGCGGCGCAGCTTCGACCGGGACCGTGACGACCGTCGCGACGACCGTGGCGGCCGTGGTTTCGAGCGCCGTGACGACCGCCGTCCGTTCGACCGCGACCGCAACGACCGTGACCGTGGTGGCCGTTCCTTCGAGCGCCGTGACGACCGCGGTGGCCGTGGTTTCGAGCGTCGCGACGACCGCCGTCCGTTCGACCGCGACCGCAACGACCGCAACGACCGCAGCGACCGTGACCGGGGCTTCGACCGGGGCGGCGACCGTGGTGGCCGTTCCTTCGAGCGCCGTGACGACCGTGGCGGCCGTGGTTTCGAGCGTCGCGACGACCGCCGTCCGTTCGACCGCGACCGCAACGACCGCAGCGACCGTAACGACCGCAGCGACCGTGACCGGGGCTTCGACCGGGGCGGCGACCGTGGTGGCCGTTCCTTCGACCGTCGTGACGACCGCGGTGGCTTCCGCCGGGACGAGCGCGGCGGACACCGGGGCAGCGACCGTCCGTTCAACCGCGACCGCCGCGACGACCGTCCCGGCTTCCGCTCCGCCGGTCACGACCGCCCCTTCGGCCGTCGTGACGACCACCGCGGCACCGGCTCCTTCGGCCGCCGCGAGGACAAGCCGCGCTGGAAGCGCAACGGCTGACGCCGGGTGAGCTCGGCCGAGTGACCCCAGAAAGGCCCGTACGACACTGTCGTACGGGCCTTTTTTGGCCATAGCGTGACGCATGTCACGCCCCAGGTGGGGGAATTGCTGGGGGCATGACAGAAGACGCGAGAGCGAACGGGGCGCACGGCCTGTCGGACGAGGAACGGCTGGCCCAGCTCGGCTACACCCAGGTCCTCGCCCGCCGGATGTCGGCGTTCTCGAACTACGCCGTCTCCTTCACGATAATCTCGGTGCTGTCCGGCTGCCTGACGCTCTACCTCTTCGGCATGACCACCGGCGGCCCGGCAGTGATCACCTGGGGCTGGGTGGCGGTCGGTCTGATGACCCTGTTCGTGGGCCTGTCGATGGCCGAGATCTGCTCGGCCTACCCGACCTCGGCGGGCCTCTACTTCTGGGCCCACCGCCTCGCGCCGCCCCGCTCGGCGGCGGCCTGGGCCTGGTTCACGGGCTGGTTCAACGTGCTGGGGCAGGTTGCGGTGACGGCCGGCATCGACTTCGGCGCGGCCTCCTTCCTCGGCGCGTACCTGAACCTCCAGTTCGGCTTCGAGGTGACCCCGGGCCGCACGGTCCTCCTCTTCGCCGCGATCCTCGTCCTGCACGGCCTGCTGAACACCTTCGGCGTGCGGATCGTCGCGTTCCTGAACGACGTGAGCGTGTGGTGGCACGTGCTCGGCGTGGCCGTCATCGTCGGCGCGCTGGCCTTCGTCCCCGACCATCACCGGTCGGCGTCCTTCGTGTTCACCAAGTTCGTGAACGAGACCGGCTGGGGCTCCGGCCCGTACGTGGTCCTCCTCGGCCTCCTGATGGCCCAGTACACCTTCACCGGCTACGACGCCTCCGCGCACATGACGGAGGAGACCCACGACGCGTCCACGGCCGGTCCCAAGGGCATCGTCCGCTCCATCTGGACGTCCTGGATCGCCGGCTTCGTGCTCCTCCTCGGCTTCACGTTCGCGATCCAGTCCTACGACAAGGAGCTGGCCTCCCCGACCGGCGCACCCCCGGCGCAGATCCTCCTGGACGCCCTGGGAGCCACGACGGGCAAGCTCCTGCTCCTGGTCGTGATCGGCGCCCAGCTCTTCTGCGGAATGGCCTCGGTGACCGCCAACAGCCGTATGATCTACGCCTTTTCGCGTGACGGCGCACTGCCCTTCTCGCGCGTCTGGCGCACCGTCAGCCCGCGCTCGCGCACGCCCGTCGCCGCCGTCTGGCTGGCCGCCCTGGCCGCTCTCGCCCTGGGCCTGCCCTACCTGATCAACACGACGGCGTACGCGGCGGTGACGTCGATCGCGGTGATCGGCCTGTACATCGCGTACGTCATCCCGACCTTCCTGCGCGTACGCAGGGGCGCCGCCTTCGAACGCGGGCCGTGGCACCTGGGCCGCTGGTCGGGGGCGATCGGAGCCGTGTCGGTCCTCTGGGTCGTGACGATCACGATCCTCTTCATGCTTCCGCAGGTCTCCCCGGTCACCTGGAAGACCTTCAACTACGCTCCCGTCGCCGTCCTGGTCGTCCTCGGCTTCGCCGCGACCTGGTGGCTCGCCTCGGCCCGCCGCTGGTTCCTCACCCCGGACCGGGCTTCCGCCCCGCAGACGGCCGAAAAGTGACCATCCCGCCCTTTCCCTCCCCCGCGACGCGGCCGGTCCACCGATACCCGATCGGAGACACGGCCGCGTCCGGCTATGCTCGGACAGGCAACATCGCCTGGGCCCTTAGCTCAATTGGCAGAGCAGTGGACTTTTAATCCATTGGTTGTGGGTTCGAGTCCCACAGGGCCTACGGCTGGCAGACGGGGGAAACGCCTCTGACCTGCTACGCAGCGCTCGGGTCGACTTCGGTCGGCTCGGGCGCTGAGTCGTTTTCGGGCTTGCGCGTGAGCGATGCGTGAGCGGATGTGATCAGGCCTGGCGGGTGGTGGGCTTGGTGGCGCGGATGATGGCGGAGTGCATGCCGTCCGCGACGGAGTGGGTCTGGGTGATCTCGACGTCCGTGAATCCGGCGGCTTCGAGGCCCGCCCGGTACTCGGAGAAGGAGAGTGCGCCGGCGATACAGCCGACGTAGTCACCGCGCTCGGCGCGCTGTTCGGGGGTGATCGCGTCGTCGGCGACGACGTCCGAGGCGCCGATGCGGCCGCCGGGCCGGAGGACCCGGAAGGTCTCGGCGAAGACGGCTGGCTTGTCGACGGACAGATTGATCACGCAGTTGGAGATGACGACGTCGATGGTGTTCGCCGGGAGCGGGACGGCCTCGATGGTGCCCTTCAGGAACTCGACGTTCCTGGCGCCCGCCTTCTCGGCGTTGGCCAGGGCCAGGGCGAGCATCTCCTCGGTCATGTCCAGTCCGTACGCCTTGCCGGTCGGGCCGACGCGGCGAGCGGAGAGCAGGACGTCGATGCCGCCGCCGGAGCCGAGGTCGAGAACACGTTCGCCTTCGCGGAGTTCGGCGACGGCGGTGGGGTTGCCGCAGCCGAGGGAGGCGGCCACCGCTTCGGCAGGCAGGGCGTCGCGTTCTTCGGCGTCGTAGAGGGTGGCGCCGAAGCTCTCGTCGACCTCGACGGGCTGCGGCCCGCAACAGGCGGTGCTGCCCTCGGTGACCTTGAGGGCCGCGGCGGCATACCGATCACGGACGGTTTCGCGCAGGTCGGTGGACTGCTCGCGCATGGTTCACTCCTGGGTGACGGGGCATGGCGGTGCCCTGGAACGGCTTGTATTGACGTTCGTTGATGCAGTCTTGCGCGCTGGATCGAAAAACGTCAACATAGAGGAATGTCGAAGCAAGAGCTTGAGGTGGTCGGCCAGGACGCCACCTGCTGCCAGGGCCTGGCCGGCGCGCCGCTGGACGAGGAACGCGCCTCGGAGCTGGCGAGGGTTTTCAAGGCGCTGGGCGATCCGGTCCGGCTGCGGTTGCTGTCGATGATCGCCTCGCGGGAGGGCGGCGAGGTCTGTGTGTGCGAGATGACGCCGGCCTTCGACCTCTCCCAGCCGACGATCTCCCACCACCTCAAGCTGCTGAGGCAGGCCGGCCTGATCGACTGCGAGCGCCGCGGCACCTGGGTGTACTACTGGGTGCTGCCTGGCGCCCTGGACCGGCTCGCCGCCTTCCTGACCACGCCGCAGACCGCTGGAGTGACGGCGTGACGGCGCCCCTCGGCCGTCGTGTCGCCGCCGAAGTAGTGGGGACCGGGTTGCTGGTGGCCGTGGTCGTGGGTTCCGGCATCCAGGCGACCGAGCTGTCGCACGACGTCGGCGTGCAGTTGCTGGCCAATTCACTGGCCACCGTCTTCGGCCTGGGCGTGCTGATCACGCTGCTCGGGCCGGTCTCGGGGGCACACTTCAACCCCGCCGTCACCCTGGCCGCCTGGCTCGCGGGCCGCCGCGCCGGTGATGGTCCGGCCCTTCGCGAGGTCGCCGCGTACGTTGCCGCGCAGGTGGCCGGGGCGATCGGCGGCGCGGTACTGGCCGACGCCATGTTCGGAAAGCCTCTGGTCACGTTCTCCACCCACGACCGGTCCGCCGGCCACCTCTGGCTCGGCGAGGTCGTTGCCACGGCCGGGCTGATCCTGCTCGTCTTCGGCCTGGACCGCATCGGCCGGGCGTCCCTGGCCCCGGTCGCCGTGGCCTCCTACATCGGGGCCGCCTACTGGTTCACCTCCTCCACCTCCTTCGCCAACCCGGCGGTGACCGTCGGCCGCGCCTTCACCGACACCTTCGCCGGGATCGCTCCCGCCTCGCTCGTCCCGTTCATCGCGGCCCAGCTGGTCGGCAGCGTGCTCGGGCTGGGCGCCGTCGCGGTGGTGTACGGACGTCCTGCCCTCACGGCAGACGCCGTCGCCCCGCACGGCGCGCCCGAACTCGCCTCCTCCTGACCTCCCTCCGCTCCCAAGGACGCCCGCCATGAGTACTGCCGCCCCGCGCCCCTCCGTGCTGTTCGTCTGCGTCCACAACGCGGGCCGCTCCCAGATGGGCGCCGCCTTCCTCACCCACCTCGCCGGTGACGCCGTCGAGGTGCGCTCGGCCGGTTCCGCGCCTGCCGACGCCGTCAACCCGGCGGTAGTGGAGGCGATGAAGGAGGTCGGCGTCGACATCTCCGCCGAGACGCCGAAGATCCTCACCACCGAGGCCGTACGGACTTCCGACGTGGTGATCACGATGGGCTGCGGGGACACCTGCCCCGTCTTCCCGGGCAAGCGGTATCTGGACTGGCAGCTCGATGACCCGGCGGGCCAGGGTGTGGACGCCGTGCGGCCGATCCGGGACGAGATCGAGCGGCGCGTGCGCGCTCTGCTGGCCGAGTGCGGGATTCCGGCGGCATCGGCCTGAGCCGGCACCAGAGCCGGCTCGACTGCCTACTCGGCTGACGAGCGAGTGGCTCGTGTACGTGTCCGAGGTCAGCGTGATGGTGGAGTGCCGGAGCGTCTCCTTCACGGTATGGATATGGCTCACGGTATGGATATCGCCGCCGCCTCCCTGCGTGAGCGTCGCGGCCACGTGGCGCAGGTCTCGCAGCGTGCCTACGGGCGGTCGAGCCGGATACGCCGGCGCTCAGGCGGACACGCGGCGACTCGACCACCTGGGCTCAGGCCGCACTGCTGGCACGAGATGCCGGCCTGGGAACCTGACCACACCCCCGGCGACGCTGACGCGGTGACCTGCCCCACCTCTCGGGTTCCAGTCTCGTGGGGTGGCGCACCCGGCGTTCTCCGACGTGGTCGCCACGCTCCGCGGCATGGCGATCGCGGCCCGACCCGCACCATCCATCCATCGCCCTGACCTGGCGGTTCTGGATCGTGATGCAGTATCCGGAACCGCCTGGCCGGCTTCGGTCGGTCCGGGCGCCGCGGTGTCTTCCGGGGCGGGTGGCCGAGTTCCCCGCACAGGGTGCTTCCGGTCGTCAGGTGCTGCGGCGCGGTGCAGTGTGGATACATGGACCTCCGGCAGGGCGGGGTCGCCGGGCGGCGGCCATGGTGGTCGAGCCGCGCGCTGCTGGCGGTTCCGGTCACGATCATCGTGGTGATCACGACGATGGACCAACTCCTCCCGGAGGACATCCATCTGGGGCCGCTGCTGGTCATCGCCCCCGCGATCACCGCCTACTTCGCCGGCCCCTGGCTGACCGCGCTGGTCGGGCTGCTGACCGTGGCGGCGCAGGCGTACATCGGCTGGCACTTCGGCGTGCTGCTCTCCCGCAACGTGCTGGTGCAGATCCTCGCCCTGGCGGTGCTGACGGCCCTGATCGTGGTCTTCTGCGTGCTGCGTGAGCGGCACCGCCGCCAGCTGGCCCGGGTGCGTACGGTCGCCGAGGCCACGCAGCACGTGCTGCTGTGGCCGCTGCCCGACCTGCTCGGCTGTGTGCGGGTCGCCGTGCTGTACCTGGCGGCCGAGGACGAGGCCCAGATCGGCGGCGACCTGTACGCGGCCACCCCGGTCGACGGCGGTGTCCGGATCATGATCGGGGACGTGCGCGGCAAGGGCCTGCCGGCCATCGGCGAGGCCGCCCTGCTCATCGGGGCCTTCCGGGAAGCCGCCCACCAGCACGCCGGTCTGTCGGAGCTGGCCGCCGCGCTGGAACAGAGCGTGACCCGGAACCTGGCCCAGCTGGCGCCCGCCGGGGAGAGCGGGGAGCAGTTCGCCACCGCGCTGCTGCTGGAGGTTCCCGACGAGGACCGCATCACCCGGATCATCAGCTGCGGGCACCCGCCACCGCTGTTGCTCGGCCCGGACAGCGCGGTCACGGTTCCGCTGCACCCGGCGCCCCCGCTGGGGCTCGGCCGACTGGGGACGAGCACGTACACCGTCGACGTGTTCTCCTTCGAACCCGGTGACACGCTCCTGCTCTACACCGACGGCGTCATCGAGGCCCGGAACACCTCCGGCGTCTTCTATCCGCTCGCCGAGCGGGCCGCGTTGTGGGCCGGACAAAGCCCCGAGAAGCTGGTGCACTCGCTCCGGCAGGATCTGCTCGCGCATGTCGGCGGCCGCCTCGACGACGACGCGGCGGTCATCGCGCTGTGCCGTACGCCCGGCCCGCATCGCGGCCACCACCGGTAGGCCCCGGTCCGTTACCGGGCGGGCACGGATGGGGCACCGGTGGGGCAGGCCCGGGTACGGAGGCCTGCCCCACCCCCGTCTCACAGGCCGTCGTACGGTCCCTGCGGCTTGGTGCCGCGCCGGTCGTGCGCGGCGTGCCGGGGTCTGGTCACCTTGGACGAGACCTGGCCGACGATCTCCCAGAAACACACCAGTGCGGTGATCGGCGGAATTCCGAAGATGATCAGTGAAAGCAGTGAATGTGATGAATGACTGACGCACAGGGCGACAGCCATCGCGGAGGCGCCCAGCAGAACGCCCCAGGACCGCCGCGCACTCCGGTTCTGCACGGTGGCCCGCAGAATGGACAGGGCCGCCACGAGCCACGGTCCGTACACCGTCAGCGGCCACCAGCGGGCCAGGCGCATCGGCAATACGTCGGAAGCGGTGGCGCGGAGTTGTGCATAGGAATAAGAAAAAGACCAGCCCAACATGCACACCGCGCACACCGAGATGGTTGCGATCAGGATCGTGACGGGTGCGCCGCGCTGGCCGTCGCGCATCCAGCGGGATTCCGCGTGGACCCGCCGCCGGTTGCGCCGGTGACTTGAGCGTCCGGGCGGCGGGGCCTCGTCGGGGGCAGCCGTGGTGGCCGCTCCCGACAGCATCTGGGCCAGCTCCTCGACCGGATCCCACTGCATCTCGATCGTGCTGAACTCGGCGTCACAGAAGATGTCTTCATTGTGAATCCTGTCCATCAGATAAGTCCTACAGCCCCACCATCGCCCGCGAGTAATCACTTTCCAACTGGCTGATTCTTCTCAGAAAATCATCGAGAAGATCTGAACAACCGTCGATGAGCCCGTCGAGGAACCCGTCACCGTCGCTGGAGTCCAGCTGGAATGTGATGGTCCCGTGAAGGTTGCCGGCTGCATGCCTTTCGGTGCGTGTCACGACCGCCTAACGAGCCCCTCGTGAGGCGCGGGTGTCGGGCATTCGGGTATTTCTGTGACTCGAAAGTGTGCCCTGTGGGCCTAATGAAGCAATTGGCGAAAATGTGAGTGAGCAGGAAATTGCATTCCGTGAATATAGCCGGGATGCCCCACTCCTGGCCTAGTCCGTCACCTCTTCCGGTCCAGTCCGGGATGACGATCCGTTCGACGACGGCGGTCACCGGCCCGCCCCGTCCCGCCTCGGACAGGACGTCCGGCAGGGTGCGCTGTTCGACGATCAGCCGGTTCAGCGAGAGGTAGAGCAGTTTTACGGCCGTGGCGTCGCCGGGCAGGTCGGAGGACCCGTGCTATGCGCCACCGGCACCGAGCCCGGCGCGCACCCGCTCGGTGAACACCGCGCGTACGTCTCCCGGTCGCGCCGGCCGTGCGCCGCCGGTCGATCGTGGCCTCGCCGGACCGAAACCGCTCGTGGACGCGGCCGCCGGCCCGGGTGATCAGGCCGCCCCGGCCGCCGAAGGCTCGGGGACCGGGACCGGTATGCGTACCGAGCCCGGTCCGGGGTCGGGCGGGTGCATCCGCGCCCGACGTGACGCCACCGGGTTCCGCGTGCCGCACGCGGTTCCGCTGCCGGATGCCGGTCTGGCTGCCTTCGGGTGGGCCGGTCACGTGTGGTGGTGTGTGTGGCTGAGGTGTGGGTCGGGGTGTTGGGTCCCGGGCTCGGGTGCTGGGTGCCGGCCCGTGCGCCGCCTTCGCCGCGATGCGCGTCGGGTCGTACGCGGCCGTCGGCACTGCCGCCGCCGTGGCATCCCGGTGCTGCCGCCGGTACGGCCCCGGTGTCGTCGTCATCGTCCACCGTCACCTCCCGTCCGTCGCCTTCAGCGGCGCAGCGCTCGAACCGGGCTCCTCCGTCCGGGAGTTCGGGGATCCGCCCCTGCGAGCCGAGCCGAGCCGAGCCGAGCCGATCCGAGCCGATCCGAGCCGACCCGATCCGAGCCGGTCGCCGTGGCCGGAGGCCGGCTGCCTGCAGCGGGGGCGGCGGAGGCCTCGGCCGCGCCGCGTGGATCTGGGCGCGCCGGCCGGGGCCGAGTCGGCGCAGATCCGGTACGTGCGGCCAGGGGCGCCCGGTGAGCTGGGGTTCAGACGGTGGGGCCGGTGCCGGCCCCACCGTAGGCCCGCAGGAACGCCGCGACGCCGCCGCCGACGAGGCGGTCGGTCTCGGCAGGTGGCAGGGGCAGGACGCCGTAGTGGCTGAACTGGGCAATCGTGTGCGTCGTCAGGGCCATGAAGTGGGCGGCGGCCATGGCCGGGTCGCCGTGCAGGTCGAGCAGGCCGGCTCCGGCGAGGTGGCCCATCGCCTCGGCGACGGCCCGGCCGACCGGTGCCGGTCCCTCCTCGTGCCAGGCCGTCAGGACCTCCGGCGGTACGTGGTCGGCCTCGGCGTGGATGTGCCGGACGAGGGCGAAGTGGTCCGGGTGCTCGGTCATGAGGCCGACGAACGCGCGGGCCAGCGCGACCAGGTCGCGCTCCAGGTCCCCGGGATGCGGGGGCCTTGCCGGGTCCAGCACCTCGCGCAGCCGGGCCAGTTGGGCGTCGCGGACCTCGCCGGACGTCCAGGTCACCACGGTCTGGAACAGCTGTGCCTTGCCGCCGGGGAAGTGGTTGTAGAGCGTGCGCGTGGAGACGCCGGCCTCGGCGGCGAGCGCGTCGACCGAGGCGCGCGCATAGCCCTCGCGGCCGAAGACCGTGCAGGACGCGCTCGCGATGGCGATCTGCTTCTCCAGTTTGCGCGGGGAGACCTCGCGCTGTGCCCGTTCCAGCCTGGACTTGTTCGTTTCGCTCACGCCCGCCTCCTTCTGTGACCGCCACTCTAGCCGACCGAAAACGCTCGTTGTAATTGTTACAACGACCGTTGTACCTTGTGGGGACGGGAGGCCGCAACGGGCGGCCTACCGCCGGAAGATGGGGGACATCCGTGTCTGTGACCAGCAACGAAGCCGTATCCGCCGCCGATGGCGAGAGGCCGGCCGATGACGCACCGCTGCGCGTCGCGGTCGTCGTCGGCAGCGTCCGCGAGGGGCGGGCGGGCCGGGCCGTGGCGGACTGGTTCCTCGGCACCGCCGCCGGTGACCCCGGCCTCGACCTCGACGTCATCGACCTCGCCGAGGTGGACCTGCCGCTCGTGCTGCCCGGCTGGGGCGGCAGTCCGAACCCCGAGACCGCCGCCGTACTGGGCGACGTCTCGCCGCGGCTCGCCGCCGCCGACGCGTTCGTCGTCGTCACGCCCGAGTACAACCACAGCTTCCCGGCGTCCCTGAAGAACTTCGTCGACTGGCACTACGTCCAGTGGCAGGCCAAGCCGGTCGGCTTCGTGTCTTACGGCGGTCTCGGCGGCGGGCTGCGCGCGGTCGAGCAGCTCCGGCCGGTCTTCGCCGAACTGCACGCCGTGACCGTGCGCGACTCGGTCAGCCTGCACGGGCCCTGGTCCGGCCTCACCGAGGACGGCGTCCCGCGCGACGCCGATGTCTGCGCCGGCGCCGCCAAGGGCATGCTCGGCCAACTCACCTGGTGGGGACGGGCGTTGCGGGCCGCCCGCGCCGAGCGTCCCTACGCGGGCTGAGGGCGGGGACGACGATGAGCCGCAGCAGTACCCGCTCCGTCGCGCCACCGACGTACCGGCCGGCACCCGATCCGGCCACCGCCCTGCGCCGCACGCTCACCGTCACCGTCATCGGCTCGGTGATGTCCGTGCTCGACGTGACGATCGTGAACGTCGCGCTGCGCTCGCTCTCGGAGTCCTTCGACGCCCCGCTGGAGACCGTCCAGTGGACCGCCACCGCCTACACGCTCGCGCTCGCCGCCGTCGTCCCTGTCGCCGCCTGGGCGATGGCCCGGATCGGCGCCCGGCGGACGTACACGACGGCGCTCGTCCTGTTCACCCTCGGCTCCCTGCTCGCCGCCTGCGCCTGGGACGCGGGCAGCCTCATCGCCTTCCGCGCGGTGCAGGGGCTGGGCGGCGGCCTGCTCCAGCCGGTCGCGATGACGATGGTGCTGAGGGTCGCCGACCGGCGCCGGCTCGGCCGCGCGATGGCCGTCGGCGGGCTGCCCATCCTGGTCGGGCCGGTCGTCGGCCCGATGCTGGGCGGCTGGCTGGTCGACGCCGCGTCCTGGCACTGGATCTTCCTGGTGAACCTGCCCGTGGGCCTCGTCGCCCTGGCCCTCGCGCTGCGGCTGCTGCCGCGCGACGAACCGGACGCGGCGACGCGCGCCGCCGCCCGCCTGGACGTCCCCGGCCTGCTGATGCTCTCGCCGGGTCTCGCCCTGCTGCTCTACGGCCTGGCCCGGGGCGGCGAGCGCGGCGACTTCACCGCCACCGGCGCCCTGCTGCCCGCCCTCACGGGCGCCGCCCTGACGGCCGCCTTCGTCCGCCGGGCGCTGACGGTCAGCGAACCCCTCCTGGACCTACGGCTGTTGCGCGACCGCACCTTCGCCGCGGGCATCGCCACGCTCGCCCTGTTCACCTGCGGCTACTTCGGTTCGGCGCTGCTCGGCCCGCTGTACTGGCAGCAGGAGCGCGGCCTGAGCGCGACGGCGGCCGGGCTGCTGGGCGCTCCGACCGGGCTGGTCGTCGGCACGGCGATGCAGCTCGCGGCGCGGTGGGTCGACCGGGCCGCGCCGCGCCGGCTCGTGCCGGCCGGCATCGCGCTCGCCGCCCTCGGGATGGCGCTGCTGGCCTGGCAGACGGGCGTGCCGGGGGTCGCGACCTGGCGGTTCGTCGCCTCGGCCATGGTGACGGGCGCCGGTATCGGCATGGTGCTGATGCCGACGATGACGACCGCGAGCCGGGACCTGCCCGTGGACCGGATGCCCGCGGCGAGCACCGCGCTCAGCATCAACTCGCAGCTCGGGGCGTCGGTGGGCACGGCGGTGCTCTCGGTGGTCCTGGGCGCGGTGGGCCAGGATCCGGCGGGCTTCCGGATCACCTACGCGGTGGCGGCCGCTCTGCTGGCCCTCTCCGCTCTGCCGGCCCTGTGTCTCCCCGGCCGCCGCCGGCCATGAGGTCAGCCCGCGGTCCGCTCCGTCAGCCCCGACAGTTCCGTCCGGTCCGTCAGCTCGGCCAGCGGCAGCGTGTGCTGGGTCTGGAGCACCTTCGCGCGCAGGTAGCGGACGTTGTGGGCGGTGGTGAAGACGCCGGTCGGCACCCGGTCCCGGACGACGGCGCCCAGTGCCCTCAACTGCTCGGCCTTGTCGGGGTTGTTGGACAGCAGGTCCAGCTCGCCGATGCCGAGGGCGGCGAGCATCTGCGCGGCGGCGGTGTAGTCGCGGGCGTCCTCCGGCAGGCCGAGCGCGGCGTTCGCCTCGTACGTGTCGAGGCCCTGGTCCTGGAGGGCGTAGGCGTCGAGCTTGTTGTAGAGGCCGATGCCGCGGCCTTCCTGGCGCAGGTAGAGCAGTACTCCGCCCCGGTCGGCGATGCGCTCGACCGCCTCGCGCAGCTGGGGGCCGCAGTCGCAGCGGGCGGAGCCGAAGACGTCGCCGGTGAGGCACTCGGAGTGCAGCCGCACCAGCGGGACGGAGCCCGGGGCCGGGTCGCCGAGGACGACGGCGACGTGCTCCTGGCCGTCGGCCAGGCCGTGGAAGGTGACGAGTTCGGCGTCGACGCTGTAGCCGTCGTGGAAGCGCAGCGGTACCCGGACGCGGGCGCGCGGCGTGGCGGCGGGGGTGTCGGGCATGCGGGTCCCTCCGGAGGCTGCTGCTTCAGATTTGAAGCAGCTGTACGTCAGGGACCCTACCTCATGCTTAAAAGTTAAAGCAATTGAATCCGGGAGCGATTCACAGCGGTTCACAGCGCTTCCCGGCGCTTTTCGGCGCATCGCAGCGACTCACGAGGAGGCGGGCGGCGGCTGGGACGACGGACACGACGACCGGCGCCGCCAGGGCACATCCCCCGTGCCGGCCTCGGCGTCCTCGTCCTGCAGTCCCCGCGCGACGCTCGTGAAGATCTCCTCCAGCTGCCCCACCTGCGCGGGCGTCAGCCGGTCGAAGAGGGTGCCACGCACGGTCTCGACGTGCCCGGGCGCCGCACGCTCCAGCACGGCCATCCCCTCGTCCGTCAGTACGGCGATGCTGCTGCGCTTGTCCCAGCGGCAGTCCTCCCGGCGCACCAGCCCGTCCCGCTCCAGCCGGGTCACCGCGTACGTCAGCCTGCTGCGCGTGATCTTCACCGTCTCGGCGAGATCGGTCATGCGCAGCCGTCGCTCGGGCGCCTCGGACAGGTTGGCCAGCACCGAGTAGAAAAGGTGGGGCATGCCGGCGTCCTGCTGGAGCTGCCGGTCCATCGCGTCCTCCAGGAGGTGGGTCGCGGCCATGTACGCGCGCCAGGCGCGCTGCTCCTCGGGGCTGAGCCAGCGGGTCGTCATGCCGCCAGTGTAGGTTTGTTTCAAACTTGAACCAAGAGTCCCGCTCCGCAGACCTCGCAGACCCGCAGGGAGAGTGCGCCCGATGTCGTACCCGTATGTGCTGCTGTCCGCCGCCGTCTCTCTCGACGGCTACCTGGACGACACCGGCCCCGAGCGACTGCTGCTGTCCGGCCCGGCCGACTTCGACCGGGTCGACGAGGTGCGGGCCGCGTCCGACGCCATCCTCGTCGGCGCCGGCACGATCCGTGCGGACAACCCGCGGCTGCTGGTCAACTCGGCCGAGCGCCGCGCGGCCCGGATCGCGGCGGGCAGGCCCGCATACCCCCTCAAGGTGACTGTCACCGTCTCCGGCGACCTCGATCCGGCCGCGAGGTTCTGGCACACCGGCGGGGCGAAGGTCGTCTACACGACCGACGCCGGTGCCGAGCGCGCCGCACGCCTCCTCGGCGACGGTGCCGAGGTCGTCCCGCTCGGGCCCGACCTCGACTGGCGGGCGCTCCTGGAGCACCTGTACGTCGTGCACGGTGTGCGGCGCCTGATGGTCGAGGGCGGCGGCACGGTCCACACCCAGCTCCTGCGGCAGGGTCTCGCCGACGAACTCCAGCTGGTCCTCGCCCCGCTGCTCGTCGGCGACCCGGCCGCCCCGCGGCTGTTCGGCCCGGGGGCGTACCAGTCCGGCCGCCTCCGCCTCACCGAGACCCGCCGGATCGAGGACGTCGTCCTCATGCGCTACGAGCCCACCGCCCCCGGCACCGGAGCCGTCCCCGCCGCCGCCGACCGTCACTGGCTGCGCATCGCCTGCGAGCTCGCCGCGCTGTGCCCGCCCTCGAAGACGGCGTTCAGCGTCGGCGCGGTGGTCGTCGCGGCCGACGGCACGGAGCTGGCGCGCGGTCACTCGCGCGAGGGGGACGACCCGGTGGTCCACGCGGAGGAGGCGGCGCTGGCCAAGATCGACCCGGCCGACCCGCGGCTGGCCGCCGCCACGGTCTACAGCAGCCTGGAGCCGTGCGCCCGCCGCGCGTCCCGGCCCGCGCCGTGCGCCGAGCTGATCCTGCGGGCGGGAGTGCGCAGGGTGGTGACGGCATGGCGCGAGCCGGACACGTTCGTCGCGGCGGCCGACGGCAGCGGGATTCTGGCGCAGGCCGGGGCCGAGGTGGTCGTAATGCCGGAGTACGAGGCGCAGGCCAAGGCGCCGAACGGGCATCTGGTGCGGTGAGCCGCCGCGCCCCTTCGGGGGCGCACAACACTCAGGGCCCGGAATCCAGTGGATTCCGGGCCCTGAGTCTTCAGTAGCGGGGACAGGATTTGAACCTGCGACCTCTGGGTTATGAGCCCAGCGAGCTACCGAGCTGCTCCACCCCGCGTCGTTGTGTCTCAAGAGTACCCCATGCGAGGGGCAGCTCGCACACCGCTTGATCACGGAAGCCGGCAGCCCCGTGATTCCGGGCCCGTTTCCATGGATTCTTCACTGACGGTGACCGCGCGACCGCCGTCCGCATAACATCTGAGACACCATCAAAAACGCCGAGACTCCTGAGCGTCGGCCAACTCGACCGGTTTGCTGTGGTTCTGGCCGGTACGTCCGGCCGGAAAACGTTAACGATCAAGCCGAACGGCTTGGAAAGTGACTTGCAGGTCTATTAACGTTCGATAACGCAGCGCGGTCGTCCCAGCCGTCACAAGAGACGGCTCCGTGCGCACGCGCCGAATCCCGCAAGGGAACCGGGGAACCACCACCTTGGGGTGAATCACGCGGACACCGACGTGAACTCACTGAGTCACGCCCGGTATACGCGCGTAGGAGACCTTCCTGCTCCGAACCCGTCAGCTAACCCGGTAGGCGACGGAAGGAAAGGAGTACGCCCGCGTGGCGTCCAACCGGCTTGCCCCCGAAGCCCCGTTCATACCGGCGTCCGACGAGCCCGAGACCTTCGCCTACGGCTCCCACCCCGCCGAAGAGGGCACGTGGGAGGAGTGGAACCCCACCGAGGACTCCGTCGACCGGGTCCGTGGCCGGCACCGGGTCGCCAAGCAGCGCGGCGGCTTCGCCCGCAGCTCCACCGTCCTCGGCGTCGGTGTCATCGCGGCCGTCGGCGCGGGCGGCATGGCCAGCGCCCACACCGGCAAGCCGCCGGTCTCCATCTCCCTGCCGGACTCCGTGAGCCACCTCTTCGAGGGCGGCTCCACCGAGGCGCCGAAGTCCACCACCGCCACCGGGCTCTCCGACGTCGGCATGCACACCGAGAGCGGCAAGAGCGGCGACGCCGGCGAGGCCCTGCGCAACCGGATCATGGCCCAGGCCGAGCAGCAGCAGAGCAAGGCCGACAGCCGGGCCACCGCCGCCAGGCTCGCCGCCGCCGAGCGACAGACCGCCGGCGCGGCCGCCCAGGCCGAGCAGGACGCCGCCGCCAAGGCCACGGCCGCCAAGGCCACGGCGGAGGCCGACGCCGCGAAGGCCGCCGAGGCCAAGCGCCTGGCCGAGCTCGCCAAGCAGTACACGCTGCCCGTCGTGTCGTACACGATCACCGGCACCTTCGGTCAGCCCGGCGCGATGTGGTCCTCCGGCTACCACACCGGTCTCGACTTCGCCGCCCCCACCGGCACGCTCATCAAGGCCGTCCACGGCGGCACCATCACCCAGGCCGGCTGGGCCGGCGCCTACGGCTACCGCACCGTCCTGACCCTGGACGACGGCACCGAGCTGTGGTTCTGCCACCAGTCCTCGATCGGGGTCTCGGTCGGCCAGAAGGTCTCGACCGGCGACGTCATCGGCCGCGTCGGCGCCACCGGCAACGTCACCGGCCCGCACCTGCACCTGGAGGTGCACCCGAACGGCCAGGCCACCGCCGTCGACCCGGCGCCGTGGCTGCGGGACAAGGGCCTCAACCCCTGACCGTCCCGCCTTCCGAGTGATCGTGGCGCCGGTGGCGGAATGAGATCATCCGCCACCGGCGTTGACGTGAAGCATGACTTCCTTGCGCACACTCGGCAGTTCGGATCTCCGGGTCTTCCCCCTCTCCCTCGGCGGCAACGTCTTCGGCTGGACCGCCGACGAGGCGACCTCCTTCGCCGTCCTCGACGCCTACACGGCGGCCGGCGGCAACTTCATCGACACCGCCGACGCCTACTCCGCCTGGATCCCGGGCAACCAGGGCGGTGAGTCCGAGACGATCATCGGCAAGTGGGCCAGGGCCCGCGGCAACCGCTCCGACGTCGTCATCGCCACCAAGGTCAGCCAGCACCCTCAGTACCAGGGCCTGTCCGCCGCCAACATCAAGGCCGCCGCCGACGCCTCCCTGCGCCGCCTGGACACCGACTACATCGACCTCTACTACACCCACTTTGACAAGCCCGAGGTCCCGGTCGAGGAGATCATCGGGGCCCTCGACGAGCTGGTGAAGGCGGGCAAGGTCCGGCACATCGCCGCCTCCAACATCAGCGCCGCACGCCTGCAGGAGTCCCTCGACTTCTCCGCGCGCGAGGGCCTGGCCCGCTACGTCGCCCTCCAGCCGCACTACAACCTCGTCTCCCGCGACACCTACGAGGGCGAGCTGCAGGAGGTGGCCGCCGAGGAGAACCTCTCCGCGGTGCCGTACTACGCCCTCGCCTCGGGCTTCCTGACCGGCAAGTACCGCCCCGGCACCACGGTCGACAGCGCCCGTGCCGGCCGGGCCCAGGAGTACGCGGACTCCGCGCGCGGCCAGAAGATCCTCGCCGCGCTGGACGAGGTCGCCGCCGCCCACGAGGCCCCGCTCGCCACGGTCGCCCTGGCCTGGCTCGCGGCCCAGCCGACGGTCACGGCCCCGATCGCCTCGGCCCGCACGGTCGACCAGCTTCCCGCACTGCTGGGAGTGGCGGACCTGAAGCTGACGGACGAGGACCTGACGAAGCTGACGGCGGCGTCGGCCTGATCCCCTCCCGGCGGCGCCGAGCCCCGCGCGAGCCCGCGGGCCTACGACTGGTACGGGTTGTGGGCGGGGTACGCGGGGTACGCGGGGTACGCCGCCGGGTATCCGTATCCGTATCCGTACTGCGGATGCGGAGGAGCCCAGCGCACCGGAGCCGGAGCGGTGGCCCGGGCGGCGTACTCCAGGGCCGGCCGTGCGGCGTCCCTGCGCCGCCAGAGCGCGTCCAGCAGCTCCCGTTCCCGTACGACGAAGTCGGCCCCGGCCCGCCCGCTGCGCCCGCGGCGGCGCAGCAGCGCGAGCGTCGTGGCGTACGCCTCGTACTGCGCCACCTCCCGTGCCGCCGGCTTCCCGCCGTGGTGCCGGGCGTAGTCGCGCGCCGCGCGCCGCGCCCGCATCGACCCCAGCGCGTCCGGCTCGGCCGGCCCCAGCCACCCGGCCAGCACATACGCGGGCAGCTCCGTGCGCACGGTCCGCAGCTCCCGCTGCCGTGTCCAGATCGCCAGCCAGGTCAGCAGCCCGAACACGGGCACCATGAAGCAGCCGTAGACGGCGAAGAACCCGAACTCGCCGAAGGTCGAGGAGCCGTTCCAGCAGGCGTGCATGCTCATTGCGAGCAGCAGCCCGCAGACCGGCAGCAGCACCCGCCGCGCGCGCTGCCGTGGCGCGGAGAACGCGGAGAGGCCGAAGCCGAGGCCGGTCATGGTGGTGAACAGGGGGTGCGCGAACGGCGACATCACGATGCGCACGAAGAAGGTGGCGGCGGTGACGGAGGCGATGCCGCTGTCGCCGGAGAGCTGGTCGGCCCCGAAGGCCGTGCCGAGGTAGAGGATGTTCTCGGTGAACGCGAAGCCGGTGGCGGTGATCCCGGCTATCACCATCCCGTCCACGATCCCGGTGAAGTCGCGCCGGCGGAAGAGGAAGACCAGCAGCACGGCCGCGGCCTTGGCGGACTCCTCGACGATCGGCGCTATCACCGTGGCGCCGAGGGTGTTGGCGCCGGCCGGATCGGCGGTGGCGGTCGCTATCCACCTGGTCGCGAAGCTGTTGGCGACGATGGCTATGAGCGCCGCCGCGCAGGCGCCCCAGGCGAACGCGAAGACGAGGTTCCGCCGGGGGCCGGGCGCCACCCGGTCCAGCCAGCGGAAGGCGGCGGTCAGCCACGGCACGGGCAGCATCGCCAGCCCGAGCCCGACGAGGAACCCCTCGGTACCGGTCTGCCGGCGCACGAGCGCGAGGATCACCAGCCCGGACAGCGCCAGCAGCGTGATCAGGGCCCCGTACCGCACCGAAGCGCGCTGCCACCAGTGCGGATGGCGGAGCACGGGACCGCCGGGGGCGGGCGGGTACGCGGGATACGGAGGACTGGTCGGACTGATGGCCACGGCATCGACCCTAACGGTGACGGGACGAGGGGCTGGAGCGGATTACCGGACCGGGAAGGTCCGGCCCGGTCACGCGCTCCTGTGCGGTACGCGCCGGAACAACAGGTCGTTCACCACATGACCCTTGTCCAGTCCCTGCCCCTCGAAACGGGTCAGCGGCCGGAACGCGGGACGCGGTGCGAAGCCGCCGTCCGCCTGCGTGTTCTCGAAGTCGGGGTGTGCGGTGAGCACGTCGAGCATCTGCTCGGCGTACGGCTCCCAGTCGGTCGCGCAGTGCACGAGCGCGCCGGGGCGCAGCCTCGTCGCGGCCAGGGTGAGGAACTCGGGCTGGACGAGCCGCCGTTTGTGGTGCCGCTTCTTCGGCCAGGGGTCCGGGAAGTAGACGCGCAGCCCGTCGAGCGCGTCGGGCGTGAGCATCTCGCGGAGCAGGATGATCGCGTCGCCGTTGGCCACCCGGACGTTGGTCATGCCGCCCTGGTCGGCGAGGTTCAGCAGATTGCCCTGGCCCGGCGTGTGCACGTCGACGGCGAGGATGTTGGTGTCCGGGTCGCCGGCGGCCATCTGTGCGGTGGCTTCGCCCATGCCGAACCCGATCTCCAGCACGACGGGCCGGTCGTTCCCGAACAGCTCGCCGAGGTCGATGACCTGCTGTCCGTCGATGTCGAGCCCCCACACGGGCCACAGCCGCTGGAGCGCGTCGGCCTGCCCGGCCGTCACCCGGCTGCGCCGCGGCTGAAAGCTCCGGATCCGCCGCTCGAAGTGCGACCCGGCGGGATCGGCCTTGGGCCCGTCCGGAAACCGCGGCTCGCCCTTGGCCCGGGTGTGCCGGACGGACGCACCGGGTGCGTGCGGGTCGGCCGGGGCGGGGACGTCGGGAGTGTTCAGCGAGTCAGACACAGTAAGACCGATTTTACGGCGCCCCACAGACACCCTCGGCTCCCGCCGGGTTTCCTCAGGTGGTTGAGGCGAGCATGTCCAGCACGCGACGTCCCACTTCCCGGCCGATGGGCAGGGAGGCGGTGGCTGCGGGGGAGGGGGCGTTCAGTACGTGGACGGCTCTCGCGCTCTCGCGGATGAGGAAGTCGTCGACCAGCGTCCCGTCCCGCAGCACCGCCTGTGCCCGCACCCCGGCCGGGGCGCGCACCAGGTCCGCGGGCTCCGCGCCGGGCAGCAGCCTGCGCACGGCCTCCAGGAACGCCCCCTTGGACACCGATCGCCGCAGCTCCCCGGCGCCGTATCTCCAGTGCTGCCGGGCGATCGCCCACGAGCCCGGCCAGGCCATGGTGCCGGCCAGCTCCCGGGGCCGTACGACCCCCCAGCCGTATCCCTCCCGGGCCAGCGCCGGCACCGCGTTGGGCCCGATGTGCACGCCGCCGTCGATGCCCCGGGTCAGATGCACGCCGAGGAACGGGAACGCCGGGTCCGGCACCGGATACACGAGACCGCGCACCAGCTCGGGGCGCGCCAGCTCGTAGTACTCCCCGCGGAACGGCACGATCCGCACCTCGGGCTCGTCCCCGGTCAGCCGGGCCAGCTCGTCGCAGTGCAGGCCGGCGCAGTTCACCAGCACACGCGCCCGTACGACATCACCGGCCGCGGTGAGCACGGCCACGCCCCGCTCCGGGCGCCGGTCCACCCGGACGACCCGCGCGCCGTACCGGATCTCGGCCCCCGAGGCCCGGGCCAGCTGCCGGGCGACGCCGACGTAGTCGCAGACGCCCGTCGTGCCGACGTGTATGGCGGCGAGCCCGCGCACCTCCGGCTCGTACTCGGTGATCTGTGCGGGGCCCAGTTCGCGGACCGGGATGCCGTTCTCCCGGCCGCGCTGGACGAGTGCGTGCAGCCGCGGCAGCTCCTCGCGCTCGGTGGCGACGATCAGCTTGCCGGTGACGGCGTGCGCGATGCCGTACTCGGCGCAGAACTTCACCATCTCGGCGGCGCCCCGTACCGCGTACCGCGCCTTGAGGGAGCCCGGGCGGTAGTAGATCCCGCTGTGGATCACTCCGCTGTTGCGGCCCGTCTGGTGCCGGGCCGGACCCGGCTCCTTCTCCAGCACGGTGACCCGCGTCCCCGGCGCCGCACGCGTGATCGCATACGCCGTCGACAGCCCGACGATCCCCCCGCCGACCACGAGCACATCACAGTCGTACGCACCGACCGGCACCTGCACCACCTCCCACCTCGATAGTGCACTGCGCCACTGACAATGCCTTCAAACGCGGCAGGTGTCCGATGTCACTGCTCAGGCGGGGGTCATCAGCAGGGGCCGGGCCCTCTCCCGCAGCTCCATCACCCGCGGCTCGTCCCCGTAGGGCTCCAGCCGGTGCAGCAGATCCTTCACGTACTCGGTCGTCCGGGCCGAGGAGATCCGCCCGGCCACCTCCACGGCCCGTACTCCCTGCTCGCACGCCGCGTCGAGGTTCCCGGACTCCAGCTCGGCGACGGCCGACACCACCAGCCGCAGCCCGTGCGAGCGCACGAACTCCTCCGTCGGCTTCGACAGGGCCTGTTCCGTGAACCGCCGCACCTGCCGCGGCGCCTTCAGGTCGCGGTAGCACTCGGCGGCGTCGGCGGCAAAGCGGTCGTAGCCGTAGAAACCGAGCCAGGACGGGTCGTTGTCGCCCTCGCGGGACCGCTCCAGCCACCCCTCCGCCGCCTTCAGCGCCGCCCCCGCGGCCTGTGCGTCGCCCGCGCGCGCGTGGGCCCGCGCCTCGACCAGCCGGAAGAAGCTCATCGTCCGCGCGGTGGCCAGTCCCCGGTTGCGCTCCAGGGCGGCCTGCGCCAGGTCGACGCCCTCGTCGCCGAAGCCCCGGTACGTCGCCTGCAGCGACATGGAGGCGAGCACGTAGCCCCCGAGGGGGACGTCCGCCGCCGCGCGCGCGAGGCGCAGTGCCTGGATGTAGTAGCGCTGCGCCGCCTCCTGCTGGCCGGTGTCGAAGGCCATCCACCCGGCGAGGCGGGTCAGTTCGGCGGAGGCGCCGAACAGGGCGCGCCCCACTTCGTCGGAGTAGGCGCCGAGCAGCAGCGGTGCCGCCTCCACCCGCAGGCACTCCGGCACCATCGACGAACGCCAGTCACCGCCCCCGTACTTGGAGTCCCAGCGCCGCGCGTCCTCGGCGGCCTCCCGTAGTTTGCGCACATCGCTGTGGCCGACTTTGATCGGTGCGCCGGAGCCCTCGGCGGAGCTCGCCTCGCGTGCGACCGAGCTGTCGGCGGGGGTTATCAGCCATCGTGAGGCGGGCGTTGCGTATGCGCTCACTGCGAACGATCCGGCGAGCGACTGCCAGATGCCGCCGGTGCCGGCCCGGCGCCCGGCGAGGTCGAGACGGTACAGCTCCGTCGCCGACTTCACCGCCTGTGCCACGTCCCGGGGGAAGGCGAGGCCGACTTCGGGGGCGGGATCCGCGTCCGCCAGGCCGATCTCGTGGAGCGGCACCGGACGGCCGAGCTTCTGTCCGATGGCGGCCGCGATGAGGTGCGGCGCGGCGCCCTGCGGCACCATGCCCTTCGACACCCAGCGCGCCACCGAGGTCTTGTCGTAGCGAAGAGTCAACCCGCGTTGGGCGCCAAGGTCGTTGACGCGACGCGCGAGTCCTGCGTTGCTGATTCCCGCGAGGGCGAGAACGGCGCCGAGCTTTTCGTTCGGCCCGCGTTGCTCCCTGGACATGCGCCACCCCTCGACACAGACGGCTGCCGCACTGGCATAACCACGCGGCATTCGTAAACCCAGCGTAGTTCGCCGCATCCCAAGCGTTAAGGGGCATTGTTCCGGATGGCGGGATTGTGGTCCGTACCGAAGCGCCGCCCTGTACGCACTGTGCACGGTCTGTCGCCGCGTGCCCCCGTGCGTGTGGCCGTGCGCCCGTCCGTGCGCTCTTCTCCGGCCACCGGGGGAGCGGTTCCATGGCTCTTGCGTGGGTCGGCCCGCTGTACTGGATCCAGTGGGCTGGGGGACACCGCCACCTTCATCCCCGCGGGTGGCGGACCGGTCCGGGAGGCGATGCCCGCCTCCCGGACTGTGCGCGTGTCCGCACCGTGGCGTGCTCCGAAGGCCTGTACGGAGCGTGCTCAACTCGGGCTTCGCTCTCCGTATTTGGCTGAAAATCGACCCAGCCCGTCGTGGTGGATTTCTGCTTCGACCACGCAACTTGAGGGCGCGAAGGGCGTCTTGGGGGAGCGTACAGGGGGCGCATTCGAGTCGAGCTCACCACCCCTCTTCCTCGCCCGGCCGTCGAACTCCGCGCGGGTTTCCGTCGATCGAAGCCGGTGCCGCCGCCCCTCCACAGCGCGTCCTTCATGGCAGCATGGGGACCGGTTCGTGCGGTGCACTGTTGTCCACAGGCTGTGGAGGCGTCGATGCGGTGGTTGGTGGGTTGGAGCAGCACCGCCGCGGGCATCGCCGGAATCGGCTCCGCGGGTGCCACCGGTTACGACGGCGAGACCCTGCACCCCGTCGGCTCCCAACTCCTGTGGGGCGACCCGGATCCGCTGTGGGCCGTCGGCGACTGGCGCCCGGACGAGGTGCGCGTGGTCAAGGCCGACGCGGACAACCGCATCGCCGTCCTCGGCATCTGCGGCGCCTCCGACGAGGAACTGCGGCGCGCCCTGTTCACCGCGCGCGGGGGCGCACTCCGGCATCTGACCGTCTGGCCCGGCAGCTATACGGCCGTCGTCCAGGTCGGCCGGCGCATCACCGTCTGCGGCGACCTCGCGGGCGCCCGCCCGGTCTTCCACACACCCTGGGCCGGCGGCACCGCCTATGCCACCGCCGCGTTGCCCCTCGCCGACCTCATCGAGGCCAACCTCGACTTCGGTCACCTCGCCGCCCTGCTCGCCGCTCCCGACGTACCGGCCGCACTGCGCGACACCACCCCGTACGAGGGCGTACGCCGTGTTCCGCCGGGGCACGCGCTCGTGCTGCGCGCCGGAGCACGCGAGATCGCCGGGTACGAGCACGTCGCCTCGCTCGCCGTGGCCGCGCCCGCCGCCGACCCCGACCACGCCGTGGACGCCGTACGTGACGCCCTCGTCGAGGCGGTACGCGCGCGTCTGGCGGCACCGCGGCACGTGCCCGACCTCGATCCCGGGCCGGTGCCCGGCATGGGCCCGGCCGAGCGGCGGGCCCGGCGCGGGATGCCCGTGCCCGGGATCGGCGCCGACCTCTCCGGCGGCCCGGCCTCCGGCACCCTCGCCCTGCTGGCCGCCGGTCTGCCCGGCCGCCCCGGCACGCTGCTCGGACACGGCACCGGCGCCGGCGAACGGCTCCTCGCCGTCACCTTCAACGACCTGGCCGTCAGCGGTCGCGAGGCCGAGGTCGAACGCGCCGGGGCCCTCGCCGCCAACCCCCGCCTGCACCACGTGGTGGTCACCGGCGCCGAGGAGACCCTGCCGTACGCCGACCTCGACGGCCCCCTCACCGACGAACCGGGCCCCTCCCTGGTCACCGCCGCCCGGCACCGCGCCCGCCTGGCCTCCGGCAGCGCCGACCACGTCACCGGACACGGCGCCCGGCAGGTCCTCGACGCCCACCCTGCCCGCCTCGCCGACCTCCTCATGGACCGCAAGCGGCGCCATCTGGTCCGGCCGGTCGCCGCGCTCGCCCGCGCCGACGGCTCGGTGATGGTCCCCGCGCGCGTGTACGGCGCGGCCCGGCGGCTCGCCCGCACGCCCTACCGGGCCGGGCTGGAGGCGCTGGCGGAGCGGCTGATGCGGCGCCGCTTCGACGAGCCCAAGGGGGCGGTCGGCGCGTCCCTCGCCGCGCTGACCTGGGCCAGACCGGGGCCGGCCGCCCGCTGGCTGACGGGGGAGGCACTGGCCGAAGTATCGGTTCTGCTCCAAGCCGAGGCGGACCGCTCCGGAACCGGCGCGCTGCGTCCCGGCGAACACCGCGCGCGTGCCGCACTCGCCCGCGGCGCCGCCGACCTGCGCGTCCTGGAACAGGCCGCCGAGATCCGCTCCCAGCGCCTGCACGCGCCCTTCCTCGACAACCAGGTGGTCCGCGCCTGCCGTGCCCTCCCCGAGGCCCTGCGCGTCCAGCCCGGCGCGCGTTCCTCGATCCTGCGCACCGTCCTGGAGGGCGCCGGCGTCACCGACCTCCCGTCCGGCTGGGGCGCCCCCTCCCACGCCTCCTCGGCGGCGGCCACGCGCGCGGGCCTGCGCATGGCGGCCGACCCTCTGCTGGACCTCTTCGCGACGCCGCTCCTGGCCGACGCCGGGCTGGTGGAGGCCCGCGTGGTCCGCGAAGCCCTCCAGTCGGCGGCGGCAGGCGCCCCGCTCCCCCTGGACGGCCTGGCCGACCTGATCTCCCTGGAACTCTGGCTCCGCCGCCTGCTGTCACGCCGAGGCACCTGCTGGACGGGAACACCGGCACGCGCGCGTGCGGTGCCCTCCGGGATCCAGCCGAGAAGGGGCGCCTTGGCCTCCGGCGCCTGAGCGGCGGGGCCGGGGGCGGTTCTGTCGTACGCCGCCCGCAACCCGGTGGGGCTGGTCGCGCGGTTCCCCGCGCCCCCTGGGCCGCAGTGGCACAGGGAGCCGATCACGCACCGCGCACGAAACCCCCGTGCCCCGCTCCCCCGCCCCCGCGACAATGGCCGGATGCGGTACAGAATCCTGGGCGTAACCCAAGCAGAGGACGACCAGGGCACTCCCGTACCCCTCGGCGGCCGGCGCCTGCGCACGCTGCTCGCCGCCCTCGCGCTGCGCCCGGCCCGCACCACCGCCCCCGAGACCCTGATCGACGAGATCTGGGCGGACGACCCGCCCCAGGACGCCCTCGCCGCCCTCCAGGCGCTCGTCGGCCGCCTCCGCCGTGCCCTCGGCCGCCACGCCGTCGTCTCCACCCCGGGCGGCTACCGCCTCGAAGCCACCGAGGACGACATCGACCTGCACGTCTTCGCCCGCCTGACCCGCACCGGCACCCGGGCCCTCGGCGCGGGGGACCCGGCCACCGCCCACCGCACCCTCACCGAGGCCCTCGCCCTCTGGCACGGCCCCGCGCTCGCCGACCTCCCCGACCGTACCGCGGCCACCCGTCCCGAGGCCCTGCGCCTGGAGGCGACCCGCGCCCGGGCCGCCGCCGCCCTCGACCTGGGCCGCGCCCCCGACGTCGTACCGGAACTGCGGGAACTGACCACGGCCCACCCCCTCGACGAGCCCCTGCACGCCCTCCTCGTCCGCGCCCTGCGCGACACGGGCCGCACCGCCGACGCCCTCGCCGCCTACGCGTCCGCCCGCCGCACCCTGGCCGACACCCTCGGCACCGACCCGGGCCCCGAACTCAGGGCCCTGCACGCCTCGTTGCTCGCACAGTCGCAGACACCACCGGCGTCAGCGGTACCGGCGGCCCCTGCCCAACCCCCTGAGCGCACCGGCAATCTCCGCTCCCGTCTGACGTCCTTCGTCGGGCGGGAACCAGAACTCGCGGCCATTCGTTCCGACATACACAGGGCCCGCCTGGTCACGCTCATCGGACCGGGCGGTTCGGGAAAGACCCGTCTCGCCGAGGAGGCCGCCGCAGGGCTGCCGCAGGCATGGCTGGTCGAGCTGGCCCCGCTCGACCACCCCGAGGCGGTCCCCGGCGCGGTGGTCAGCGCCCTCGGTCTGCGCGAGACCGTACTGCTGACCAACGAGCTGACGACCCCGCAGGCCGACCCTGTCGCCCTGCTGATCGAGCACTGCGCGCAGCGCGGCCGGCTCCTGATCCTTGACAACTGCGAGCATGTCATCGGCGCGGCGGCGGACCTCGCCGAGACCCTCCTCACCCACTGCCCGGGCCTCACGATCCTCGCGACCAGCCGTGAACCCCTGGGCGTCCCCGGCGAGTCGGTGCGCCCGGTCGAGCCCCTCGTCCCGGAGCAGGCGCACCGTCTCTTCGCCGAGCGTGCGAAGGCCGTCCGTCCCGACGCCGACGCGGCGCTCGCCGACACCGGGGCCGTGGCGGAGATCTGCCGCCGCCTGGACGGGCTGCCGCTCGCCATCGAGCTGGCCGCGGCCCGGCTGCGGCTGCTGTCCCCACGGCAGATCGCCGACCGGCTCGACGACCGCTTCCGGCTGCTCACCTCCGGCAGCCGTACGGTCCTGCCCCGCCAGCAGACCCTCCGCGCGGTCGTCGACTGGTCGTGGGACCTGCTGGACGAGCGCGAGCGCACGCTGCTGCGCGAGGTGTCCGTCTTCGCCGGCGGCTGGGACCTCACGGCGGCCGAGGCGGTGTGCACGGGCCCGGCCGCCGACCTGACCGGCGCCCTCGTGGACAAGTCCCTCGTCGTGGCCACGCCCACCGGCCCCGACGGTTCCGGCGGCATGCGCTACCGCATGCTGGAGACCATCCACGAGTACGCCACCGAGCGCGCCGCCGAGGTCCCCGGCCTGCGCGCCGCCGCCGAGCGCCGGCACCGCGCGTGGGTGCGTGCGCTGGCCGAGGAGGCCGACCCGCTGCTGCGCTCGGCGGCCCAACTGCCGTGGATCTCCCGCCTGGAGACCGAGCTGGACAACATCCGGGCGGCACTGGACCGCGCGGTGCGCGTCGGCGACGAGGCGGAGGCGGGCGCGATCGCCCTCGCCATGGGCTGGTTCTGGTGGTTGCGCAACCACCGCCAGGAGGCGGTCGCCCAGGTCCGCCTGGTCCTCCGCCTGGGCGTGGCCCTGGACACCCTCGCGGCACCCGGCAGGTCCGGCGCCCCGCGCACCGGCGGCGAGCTGGCCGCTCTCGTGGAGGCGGCCGACCCGGTCGGGGCGTTCCTCGCCGCCCCGGACGGCGAGGCCGGGCATCCGCTGCGCGAGCTGCGGACGGACCTGCGGATGCTGTTCCTGTTCCTGAGCTCCGAGTCGGGCACGGACCACCTCGCGGCGGACACACGCGCCCCGCAGTACGTCGCGCGCGTACGGGCCGCCTACGAGCACGGCGGCCCCCGGGCGGCCCGGCTCCCCGGCATCGTCTGGCCGCTGACCGCCTACTACCTGGGCGGCCCGGCGGACGTCGGCCCGGACATGGCCGCCTCCGTCGCCAACTGCCGCCGGTACGGCGGCGACTGGGAGACCGGCGTCGCCCTGATGTACCGCACCCACGTGACCGTCGACTCCCCGGGCAACCTGCGGGGTGTGGACGAGGACCTGGCCGAGCTGCGCACGCTCAGCCGACGTGTCGGGGACCGCTGGATGCGGGCCCAGGTGTGCAGCGCGGCGGGCGAGGCGGCCATGGCGCGCGGTCGGTTCGAGGAGGCCCGCGGCGAGTACGAGGAAGCGCTGCGCCTCGCCCACGAGGTGGGCGCCCACGCCGAGGCGCCGTTCCTGATGGCGCGGCTCGCCGAGATCGCGTACCGCTCGGGTGACCCGAAGACCGCGCTGACCGCCCTGGAGGAGGCGGAAGCGGCCGCCGACCGGTACACGGTGCGCGAGTCGAAGGCCTTCGTGCTGCTGCTGCGCGCGCAGATCGCCCTGCGCGAGGGGGAGACCGCCCGCGGCCGCGCGCTGTACGAGGCGAGCTGTGAGGCGGCGCGCGGAGGCACCCCGCCACCGCAGTTCGCGGCGGGGCTGCGGATGGTCGAGGCGCTCGTCGTCGCCGCCGAGTCGGGCCCCGCGCACGGGCTGCCGATCCTCGCCGACGCGCTGCGCGAGGCCGTGGCCCAGCGGTGCGCCGAGTCGATCACGGCGGGCCTGGCCGACACCGCCGCCGGCCTGCTGGCCCGGCACGGCGATCTGCCGCGCGCGATCCGGCTGTACGCCGCCGCGGACCACTGGCGCGCCGGCACCCCGCGCGCCGAGCCGGAGCACACCGAGGCCGCCCGGGTGCACACCGGCGCCCGCGCGGCCCTGCCCGCCGACCGCTACGCGGCCGAGCGCACCCGGGGCGCATCCCTCGGCGCGACCGGGGTACTGCGCGAACTGGCCACCGCGGAGCCACCGGTGGAGAGCCGCTGAGGACACGACCGGCGGGCGGGCGCGGCTACCGGCAGGTGAACCGGGACTCCGCCCAGTCCGCGAGCGCCGCCTGGTCGAAGACGTTGCTGTGCGGCTCCACGACGAGCCGTACGGTGCTGCGCCCGGTCAGGTCCACATGAACGGGGACGGCCTGGTCGCGCCCCTTGACCATGCCGGACCGCCACAGCCGGACTCCGTCGGCGTACACCGAGAACGACACCTTGCCGAGGCCGAGCGTCATGTCGTCCACGCCGGCCAGCGCGTCGTACGCGGTGCACTGCCGGTTCAGGGCGACGGTGACGGAGGACTCGCCGTGCACGGTGACCCCGCGCGCGTACGGCACGCCGCCGATCGACATGCCGTAGCGCTGCCACACCCAGCTGCTCTCGCCGAGCCGGATCTCGGGCCGGGTGCCGTCGCCGCCGACGTCGTAGCCCAGCTCGTTCATCTCGTAGACGCTGGGCGGCGGCGAAGTGGGCGTCGGTGTCGGCGTGGGCTTCGGCGAAGGCGAAGGCGTCGGAGTCGGCGTGGGAGTCGGTGTGGGCTTCGGCTTGGGGGCCGGCGTGGGTGTGGGCGTCGGCGTGGGGGTCGGCTCGGCGGCGGGCACGACCGGCGGCGGGGCCGGCGTGCGCTTCGATGGGGTCGGCTGCGGCGCGGGGGAGCGCACGGCCGGGGCGGACGGCGCCGGCCCGGCGATCTCCTTGGCCGGCGGGTGGCCGGCGTTGGTCAGGGCCAGCGCCACCGCGGCGGCGGCCGCCGCGACGACACCGGCCGCGATCCCCGCCTTGACCGGCGCCCCGAGCCCCTCCGACGCGGCGGCCCCGCCCGCACCGCCCGCCCCGCCGGACGAGCCTGTGGCCGCGGCGGCGACACCGGCTGCCCCGGCCGAGGCACTGCCGGCCACGATGCCGAGTGCCTTGGCGTACCCGGCGGTGGCGAACCAGCCGATGACCGCGACCGGGACGACACCGGGGATGCCGCTCGCGACCTCTTCGATCTGCGCGGCGGCCAGCCGGCACTTGGCGCACTCGTCCAGGTGCTTGCGCAGCCCCCGCTCGGCGCGGATGCGCAGCTTGCGGCGGGCATAGGTGCCGAGCTGGTCGGCGTAGCGGGCGCACTCCTCGTCACCGGCGAGCGTGGCGCTGACGTGGGCCTGCAGATACGCCTGCTTCAGCCCCTCGCGCGCGCGGCTGGCGAGCACCCGGGTGCCGTTGGCGTCCAGCCCGAAGAGCACGGCCACCTCGCTCGGGGACTCGTCCTCCACCTCGGTGTGCCACAGCACGGCCTGCCAGCGTTCGGGCAGCGAGCGGAACGCCTGCATGGCCATGGACTGCTCGGCCTCCCGCATGGCGCGCACGTCGGCGCCCAGGTCCAGGCCCGCGCCGAAGGAGCCGATGGAAGAAGCGTCGTCCGGTACCTCGGACGAGCGCGAAGCCTGCTGGGCGAAGACGGCGAAGTCGTCGACGAGGTGCTCACGCCGGGCCGACCTGGTCCAGTTGGCGGCGACGCGTCGCACGGAGGTGAGCAGATAGGCCCGTACGGCGTGCTCGGGCCCGGACCCGCCGCGCACGGCCTGCAGCATGCGGGCGAAGACCTCGGCGGTGAGGTCGTCGGCGGTGTGCCCGTCCCGGCAGCAGGTCCGCGCATAACGCCGTACGGCATCGGCGTGCCGCCGGTACAGCTCCTCGTACGCGGAGTCGTCGCCCCCGCGCATCCGCTCGATCAGCTCGGCGTCGCCCGACGGCATCCCCCGGGGCGGCGGCAGCACGCTGCCCTCACGCTGGGCGGGCACGCTCCGGGCGGTGGTGCGACCGCCCCGGCTCGGACCGCCCTGGCTCGGCACCTGGGGCGGGGTCACCCCGGTGGCCTCCGCGGCCGCAGTGCCCGCATCGTCACCGCGTGACTCGTCCTGCCCCTCAACGCCCATCGCGGAAAGCCCCCGACACCGGCCCAGCCCAATCCGTCACCGGCACAGAGTGCCACATTGTCTTTTGTTCAACGACCCCCGTTCGCGGCATCCACTCATCCGAGGGGTGTGGTCAATGCAACCCTCTCGAACGTCATCCGGACGAGCGATCTCGGCGCACCCGTACTCACCCGTCAAACCTGCACGGGCGGGTACGGGCGGCCGAACGCGACCGAGCTACGCGGGCCGCGACCGCAGCCCCTCCAGCAGGATGTCCAGCAGCCGGGCCGACGCCGCCGCCTGCTGCGCGGCATCCGGCAGGGACGGCGCCGCCGTGGCGATCACGAGCAGCACGTCCCCGACGGACACGTCCGCCCGCAGCTCGCCCGCGGCCCGAGCCCGCTCGACCAGCTGCCCGACCACGTCGAGCAGCTCACCGACCCCGCTGTCCTCGGAGCCGCCGGCTCCCGCGGACTCCCCGGACACCAGCCGCAGTTCACCGGAGGCCGGCTGCACCCGCTGCTGCGGCACCCGCGGCTCCTCGGCGGGGCCTGCGGCAGCGCCCCCCTCGGCCAGACCGGCGGGGCCGTGCGCGGAGCCCTTCGCGGAGCCGGCGAGCACCTGCGGCGGCAGCAGCCGCCCCGCCCCGGACGCCACCGACGTCCGCAGGAACCGGGACAGCGCCGACCACGGCTCGTCCTCCTGACCGAGCGCGGTGCGCGCCTGCTCGGTCAGGCGCGCGGTCTCCTCCTCGGCTATCCGCCGGACCAGTACGTCCTTGCTGGGAAAGCGCCGGTACACCGTGCCGACACCGACCCGTGCGCGCCGCGCCACGTCCTCCATCGGCGCGCCGTAGCCCAGCTCGCCGAAGACCTCGCGCGCCGCACGCAGCACGTGCTCCAGGTTGCGCTGTGCGTCCACGCGCAGCGGTGTCGTACGCGACGCGTCCGCGCGTCCGTTGCCCACTGCGGCGCTCACCGCCCCGCCGCCGGGTGTGACGACGGCTGCGGCTGCCGATGACCAATGATGCGTGTCCTGAACATGCATGTTTTTCCCCCGGTAATGACGTCTCCCCCCGGAGACTCCCCGCCACTGAATCCGGAGTGCGCGGAACCCACTTCGATCTCGACCGGGTCCGCCCGTCGCGGGCCCCGTTCGAGCACATTCCCTACACCCCGTCGACACACGAACATAGTTGAGAGGCAGTCAATTCAGAAGGGGCAGGTTCCGCACAGCGCGCCCCCCGATCGGAGTACGCGTCACATCCGTCCCGATTCCCCACCTTCGCACACTGTGGCCCGCCCCCGCTGAGCTGCCCCCTTTCGTCCACCCCGCCGACCACCCCCGGCCCACCGCACACCCGCCCGCCGGTCACACAAATTGCCGGGACTGTGGACAAACAACAGCGCCGGGTGCGTCATGGGATGGTGAAGGAACGTGCGCGCATTCTGGTTGTCGGCGGCGGCTACGTCGGGATGTACACGGCCCTGCGTCTCCAGCGGAAGCTGAAGGCCGAGCTCAGGCGAGGTGCGGTCGAGATCACCGTCGTCACGCCCGACCCCTACATGACGTACCAGCCCTTCCTTCCCGAAGCGGCCGCCGGATCGATCTCCCCTCGCCATGTCGTCGTACCGCTGCGCCGCGTCCTGCCCCAGTGCCACGTCGTCGTCGGCGAGGTGATCTCCGTCGACCACGAGGTGCGCACCGCCGCCGTCTCCACGCCCGCCACCACCGAGGAGGGCATGGCAGCCGACCTCCTCGGCTACGACGAGATCGTCCTCGCCCCCGGTTCCGTCTCCCGCACGCTGCCCGTGCCCGGCCTCGCCGAGTACGGCATCGGCTTCAAGACCGTCGAAGAGGCCATCGGCCTGCGCAACCACGTCCTCGAACAGCTGGACATCGCCTCCTCCACCCGCGATCCCGCGATCCGCGACGCCGCCCTGACCTTCGTCTTCGTCGGTGGCGGCTACGCCGGCGTCGAGGCGCTCGCCGAACTGGAGGACATGGCCCGCTACGCCGTGCGCTACTACCACAACATCCGCCCCGAGGACATGAGATGGATCCTCGTCGAGGCCTCCGACCGCATCCTCCCCGAGGTCGGCGCGGAGCTGGGCCGCTACGCCGTCACCCAGCTGCGCCGCCGCAACATCCAGGTGCTGCTCGAAACCCGCCTGGACTCCTGCGCCGACCGCGTCGCCGTCCTCAGCGACGGCCAGCGCTTCCCGACCCGTACGGTCGTGTGGACCGCCGGTGTCAAACCGCACCCCGTGCTCGCCGCCACCGACCTCCCGCTGACCGCCCACGGCCGCCTGAAGTGCACGGCCGAACTGACCGTGGACGGCGCGGCGCACGCCTGGGGCGCCGGTGACGCGGCGGCCGTCCCCGACGTCACCGCCGCCGAACCCGGCACCGACACCGCGCCCAACGCCCAGCACGCCGTCCGCCAGGCCCGCACCCTCGGCGACAACATCGCCCACGCGCTGCGCGGCGAGCCCCTGGAGACGTACGCGCACCGGTACGCCGGCTCGGTCGCCTCCCTCGGCTTCCACAAGGGCGTCGCCCAGGTCTACGGGCGCAGGCTGAAGGGCTACCCTGCCTGGTTCATGCACCGCGTCTACCACCTCAGCAGGGTGCCCACCTTCAACCGAAAGGCCCGCGTGCTGGCGGAATGGACCCTCGCAGGGCTCTTCAAACGCGAGATCGTCTCGCTCGGTTCGCTCGAACATCCCCGAGCGGAGTTCGAACTCGCTGCCGGTGGAAAGCCTCCTCACAGCCCCTCGGACGACCCGTTGGGGTCGTCCTGACCGGACCCAGGAACTCCACGGCCCGCTCCGGCGTCTGACGGATGTCGTCGCGGCCCGCCCCCGCAAGACCCTGCGCTCCCGCCAAGACCCTGCCAGACTGCCCCACGTCCGCGGACGGGTCACCCGCCCGCCCACAGCACCCACGAGGCTCTTCCCACAGTGAACTTCACGCGCTGGAGCGCCCGGCTCCCCGGAACGCAGCGCCGCGCCGCCGCGCGGACCGAGACCCCGGTCCCCCCGGACCGGCGGGGAGACGGCTCGGTGCCCGCGGCCCGCGCCGAGCAGCCGGCCGACGGCACACCCCCGGTGCCCGCCGTCGACGAACTGCCCGCACGCGACGTCCTCGACCGGGTCCCGGCCCTCGTCGCGCTCGTGCACGGTCCGGACCACCGCCTCGCCTACGTCAACGGCGCGTACACGGCGGCCTTCGGCGCACGACCGGCGGGCGCGCCCGCGGGGGAGGCGCTGCCGGAGCTCGCCGAGCTGGGCCTGCTCCCGCTCCTCGACCAGGTGCTGCGCAGCGGCAAGCCCCGAACCCTGAAGTCCCGCAAGGCCGTCGACGGCCGGTCGTACACCTTCACGTGCACCCCCGTCGCCGAAGACGGCGACCGCGACGCCGGCGTGCTGGTCTTCGCCACCGACGTCACCGACCACGCCGAGGCCGCCGAACGCCTGCGCGCGAGCGAACGCCGCCAGCGCGAGACCGCCGTCACCCTCCAGCGCTCCCTGCTCCCGCAGGAGCTGGAACAACCCGACGACCTGCGCATCGCCGCCACCTACCAGCCCGGCGGCACCGAGGCCGCGGTCGGCGGCGACTGGTACGACGTCATCACCCTCGGCGGCGGCCGCACCGCCCTCGTCATCGGCGACGTCATGGGCCGGGGCGTGCGCGCGGCGGCGGTCATGGGCCAACTCAGGACAGCCGTCCGGGCGTACGCCCGCCTCGACCTGCCCCCGCACGAGGTGCTCCAGCTGCTGGACGGCCTGGCCGCCGAGATCGACGCCAACCAGATCGCCACCTGCGTGTACGCCGTCCACGACCCCAACGAGGGCCGGCTCGTGTACGCCTCCGCGGGCCACCTCCCGATCCTGGTCCGGGACGAGAACGGCACGGTCTCCCGCGCCGACGAACCCACCGGCCCGCCGCTCGGGACCGGCGGCTGGATGCACGCGTCGGGATCGATCGCGCTCGGCCCCGGATCGACGGCCGTCCTCTACACGGACGGCCTGGTCGAACGCCGCGACGAGGACCTGGACGAGGGCATCGCGGCACTCGAACGCGCCCTCGCGGGCGCCACCGGCACCCCGCAGGTCGTCTGCGACCGCCTGGTCCGCTCGGCCGGCGTCACCGCCGACCACGACGACGACGTCGCGGTCCTCGTCCTCCAGCACCCGGCCCGTACGGGGCCCGCCGGCGAACTCTTCCGCAACGCGGCCCTGGAACTCCTCGGCGGCGTGGAGGCGGCCCCACGCGCGCGTGCCTTCGCCTCCGGCGTCCTCACCAGCTGGCGCTTCCCCACCGAACTGCACGACCTCGGCGTTCTCGCCACCAGCGAACTGGTCGCCAACTCCCTCCAGCACGGCACCCCGCCGATGCGCCTGCGCCTGCGCCGCACCGACCGCCGCCTGATCGTCGAGGTCACGGACGGCGACGACCACCTGCCCCGGCGCCGCCGCGCCGAACCGGCCGACGAGTCCGGCCGCGGCATCGCGATCGTCGCCACGATCGCCTCGAACTGGGGCTCGCGCCGCACCCCCGGCGGCGGCAAGGCCGTGTGGTGCGAATTCGTCCTGCCGAAGGGAAAACAGGGAAACCAGGGGACGCAGGGGAAGCACTGACCCATGGCAGACGAGCCCCCGACAGACGTACACCGCGCGAGCGAAGGGCCGCAGCAGTACGCCGCCTACAGCGCTCCGATCATGCGCCCCTTCGTGACCGAGCTCCTGGGCGCCGTGGACCTCGCCCCCGGCGCCACCGTCCTCGACCTCGCCTGCGGGACCGGCTTCGCCGCTCACGCGGCCGCCGCGCTCACCGGCCCCACCGGCCGGGTCTGCGGCGCCGACATCGACGAGGGCATGATCCGGGTCGCCCGGGAGCAGCACCCCCGCCTCTACCCCGACATCGACTTCACGGTCGCCCCCGCCGACCACCTCCCCTACGACACCGCGGTCTTCGACGCCGTCGTCTGCCAGCAGGGCACCCAGTTCTTCCCCGACCTCGGCGCCGCCTTCGCCGAGGCGGCCCGCGTCACCCGCCCCACCGGCCGCTTCGCCACCACCGTCTGGGCCCCCGTCGACCGCCAGCCCTACTTCCTCGCCCAGCAGCAGGCCCTCCAGGCGTACGGCGGCCCCGACGCGCCGGGCTACTTCGCGCGGGCGTTCGCCCGCACCGCCGACCAGCTCACCGAAGCCCTCCGCACGGTCGGCTACCACGACACGGCCCACCGCGAGGTCACCCTCGGCATCACCCTGCCCCCGCTGGCCGGCTACGTCCCCGGCCACCTCACCGCCCTCTGGGGCGGCCTGATCGCCCGGGCCGGCGGCAGCCAGGCCCTCACCGCCGCGGCGCGCCTGGTCCTGGACCAGCTCGCCGACCGCACCGCCCCCGACGGCACGGCGACGCTTCCCTTCACCGTGACCCTGGTGACGGCAACCCGCTGACCGGTACGCACGACGGCCGCCACCCGAAGGCGACGGCCGCCGCGAACCGCTTCCGGGCCGCGGACTACGCCTCCGCCGCCACGGGTTCCGAAGGCGCCCCACCGCGCGTGACCACCCGGCTGGCATGCGCCGACCACGGCCGGTCCTGGACCGCGGTGAGCCGCCGCCCGAGCCGCAGCGCCAGGACGGTGATCCCGAGCGAGAACAGCAGGAACGTCACGATGTACGGCGCGTGCAGCGAGGCACCCATGGGCCCGCCCACCGCCGGACCGACGGCCAGCGCCAGCTGTTTGACCAGCGCGAACGCGGAGTTGTACTGCCCGGCCATGCCCTCCGGCGCCAGATCGGCGACCAGCGGCGCGACGGTCGGCGACAGCATCGCCTCCCCCAGCCCGAACAGCGCGTACGTCGAGACGAACGCGGCCGTGGCCATCTCCTGGCTGCCGTGCCCCAGCCCCGCGTACCCGGCCGCGACCCACGCCACGGCCCAGATCAGGCCGACCCCGGCGATCACGCGCGAGCGCCGACGCCGCTCGACGAACTTCAGCACGGCGAACTGGGCGACCACGATCATCAGCGTGTTCGCGGCCAGGGCGGTGCCCAGCGCCGAGGTGGATATCCCGGCGGCCTCGACGCCGTACGCGCTCAGACCCGACTCGAACTGGCCGTAGCAGGCGAAGAACAGCACGAAGCCGAGCACGCACAGCTGCACCATCGCCCGGTTCCCGAGCAGCTGCTTCCAGCCGCCCCTTGCCGACGGCGCGGGAACGTCCCCCAGCCGAGGGGCGTGCGGCATCCGCACCGTCGCCATCACCACGACCAGCAGCAGGAACATCGCCGCCTCGATCGCGAACAGCAGCGTGAACGAGGACACGCGCGTGGTGTCGACGAGATGGCCGCCGATCAGACCACCGACACCGAGCCCCAGGTTCTGCAGAAAGAACTGCATGGCGAACGCACGCGAGCGCGTGTCCGCCGACGAGCAGTCCACGATCATCGTCGCCAGCGCCGGCTGCATCACGGCCTGCCCGGCGCCGAGCGCCGCGGCCGACAGCAGTACGGCCGTGGCGTTGCCCGCCAGCCCCAGGCTCAGCGCGCCGAGCGCGGCGGTGACCAGGGCGGCGAGCAGGACCGGCAGTGGGCCGCGCCGCACGATCGCCCGGCCGGCGAACGGCAGCACTATCAGCGCGGCCACGGCGAAGACGGCGAGGACGAGCCCCGCCGTCATCGACCCCAGACCCCGCACCTGCGCCACGTAGACGTACAGGTACGGGACCGTGAAGCCGAGCCCGAAGGCGCTGAGTGCGTTACCCACGTGGATCCGGCGCATCGCTGCGCCCATCGCCCTGGTCACGTTCACCTCTCTCACTACTGAGATCTGAAGAAGTTAGATCTGAAGACTTCAAAGCTAAAGTTCGAAGCTAAAGACTACACAATCAAGGACTTCAAGGCAAAGGAGCTGCGTGCGATACTGCGGCCATGGCCGACACCCCCGGCGTCACAGAGCCGACCCTCGAAGAACAGATCGCCGCCTACCAGCGCGAGTTCCAGGACCTCGACCCCCAGGTCGAGAAGATCGTCTCGGCCCTGTCCCGGCTCAACCGCCGCATGAACGTCGCGTACGGCCGCCAGACCTCGGCCCTCGGCATCAGCAACGCCGAGTGGGAGGTCCTCAAGGCCCTCGTCCTGTCCGGCGCGCCCTACCGCATGGGCCCCAGCGACCTCGCCAAGCGGCTCGGCCTCACGCCGGCCGCGATGACCCACCGGATCGACCGCATGGTTGCCGAGGGTCTCGTCACCCGGGAGCGCGACGAGTCGAACCGCGTCCGGGTGATCGTCGAGCTGACCCCCGAAGGCCGTGAGAAGTGGCTGGAGGCCATGCGCCTGGCGACCGTCTTCGAGGAGGACCTGCTCCAGGACCTCACTCCCGTGGAGCGCGCGGTGCTGGGAGAGGTCCTCACCCGTCTGCTGCGCAGGGTGGAGCACGCCCAGCCGGACGCCGGCGGCCGCCTCACCGACCTGGACTGATGCCGCCCCATCAGGGCCACAGAAAAGATCTTGACAGCGAGGGTTGACGCTCGCCTGCCGGATCCGTAGAGTTCTCCGGGTTGCCACCGAGCCGTAACGGTTCTCCGGCAACACTCCGCCGCTTCGCGCGGCACCCTCTCACACCACCAGCACGATCCCCCGTCCGGGTCGATTTCGGCATGCCCGAATTCAATTCGAATGGAAGCCCGGCGCCCCGATTGGGAATCGCCGAGCGGATCCGCTAAGGTTTGAGACGTCGGAACGGCCCAACGGCCGGGAAGACAAGCCCCCCTGACTGGGAGTCAGACGCCGAAAGGATCTGATAGAGTCGGAACCGCCGGAAAGGGAAACGCGAAGCGAAAGCGGAGCGGGAACCTGGAAAGCACCGAGGAAATCGGATCGAGAAAAGATCTGATAGAGTCGGAAACACCGAAGGGAAGCCCGGAGGAAAGCCCGAGAGGGTAAGTACAAAGGAAGCGACCGTTCCTTGAGAAC
>NZ_MLYN01000004.1:0-5223 GCF_001866675.1 Streptomyces sp. MUSC 14
GTCGTCGTCCCAGCCCCCTCCTCGCCGACCTCGCCGATCTCGCCGGCCCCAGCGGACCCACCGGCACTGACGCCGTCGAGAAGAAGACGACCGAAGACGTCCGGGCCGTCCTGACGGCACGCTTGGCACAGCGCCCCGAGAAGGAGCGGCTGCGGGCGTTGCGGGAACTGGTCCGCGAGCGGGCGGGCGTGGTGCTCGGCCGCTCCTCACGTTCCGCCCTGGACCTCAACCGCCCTTTCAAGGACGTGGGTTTCGACTCCCTCACCGCCGTAGAACTACGCAACCAGATCCATGCCGAGACGGGACTGCGGCTGCCGTCGACCCTGGTCTTCGACCACCCGACCCCGCGCCACCTCGCCGATCACCTCCATGACGAGTTGTTCGGTCAGTCGCAGGTCACGGAGACGGTGCCCGGGACGAGTCCTCGGGGGGCGGAGAGCGACGAAGAGACATTCCGCAGCGCGTTGGCCGCGATCCCCTTCTCCCGCTGGGAGGAGAGCGGCCTGCTGACAGCGGTGCTGTCCCTGGCGGACAGCGGCACGCTCGATCAGTCGCAGAACACGGACGAACCCGCACCCGGCGCGATCGAGGCCATGGACGTCGACGCACTCGTGCAACTGGCCTTGGGCGACTCCGCTTCCTGACACACCTTCCCGCCGCCCCTCCGCCACGACCTCCCGTCCGCCCGCGAACGGGCCATGAACCAGTGGAGTTTGAGCATGTCCACCTCCGAAGAGCGTGTGGTCGCCGCCCTGCGCGCCTCCCTGACCGAGAACGAGCGTCTGCGCCGTCGCAACGACGAACTCAGCCGGGCAGCGACCGAGCCGATCGCCATCATCGGCATGGCCTGCCGCTACCCCGGTGACGTCACCGCCCCGGAACAACTGTGGAACCTGGTCGCGGCCGGCATGGACGCCGTCACACCGTTCCCCGCGGACCGTGGCTGGGACACGGCCGGCGACGCCTCCTCAGCCGCCACGGGTCAGGGCGGATTCGTCACCACGGCCACCGAATTCGACGCGGCCTTCTTCGGAGTGTCACCCCGCGAGGCGGTGGCGATGGACCCGCAGCAGCGCCTCATCCTGGAGACGTCCTGGGAGGCACTGGAGCGTGCGGGCCTCGAACCCACCTCCGTGCGCGGCAGCCGCACCGGTGTCTTCGTCGGATGCAGCAACCAGAACTACGGCGCCGTCTCGGGAGACGACACGCCGGAGGGCATCGCAGGGCACCTGCTGACCGGCAACGCCGCGAGTGTCGTCTCGGGCCGGGTGTCGTACGTCCTGGGCCTGGAGGGACCGGCGGTCACGGTCGACACGGCCTGCTCCTCCTCCCTCGTTGCCCTGCATCTCGCCGCCCAGGCGCTGCGCGTGGGCGAATGCGACCTCGCCCTCGCCGGCGGCGTCACCGTGATGTCCACCCCCGACGTCTTCGCCGAGTTCCATCGGCAGGGTGGTCTGGCGGGTGATGGCCGGTGCAAGGCGTTCGCGGAGGAGGCGGACGGTACCGGCTGGGGCGAGGGGGCCGGTGTCCTGCTGGTGGAGCGGCTGTCGGACGCCGTGGCGCGGGGGCATCGCGTGCTGGCCGTCATGCGGGGTTCGGCGGTGAATCAGGATGGTGCGTCGAATGGTCTGACGGCTCCGAATGGTCCGTCGCAGCAGCGGGTGATTCGGGCGGCGCTTGAGGCGGCTGGTGTGTCTGCTGCTGATGTGGATGTGGTGGAGGCGCACGGGACGGGTACGAGGCTGGGTGATCCGATCGAGGCGCAGGCGCTGCTTGCCACGTATGGGCAGGGGCGTGAGGGCGACCGGCCGTTGTGGCTGGGGTCGGTGAAGTCCAACATCGGTCACACCCAGGCCGCCGCCGGTGTGGCTGGTGTGATCAAGATGGTGGAGGCGTTGCGGCATGGTGTGTTGCCGGCGACGTTGCATGTGGGTGAGCCGTCCTCACACGTGGACTGGACGGCGGGAGACGTACGACTGCTCACTGAGCAGCGGCAGTGGCCCGATACCGGCCGCCCCCGTGTGGCGGGAGTCTCGGCCTTCGGGGTCAGCGGTACCAATGCGCACGTCATCCTGGAACAGGCCCCGATTCCGGAGCCTCAGCCCGACGCCCGCCCCGCCGACCCGCCCTCCACACCGGTCGCCTGGCTGCTCTCCGGCCGGACCGAGGAAGCCCTGCGTGCCCAGGCGCGTTCTCTCGCGACCTTCGCCGACCGACACCCCGACATCGCACCCGGTCGTGCGGCGCTGTCCCTCGCGACGACGCGGACCCACTTCGAGCATCGAGCCGTACTCATCACCGAGAACGGCACTGGTCCGACCGTGGCTCTGAACGCCCTTGCAAATGGCCTCACTTCACCGGAAACCATCAACGGCCAGGACCGTGGAGATTCGAGGCAGGCGTTCCTGTTCTCGGGTCAGGGTGCGCAGCGGTTGGGGATGGGCCGTGAGTTGTACGAGGCTTTCCCGGTGTTCGCGGAGGCGTTCGACGCGGTGTGCGCTCACGCGGGAGGCGAGTTGCGTGATGTGGTCTTCGGCGGGGATGCGGAGCGGCTGGGTCGTACGGAGTGGACGCAGCCCGCGTTGTTCGCGGTCGAGGTGGCGTTGTTCCGTCTGGTGGAGTCGTTCGGGGTGCGTCCTGACGTCCTGATCGGGCATTCGATCGGTGAGGTCGCTGCCGCGCATGTGGCGGGTGTGTTGTCGCTGGAGGACGCCTGTGCTCTGGTCGTGGCCCGTGGCCGGTTGATGCAGGGGCTGCCGGTCGGTGGTGTGATGGTGGCGGTGGAGGCCACCGAGGAGGAAGTGGCCCCGCTGGTCGAAGGCCGTGCGGGCGAGGTGTCGATCGCGGCGGTCAACGGCCCCCGCGCGATCGTGATCGCGGGTGTGGAGTCGGCGGTCGTCGACGTCGCCGGAGAGCTGAAGGCGCAGGGCCGGCGGACGTCGCGTCTGCGGGTCTCGCACGCCTTCCACTCCCCGTTGATGGAGCCGATGCTCGACGCGTTCCGCCGGGTCGCGGAGGGCATCAGTTACGGTGCACCGTCGATCCCGGTCGTCTCGAACGTGACCGGACGGCTTGCTGCGGACGGCGAGTTGGCGTCGGCCGAGTACTGGGTGCGGCACGTCCGTGAGGCGGTTCGCTTCGCCGATGGCGTGGCTGCGCTCGTCGCCGAGGGTGTGACGCGTTTCCTGGAGATCGGTCCCGACGGCACCCTCACCGCCCTCGCCCAGAACTGTGTTCCGCATGATGACGCAGGTGACGTCCTGTTCGTACCGATGCTCCGCAAGGAGGGTTCCGAACACCTGGCCGTGCTGCGGGCGATGGCGACGTTGCACGTCGACGGCGGGGAGATGGACTGGGCGGCGGTGTTCGGAGGCGGTGAGGGTGTCGAGCCTGTCGATCTGCCGACGTATCCGTTCCAGCGGCAGCGCTATTGGCTCGCCCCGAACGAACCGTCTCCCGGTGGCCCGTTGGGCCCGTCCCGGGTGTCCGCTGTCGTGGACGCCGAGTTCTGGGCGGCCGTGGAGAACGCGGACCTGCCGGCTCTCGCCGCGGATCTCGACGTTGCGCAGGACGCGCTCGGGCCGGTGGTCCCGGCGCTGTCGAAGTGGTACCGCCGCCGACAGGAGCGGGCGGCCGTCGATGCCTTGCGCTATGAGGTGTCCTGGCGGCCGCTGACCCGGGACGACGAGATCACGCCGGCCAGGGGTGCGTCCCGCACAGGTAACTGGGCCGTTCTGATCCCGTCCGATGCGGACGCCGGCCCACGCGAGATCGCGAACGGCCTCGTCTCCGCTCTCCGTAAGCAGGGACTGACCCCGTACGTCGTCGAAGCGGACGCCGCCGATCCCGCGGCCTGCGCCGAGGTACTCTGCGCACCCGCCGAGGGAACCGAGACGCCCGACGCCGCCCGTGACCTGGATGGAGTCCTCTCCCTCCTCGGCTTCGCTGCGTCTGCCGAACCGGTGGTCGGGACACTGAACGCGTTGCGCGCGCTGGGGGACTCGCGTTTCCCGGGCGTACGGCTCTGGGCTGTCACCCAAGGTGCCGTCGCAGTCGACAGGGCCGAACGCGTCGCCCGTACGTCCCACAGCGCCGTATGGGGACTGGGACGCGTCGCAGCGCTGGAACACCCGGATGTCTGGGGCGGATTGGTGGACCTGCCCGAGCGCGCCGACGACCGAGCGTACGCCCGCCTCGCGCACGCGCTGACACACCTTCAGTCCGGCGAGGACCAACTCGCCATCCGCACCCACGGTGTCTTCGGCCGACGGCTCGTGCAGTCCGGCCCGTTGCCGCAGCAAGCCCCCCGCTGGGAGCCGAACGGGACGGTGCTGGTCACCGGGGGTACCGGCGCCCTGGGCGCACAGGTGGCGCGCTGGGTGGTGGAGCGCGGTGCCCGGGATCTCATCCTGGTCAGCCGCAGCGGCGAAGCCGCACCCGGTGCCGACGAGCTACGCGCCGAGTTGGAAGGAGCGGGCGCGAGGGTCACGCTGCGCGCCCTGGACGTCTCCGTCCGCTCGGACCTTGCCCCGTTCCTCGCGGAACACCCCGTCGACGCCGTCTTCCACGCGGCCGGAGTCCTCGACGACGCCACACTGCTGGCGACGGACGCCGAACGCATCGAGCGGGTGATGCATCCCAAGGCATCGGCTGCCTGCCTGCTCGACGAACTGACCCGCGACCACGATCTCTCCGCGTTCGTGCTGTTCTCCTCGCTGGCCGGAACGCTGGGGAGCCCGGGCCAGGGCGCCTACGCCGCCGCCAACGCGGTCCTGGACGCCCTCGCCGAGCGCCGTCGTGGCGACGGCGTGCCCGCGACGTCTGTCGCCTGGGGCCCGTGGGCAGGGGACGGGATGGCCGTGGAGTCCGGCAGCCGCCGCCGGAACCAGGGCGCCGTGACGGCACTCGCCCCCCGACTCGCCCTGTCCGCCCTCGGGGCGGTACTGGACGCGGGTCTCACCACCCAGTTGGTCGTCGACGCCGACTGGACGCGGTTCGTCCCCGCGTTCACGACGACTCGACCCAGCTCTCTCCTCTCCCGCCTTGCCGCTCCCGCCGTCACCTCCGCGCCGGGCGTCGCCGCGCGAGCCGGCGAGGCCGACGACAGCCTGCGGTCACGCATAGCGCAGCTGCCGCGTGCGGCCGGGCTGCGCCTCGTACTGGACGAGGTGCAGAGGCTGGCGGCCGTCGTGCTCGGGTACGCGGGTGCTGAGCAGGTCGGTG
>NZ_MLYN01000040.1:0-16566 GCF_001866675.1 Streptomyces sp. MUSC 14
GTGACCTGCGATTTCACGATGCACACCACTCATAGGGGCTGCCGCCGCAGACCTGGGTGAGCCATCAGTCGCCGATGGAGCTCTTGGCCAACAGGCATGTGCGGGTGCCGGCCTGCTGGGGCACGGTGCCGACGGACTCCAGGTCGTCACGCAACGTCCACGGCCCTCGGACGAGGAGCTGCTCGGGGTGGCGTGAGTCGGGCAGGACCGTGAACTCCTCCTCTCGGAGGTTGCCGGTGCGCGCCAGCTGAATGAGGCGCACGCCGTGCTCACGCAGCAGTGGCAGCGGGAACTCCTCGATCAGGAGCCGGCAGTGCCGGCGTGTACGCCGTACGGCTCGTGGCAGCGGTTCACTCCTCTTGGGGCCGGGCCACACGCCCACTGAGGTCGAGGCGGACGCGCTGGGCCCACACCTCGCCCGGAGCGTACTGGCTGAGATCGGTGGCGAGTTGGCCGGGTGAGGTGGGCGGTGAGAGCGGTGGGTGCGGCGCACTGGGACAGGACGTGTGCGGGCATGACGGCACGGCCTTTCGAGCAGACCGCCGCTGGCGCCGGTAGGCGATCCGGTGCCGCGCCGGCGTGGCGGGTGAAGGGGAAGCAAGGGAGGGGCGGTCAGCGGCCGTCGTACAGGGGGGAGCCGTCGACGGCTGCCGGGAAGGCGCCCGGACTTGGACGTGCCCTATGGGACGATTCGCACCCAGGAGAACCGCGCACAGCCGCGCGACCGGACACGGCGTGCGCCTCCAGCGCCCCCACAAGCGTGGTTTTCGTGATCCTCCTACGGCCCATGCTCAGGACGAACATTCGCAGAGCAGCAGGAGGAACCCATGCGCGTAGGTACCACCATCGCCGCAATCGCCCTGACCGCCGCCGGCCTCGTCACTTGCACCGGGACTGCCGTCGCTGACTCCGGCGCCGAGGGTGCGGCTGTGGGCTCCCCCGGCGTCGTCTCGGGCAATACCATCCAGGTCCCGATCCAGCTCCCGATCAACCTCTGTGGCAACGCCATCGACATCGTCGGCCTCCTCAATCCGACGTTCGGGAACACGTGCGTGAACAGTTAGAACTGTCTTCCGGCGAACGGGCGGCAGCTTCCATTGGCCAGGCCCCGCTCTAGGAAGTGTCCGGTGCGGCTCATCGCCGTGACCCGCCGGACACGCCCTAGGGCCAGCGGGCGGCCCTCTTCTTCTCCCACCAGGCGGGCGGGCGGCTCTCTCGCCCGGTGGTCGGCCGGGGCGTGGTCGGTGCCTTCGGCTGGGGCGCCAGGGGCACGGTGACCGGGGCGGCGGCGGCCGGACTGGGCAGGCTCGTCTCGGTGTATGCGATGCGCCCGCGCAGGCTGATCCCGATGTCGTCGACGCTCAGGTAGATGGAGTTGTCCCTGATCGCGGTGATGCGGCCTTTGACCAGGACGCTGACGCCGTTGACGAGGGATTCGGTGGCGTTGTGGGCCAGGTCCCGCCAGGCGGTGCAGATGTAGGGGATGGGGGTCCCGTTGCGCCACGTGCGTGCGTCGGCGTCCCACTGGGTGGGGGTCTCGGTGAGGCGGAACCGGCAGACGGCGATGCCGGTTTCGGTGAAGCGGACTTCCACGTTTCCGGTGACGGTGCCGGACACGTGCCTGACGGACGGGGCCATGCGAACACCTCCTAAATCAAATAATAGTGTATCTATCGTGAGGGTCAACCCACTGTTGGAGCTTGCCTGCGTCGTGGACGACGGTGCGGCGGGTGAGCCGCCTGACGAGGGCTTTCCACCCGGTCGCCTCTGCCGGGGCCGGGGGTGTGGTGAGAGTGCTGAACACCGTGTCGTCCTCCACTTCCACCTGGATCGGGACCGTGCCGTCGGCCTGGACCAACCGCTGATCGGGGGTGTCCAGGTGGACGGAGACGCGTACGGCCTCACGGTCGGCGTCGAGGTAGGCGAAGACGAGGATCCCCGCGATCTCGATGCAGGGCAGGCCCTCGTCGTCGGGATTCTCCTGCGGGTGGAAGACGGCCGCGCTGTTCGCCTGAGCGCAGGTCTGCGCGTCCGAGAGGCTGAGGCGGCTGGCCGGGCGCGCGTAGCGGGAGATGCCGCCGGCGTACAGCGTGTAGTCCTCGTCGCTGCGGTCCTCCTTGGGACCGTAGTAGAGGTCCACGGCCGCCTGGTCGTCGTCGGGCGGAAGGTACGGGATGCCGTCGGTGCCCGCCACGTTGTCCCAGCAACTGCGCGCGTGCCGCGCCAGTGAGGCCAGGGCGGAGGCCTCGTCGCAGAAGAGCGAGACCTCATCGCTGTGCCGGTCTTGCCGGCGGAGCACCCAGGCCCGGCCGGTCACCTGCGGGGTGGCGTCCTCGCGGACGGCGAAGCTGAAGCGGCTGAACCACCCGCTGAGGATGTCGACGGTGTCCGAGCTGGGCCACTCGCCGGTGCATTCGTGGAGGCCGTCCATCAGGTTGGCCAGGTCGAGGATGGCCTCGCCTTCGGGCGTGGCCGGGTCCGGTTTGATCAGTACGGCATTCTCCTTGCGTGCGCTACAGGGGTGGGGTGGGGTGGGGTCAGGACCCGTTCATGAGGGCGTTCCACAGGTCCATCAGGTGTTGCAGGTCGGGGGCGAGGGGCGCGGTGCGCAGGACGCGTTTGCGCAGGATGGGGACGTGGAGGCTGATACCGGAGGGCGTCTCGGGCCGGTCGGGCAGCGGGACCAGGCGGTAGCGGTGCGTGTGGATCATCCAGGCCTCGTACCGTTCGGCGGGGCTGCCGCTGCGGGCGGTGTGACCGGCGTCCGGTGTGCGGGACGGGCAGGGGCAGGACGGATCGGTACAGGGACGACCGGCGGGATGGCTGGCCAGGACCGGGCTGCGGCGGTAGTGCGTGGCCGTGCCATTGAGCATCGGGCAGTGCTCGGCGGTGTACGGCAGGCACTCGGGGTGGATCGCCGGTTCCGGGGAACAGCCCTGGGCGACGTCTGCCGGGCGGACGGTCAGGAAGCAGCGTTCGTCGAGCCGTTGGCCGCAGATCTGGCACAGGCGTCGCCGGAACGCAGTGAGGGCTCGGTCGGCGTCGAGGGCCCCGAAGGCGGCGTGGCCGTCGTGGATCAGGGCTACCCACGGCACCACCAGACCGCCCGAGAGGGGCCGGCGGGTGCAGCGTTGGGGGATCGAGTGCATGGGTCGGTTCCTCCGGGGCGCGGAGTGTGTGGGCGGTGCGCGGCGACGGCCGGCCGGTGTCAGCTGGTGGCCGATGGGGGAGGGCCGAGGAGTACTTCCCAGCGGACGTACCGGCAGCCGGTTGCGTCGTGCAGGCGCAGATGCAGCCAGCCCAGGCCTTCTCCGGCCCGGATGACGGCTTCGGCGCCGAGGGCGGCGGCGCGGGGGTAGACGGTGGCGTCGTCCGGATCGGCCAGCACGACGATCAGTCCGGGGCGGTGCGGCATGTGGCGGAGGGTGAAATCGGTGTGGCTGCGGTCGTCGAGGAGGACGAGCGGAGCGCGCTGGTACTCCGCGCTGTTGAACAGGGGCGACGGCAGTTGCAGGCGGGGGACCGGGCACGGGTGCAAGCCGACCGGATCGTCGTCGAGGCGGTTGCTGATGACCAGCACCGGGGCCGTGGGCTCTCCTCTGTGGGCTTGGGCAGGGGCGGACATGGGGTCACACGTCGCTTTCGTGAGGACGGGGCCTGGAAGGTGCCCGGATGCTTTGCCGCTCATCTGGGACTTGTGGCCGAGGCAGGCTGGGAGCGGCTCAGCTCAGATCGCGGCTTCGCCGTACGCGGGAGACGCGTGTGCCCCGGACCCGGGATCGGGGGAGTGGGAGGCCGCACCCGATGCACTCAGTGGCGGTGGTGTCGTTGTTCGTGTCGCAGTCGCGGCACCTGCGGGTCCTCGCGGACATGGCGGCCCTCCTGAGTGCTTGATCGGGGCGGTGGGATGGGCAGTTGGCGCCGAGGCATGGCGGCCGGCCAGAGAGATGACACCGGTCGGGGGCGACCACGGCGGCGACCATGAACCCCGACCATGGGTCACATCTCGGTTACGCCCGCCGCCCGAGGGGCGGAAGGGGGCCATGCCCGTCGGGCGGCGGGGGTCAGAGGGGTGGTCGGGGACTTCGCTGTCCGGGTCGGAGGACGGCGCTTGCAGGGAGGGCCTGGGTGGTTGGTCGCCGTGTGCTGGCGGGCGCCGCCCCGGTGGCCGGGGCGGCGTGGTGAGCCTGGTCAGTCTTCGATCAGGTCCAGGCAGGAGACGGGGATGCCGTTGCCCGGGAGCCGGAACCGCTTGGTGTCCTGGGGGATGCGGTAGCGGTTGTTGCGCGGGTCGGTGCGCAGGATGCGTGTGGACTCCTCGTCCAGCAGGAAGCCCGCGCGGCTGCCGGTGCGGTTGCGTTCCTGCACGGTGCCGGTGAGGCTGCGCAGGAGGGCGGGGCGCAGGGAGTCGTTGATGCGGGCCCGGCGTCCGGCGGTGGTGCCCGCGAACGCTTCCTTGTCGAGTGCAAGCAGCCGCAGTGCGGCGGCCTCCTGGACGCTTGCGAGGGCTGCGGCGTCCGGCAGCTGCGTGATGTACGCGCGGACGTCGTTGATCGTGATGGACATGCTGGTTCGCCTCTCTGCGACGAGGGGATGGGGGACCGGCCGGGCACCGGGTGTGCCCGGCCGGGGACTTGGTGGTGAGCCCTCAGGCCTTGGCGTCGGGCCGGTGGGCGGCTACGGCCTGGCTCTCCACCTCCGACAGCCGGTAGCTGCCGTTGTCGGCCTGGCCGAGCGATTCGAGGAGCAGCAGGTAGCGGGCCTGCTGGGCGGTGAGGTACGACCAGGTCTTGGGCTCGCGGATGTTGTGCTCGCACGCGGCGGCGACCGTTGCGAAGACGGCGTTCAGCGTGCGTGCCTTGGGTAGTTGCGCCGCCGTCTCGGTCAGGTCGGTGCTCTGGGGCTCCTTGATGCCCAGCAGACGCGCGAGGGTCTCGAACTCCCGCTTGTCGGCCCAGCTGCTGTAGAAGCCGGGCAGGGTGAGCAGGACCGTCTGCGCGAAGACGCGGGCCGCGTCGGGCAGCGTCTTCATGCGCACGATGCGGGCGACGAACTCCTGCCGGGGCCCGGCGGCGGCCTTCCACGCCCGGTTGCACGCGATAACCTTCCGGCGCTCCTCCGCCCTCTGTTCGTCCTCCTGGGTCCGGGGCTTCTTGGGCTGCGGCCGGACCTTGTGGCAGTGCTCGGCCGGGTCCGTGCAGTGCCACACGGGGCGGTGTTCCTCGTCCAGCCGGGCGCTGTGGCCGGGGCAGTTCTTGTGGTTGTCCTCGGTGAGCGGGTTGCCCAGGCCGCTGGTGAGGTCGGTGAGGGGACGGGAGGGGTCCTTCTCCCAGGAGCGCACCGGGCCCAGGAGCGTGATGTCGGCCTTCTTCAGCTCCTCCTCGGCCTTGGCGCGGGCTTCGGCGTCGGTCTGCTCGGCGTGCAGCAGGGCCAGTTCCTGGTCCCAGTGGCCGCGCCCGCCGCCGCCCTCCTCCTGGTCGCGCTTGAGCGCCCGCAGGAGCCGCCGCTCCGCGCCGGAAACGGTCTCGACCTCGGCGAGCTGGGCGGTTTGCTCCAGATCCATGCCCCCGGCCGCCGCCCGGCGCAGGGCGGCGTCATCGAGCTTCTGCGCGGCCTGGGCCTGCTTGGCGGCATTGCGGCCGACACCGAGAGCCTTGGTGGCCCGGCGCCGCTCCACGTCGCTCATGTCGATCAGGGACAGTTCCTGCGACCGCAGGGTGTCCCGCTCGCTCATCCCCTCACGGTGCTTGTTCTCGACCAGGGACAGGAACCGGGTCCAGCCGTCGCGGCCGACGAGGTCGCCCCGCACGTATGCCTTCACCGTGCGTACCGGGCGGCTGTCGTCGGTGGCAGCGGAGTTGGCGATCTGCGCGGCCTGAGCGCGCCTCCAGCCCTTGAAGACGCCGTAGGTGCCGTCGGGCAGCGGCCGGACACTGATCGCATCCTCGACACCGATCTCCTTGACGGAGTTGATCAGGTCCTCGTCCGGTTCGGTGTCGTGCTCGCGGGCGTTGCACTTGTCGCGTACGAGCAGTGCCGGATCGAGCTGGACGATCTGCTGCCCGGCCTCCTCGTGTGCGTCGGGGGTGTCGGTCGGGGTCGAGACGGCGGTGGCCATGGGTGGCTCCCTTCTCCTTGCCTCGTCGGCGAGTTGGGGCGGCTGCGGGGGCTGCCCTCTCGCTTCACGTTCAATATTAGTGTCTTTTGCGTTGGGGGCTAGATACCCTCTGACCTGCGAAAACGTCGCCCCGGTTGGGGGTTTGATGGCAGTCCTCCGGTGCGCCGACCTGGCAAGCGGTGCGCCTCAGCTCAGGTCGTGTACGAGGTGCCAGCACGGGCCGGACTGGACCGTGAGTCCCAGGTCCTTCACGTGTTCACGCAGGGCGGTGTCCCACTGGGCGCTGATCGCGAGGGACGGCACCGCCCTGTACGTGTTGGGCCACAGCTCCGCATAGCCGGTCGCCAGGATGACGTGCTCGCTGTCGCCGACCGTGAACAAGTGGACGCGCGCGACGGACGGTTCCCTTCCGTCGGCGTGGGGGGTCTGGGCCTCCAGCAGTGAGTCCAGCGCTCCCCAGTCTCGGGGCGGTGCGATCACCACCCTGTACGCGGCGTAGACCGAGTGGGACACGGACATGGGTCTACCTCCTTTGGGTCCCGCGCTGGGGCGCTGCGGGTCACGGATGGCCGGCGCATGCGAACGGGAGCGGGCCGGGGCGTGGAATGCTGTCGTGTCGCGCGGCCCGGGTCCGCCGGCTCCGTGCGTGGGCGGAGCGGATCTCGGCGTCGAGCCCCGGGTGCTGCCGGGACGCCGAGGGCAGGAGGGCGTCGCGAAGGTCCATGGCCCGGGTGAGGACCCCCAGTTGTGCGGGCGACAGCACCCAGGGGCCCCGCTCGTCGGCGTCCAGGGCGGACAGCAGATCCTCGGCGGTTCTGACGTCCGCAGCCTGCCGGAACACCGGGTGGGTCCGGTTGAGCCGCAGTGCCAGGGTCAGGCTGGCGCCCAGATGCGGTGCGTGGCAGCGCCGGTCGGGCGTGACCACCTGGTGGGCGTCTGGTACGGCGAGAACGTGGAATATGCCCGCGATCACGACGAGCCGCTCGTCGCTCTGTACGGCGAACGCCGACTCCGGCGCCACACTGGCGCAGGAACGGCAGCGGTAGGAGAGCCCGGCCTGTCGGGCTGGTAACCGCCGTCGTGGCAGATCTGGCAGAGGATCGGAACCGGCACGGTGCACCTCCCGGCGGGCGCCCACGCGGGACGCCCGCTCGTGTGGACGGTCAGGGCTTCACGCGGGTGACGCGCGAGCTGGGCAGATGGACGTGCAGGACGTCACCGTGCGCGGGCGGGTCCATCGCCGCGAGGCGGTGCAGGGCCTCGGCCAGCCTCGGGTCCGCGAAGTCCACCTCGGCCCTCGCGTCCTCGCCCAGCGGCACCATGGTCGCCGTGGTCTCGGTGTGTCGGAGGTCCGGGGCGGCCTCGGTGGGCGTCAGAGCGGCGACGAACGGGCTCCAGCCCACGAACATTCCGTCGGCCGTCCTGCGCTCGGTGGTCGTGAAGTACGCGGCTACGGCCTGCGGTCCTTCTCCCGGCTGCCCGGCGGCGAAGGCCCGGACCCTGTCGACGACGACCTGCCGCCATGCCTGCCCGGCGGCCCGGTCGGCGACCCGGGCCAGGGCTTCCAGTGTCTCGGGCGAGAGGCCGCGGAGTGCGGCGCGCATCAGGGGCGTGGTCGGCTCGGCCAGCAGTGCGCGCAGTTCCAGGTGCTTCATTGCCGGGGTCCTTTCCGTGGTTTGGAGGGGAGATGACGCACGGCGGGGGCGGCCCTCCGCCGTGGCGAGGGGGTGTCCCGCAGAACCAACAAGAACAATATTAGTGTCTTTCGGGGTAGTGTGAACCTGCCCCTGGCCTGCGGCTTTACGGCCAGTCGTGCTCCCGACGCGGCGGCAGCGCGAAGGAGCGCCGGGGGTCCATCCGTACGCAGCGCTCGCAGTAGGCGTTGACGCGGTTGGCGGTGCACTCGCCCCACTGGCACTCGAAGCTCTCGCGCGGACCGCAGATCAGACACCGCGACAGCGTGATCCCGTGCAGCTCGCACGGCTGGTGGCGCTCGTGCTGGCGCAGGGACTCAAGAACGGGCCGGGGACGCTGGAGGCAGGGCAGATCGGCTGCCGGGAACCAGTCGTCGCCGTCGCGGATCCATCGGGGCGACAGCTCCTTGTACCGCTCGGGCGTGGTGTAGAACGGCAGACCGGCCGGGCTGAACACCATGGCCAGGTGGCCGCCGGAGATCAGGGTCTGAAGCCGGTGGTAGCTGAACTCCCCCCGCAGGGCGAGCATTTCGTTCTGGCGCAGGCTCCAGGCGTACCCGTACCGGCGCAGAATCCGGCGCTCGGTGGCGGCCGGGCCCGTCTGGGCGGCGTCGAGCTCCTCGACGGCTTCGATGACGGCCGTCGGGCTGGAAGCCAGTTCGCGTACCGAGTCCTCCGCGTCCGTACGGCTGGTGTGAGTGCTGAGTGCGTACCCGTGCAACTGGTCCACGACCTGGTGCACCCCTGCGTGCTCGGCGGTGGTGTACCGGACGGGGCGCTGCGAGTGGGGGCGGGGTCGGGGCATGACGGGGCTCCAGCTGCGCAAGGGGTGGAAGAACTGGGGCGGCTACGGCGCCGGGGAGGCCGGCGGCCGACGGGTCGGCAGCGGTGTATGGGCGGAGAAGACGTAGTGGCCGAGCTCGCGCAGCACGGCGGCGGTGTGGTCCACGGCTGCGGGGCTGCTGTCGGCCGCGCGGGTGTACGCCTCGATCTCGCTGTTCCAGGCGAATTCCTGGGCGGTGAGGGTCTCCACGGTGAGGGGCGTGAGGTCGTCGGAGGACTCGGGGGCTGCGACCAGGCCGTGAGCGGGGTCGGGTACGACGAGGAACATCGGACTTCCTTCCGCGTGGGCCGCCCGGAGGGGGCGGCCCACGACCATGCGGGCGGGCGGTCAGGGCGTGACGGTGACCGTGTAGTCGGCGTCCAGGACGGCGAGCGCGGCCCGGATCGCCGCGCGGGTCTCTGGACTCGGCGCCGAGTAGGGGAAGTCCAGGGCGCGCACTGCGTCGTCCAGGTGGTCGTCGGGCATAGGCAGCGAGTACCCGCTGCGGTAGAGGGCGACGGCGGTCGCCGTTGCGACGCGGCTGCGGTTGTAGGCGGTGGCTTCTTCGGCGCTGGCGTCCATGCCGAACGCCTCCCGGGCGGTCGGCGGCAGCGCCGCGATTCCGGCCGCGAACCGGCGGGCGGGCACGCGGAGTCGGGCCGGTCGCAGGATGCGGCGCAGCACTCGCAGCATGGCAACTCCTAAGGCTCGATGGGGGAGGGGGAGAGCGAAGAGGGTTCGGCGCCGCGGCTGGGAGGGGTGGCAGATCCGAATCACTATCAATAATAGTGTGAATTCTTGTTGTGTGAACCCACCCCTGACCTGCACTTATTGCTTCAGTTCGGGGGGTGAAGAGGCGGCAGTTCTAGGGGGTGTCGCTGATGTGCTCAGCCAGCTTGCGGGCGGACAGGACCGGGGTGCGCGTGGCGAGGTCGCCGCAGCTGGCCTGCCAGATCTGAGCGGGGCTGGAGGGCCGGATCTGGAAGTTGGTCGCCGGGCTGACCTCCCACACGCGGCCGCGCGGGTCGGTGACGGTGTAGGTGAGGTACTCCGGGGCGTCCTTGCGGCCGTTCTCGCTCCAGGTGAGGCCGGCCGCGGTGAGGGCGTGGGCGAGCTGGGCGCAGCGATCCGGGGTGGCGTGGTCGAAGGTGGCCAAGGTGGTGGTCCCCTGTCTGGCATACGGCAACGGTGGAAGCACCCGGCAGCGGCAAGCTGGCGGATGGTACGGCGCGCGAAGGGGCGCGTCGTGTCCTGGCGGGCACGGTGCGGGAGCGTCCGGGCGGGCCGTACCTGGAGGCGTCAGTCTTCCTCCTGCTGCTGGGCGGCGAGTTCGACGGCCAGTTGCGCGGCCTCGGTGTGAAGCGGGTAGAGCCTCCGGGTGATCTCGCGTGCCACATGGCGCGCGCTGCTGGCCGTGACCCTGATCGACGGCGCGGTCACCCGGTTCTCATCTGGCAGCGCGGCGTAGATCTTCAGCCGGTCGGGGCGGTGTTCGTTGGGCTGGCACAGACGCAGGGCGCGGCCGTCGCCGTCGATGATGAGGCGTCCCCTGCCGCGTACGACGCCGGTGAGCCGGTCGGTCTGGCAGTGCGTCCCCAGCTCACGCGCCACCTCGTCGGTGAACGCGTTCAACTGCTCCTGAGTGGTCAACTCCTGGGCGGTCATGGGTCCTCTTCACTTCGTCGGATGGCGGGTGGGTGCGTCGGTCGCGGGTCGGCTCGCGGCCTGGTCGCGCAACTCGGCGTCACGGCGGGCGTCTGCGGCGGTGTAACCGGTGTCGCACCACGCTTTGCACAGCTGGCCGGGCGGTGCGCCGCACGTCTCGCAGTGGTCGTCGAAGTCCTGCGGGCGCCACGGGGGTGGCGGGCCGCTCACGCGGGGAACTCGATCGTTGCCGTGCACATGCGGGGCATGCGGCTGACGGGAACGGCGAAGTGGCGGTGGATGGACACGGAGTCTCCTTCCGGGCGGCGGTGAGCGGTGCCGGCGGTCTGCCCGGCGGTCAGGGCGTGGTCGTCCACAGGGGCAGGCCGGCGGTGGTGTGGGTGCTGATGCCGGGGCGTACCGGGACGTCGCGGTAGTCGGAGACCCGCAGGTAGCCGCCGCGTTCGGTGTCGATGCGGATGGGGTCGCCCTGCCACTCCCATTCGTCGATCAGTTCTGCGGGGAGGTTCTCGATGCTGTCGGCCTCAACCTGCATGGCCCAGGCGGTCAGTTCGTCGCCGTACACCTCTCGCCACTCCCGCAGGACGGTGAAGAGGTGGGCGAAGTCGTCGACCAGGGCCAGGGCGCGTGCCTTGTCGGGGGCGGGGCACTCGGCGTAGCGGGGCGTATCGGGGCGGGTGCGTTCACCACGGCTCATCAGCCAGCGCATGATCGGATCGCCTCCGTGGGCGGTTGGGCGTGTACGGGTGGGAGGGCGGTGCGGTGCGTCACGGGCGGTCGGACGGCTGGGGCTTGCGGTAGCGGTACAGGAAGCGCGCCGCCCACGTGCGGCTGGCGAAGCCGGGGATGCCGCCGCCGGACCCAGGGGCGTTGCCGGGGTACTCGGCAACCCACTCGCAGACACCGTTCGGGTCGTGCCACACGACCCCGTAACAGGTGCCGCGCTCCTGGCGGTCGAGCACCCGGTAGCCGAACGATCCGGTGTTGACGGTGAACACGAACTGCTCGGGCACGGGGGCTCCTTCGGTCGCAGCCGGGTGCGAGAGGGGGCGGGGCAGGGGGAGGCGGGCCCCTCTCGCACTGTCAATAATGGTGTCATTGAGTCTGATGTGAACCTACCCCTGACCTGCGCCTTTCCTTGGGGCGTCAGTGGGCGGTGGCCAGGGCCGTGCGGCTGTCGCGCGGGCGGGGGTGCTGGTGGGCGCGCAGGGAGGCGGCCTCGTCCTGGGCCCGGCGTGCGCGCTCGTGCTCGTCCGCGGCCCTGTCGAGGCAGTAGGGGGCCAACCACTGCTTGACATCGACGGTGCGTGCCAGCGAACCGGGGAGCACGGAGTGCGGGAGGTCGGCCAGCAACAGCAGCAGGACCGGGTGCGGGCAGGCGGTGAACCATCGTGCGACGGTCCACCAGGCGGCCACGGCGGCGCGCCGCGCGGGGTGGGCTTCGCGTGCCTGGCGTTCGAGGCGGGCAGCCTCGGCCTGGTGGTGGGTGACCGACCAGAGCAGGAAGCGCAGCAGGGAGGGAGCGTCGCGCTGCCGGGAGCTGTCCAGGATCGCGGGCAGGTCGGTGCGCTGCGCGACGTGCTCGGCGCAGGCGCGCAGGACGGCGGTGAGCACCGCCGCCGTCTTCCGGGACGGTTCCTGTTCGGCGGCGGACTCCATCGGATACACGGATACCTGGGGGCGGTCGGTGTAGTTGTCGCGGTAGAGGGTGAGGCTGCCCCGGTAGCCGGTCCGGCCGCGTGCGAGGTGCGGGAGGTCCTCGGCGGGGGCGGTGGTCTGGTAGGCGTTGACCGGGCCGAGACAGGCGCGCACTGCGGTGAACTGGTCCCAGTGGTGGGGGTGGTGGGTGCCGGTGACGTGCACGCTGCCGCGCATGGCTCCGCCGAGCTCGAAGACGACGGCGTTCACCTGGAGGGGGCCGGCGGTGGCGTGCACGGGGCCGGCGGGCGTGTCGATGGTCAGGCTCGGGCAGGTCATGGACTGCGACTCCTCGGTCGACTGGGCGGCTGGGGCGCCTGCCGACCCGGTGCCCGCTGAAGGGGAGGGCACCGGGCGCCGGGTCGGCAGGACGTCGGCCAGTGGCGCGCTGGCCGAGAGGGGGGCCGTTCCCGCCCCTGGGCGGGGGTGGGGCGGGAACGGCGTCTGCGGGCTACTCCTGGGGCTGCTTGTGGCGGCGGAGGTTGCCTCGGTCGGTGAGGGACACTTCGCGGCCGCAGGGGCATGCGCCGTAGCGGCGGCCGTGCAGGTGGAAGAACTTCGGCCCGGTGCGCTTGGCGTTGAGCGTGCGGATCGTGCCGGAGACCGGCTTGCTGTTGTTGCAGTAGCCGTCGGGTGTGGCGGCGGGCTTGTCAGGCATGCGGGTTCTCCTCGTCGGCGTGGGGGAGCTGGGGGAGGGCGGGGGCGGGGTAGACCTCGCGCGAGACGGCGGTCACTCCGGGGCACGGGATGACCGCCCGCTGGAGTTCGGCGGTGTCCATGGGGTGCAGCCACCCGTCGCATACGGTCCAGCCGCACGCGCGGGGGTGGGGCTCGGCGGCCGTGGTGGCGACCAGAACGGCACGCCGGACGGTGCTGCCCTCCAGCGCGAACACGAGCAGCGTGCGCAGTCGGCAGTAGTCGTCTTCGTCCAGGACTCCCAGGCGCGCCGGGGCGGTGCCGATGGACAGGTCCGCCCGCCCTCGCAGGAAGCTGTCGTCGGTGCGTTCGGCGACGAGGCTGAGCGTGTGCTCGCCGTCGCCGAGCGCGGCGAGCAGTACGGCGAGCGCGTTCAGGGTGCGGCTCATGGCGGCCGTGATGGCGGCGTCGTCGGGGCGGGTGAGCTCCGGGCGTGCGGGCATGGTGTGTGACTCCTTGACGTGGGCCGGGCGTTGGATCTCTCCCGCGCAGCGGGTGGCGTAGGGCTGCGCCCTACGCCGGCGTGCGGCTCGCTGCGCTCGCCGACGGGGGCGGTGGGCGGCTGTCCCCCGCGCTGCGCGCCGGGGACGGGAGCGTGGCGGCCTGCTCCTCGCGGTCGGCGCGGTGCGGCAGGAGCGGCGGCGAGCGCTGCGCGCCGCGCAAGCGGGTTAGCACTGCGCAAGCGGGTTGAGCGCTGCGCGCCCCGTGGGGCGGCGGGCCCGTGCGGGCCGGGCTCGGGACTGCCCGGCCCGCACGGGGGTCTGTCAGCCGTGCGTGGCTGCGGCCGTGAGCGCGGGCACTGCGAGCGCTTCCAGGGCGGCGGCCTGGTCGGCGTCGGTGAGGGTCTGCGCGGTCGACGTAACGGCCTGCATCACGCCTCCGGCGGTCATCTGCCCACCCCGTACGAAGTGGGCAAGGATCATGTCCTTGGCCTCGGCGCTGATGCTGAGCGTCTTGGTGACGTGCTCGATCGTCTTCGTCGGCTCGGACAGCTCCTTACCGGCGGCGGCCTCCAACTCCGTCAGCTTCGCCTCGACGTACTCCCGCGACAGGAACGTCGCCACGGCGTCGGCGGTCTTGGACGTGATCAGCTCCAGCGTCTTGCGCTGGGTCTGACCGGACCAAGACACCACGCCCTCGTCCTGCTTGCCTCCCAGGTGCACGGCGCGCATGACGTCCTTGGTCATGGTCAGGCCGTTGCGGCACACCTGGACGACCGCGCGCGGGGTGATCGTGTACGCCCCGCCGCCCACTTCGCTGTTGGTGATGACGAAACCGGCGGAGATCATCGGCAGTTCGTCACCGCTGCGCCCGTCGAACGGGGAGCGGTAGCCGCGCAGCAGCGCACGCGCCTGAACCGCGACCGCTTCGGACTCGACGCGTACGTACATGCGCCGGTCGGTCAGATCGCACCCCGTCACGCGGGTGGGGTGGCCGGACTGCTTCACCCCGTCCAGAGCGGCCCACAGCATCTCGTAGTTGTCCATGAGCTTGTAGCTGTCGGACAGCAGCGCGCGGGCCACGCCCTCGGCGGGCGGCATGCCGGGGCCGTTGTCGCCCCGGAACGCACGGAGCATGAAACGGCGCTCCGGCTCCTCCCGAAGCCACGCGTTGACGTTCTCGTCCAGGAGCGGGACGTTCTCGGCGCGCATGCGGCGCAGGTAGGCGAGCGGGAGCCGCAGCTTCTCCGAGATCCCCTCGTCGGCCACGGCGGTGGGCCGGTAGATGCCGTCCACCTCCGTCACCCCGTCCTCGCTGATCAGCGACTCCACGCCCTCCACGTGCACGTTTCCCTCACGGAACCGCAGCGCGGACGCGGTGGCGATCACATCGAGCTTGCGCCGGTTCTGGTCCTCCAGGATCCGGACCAGGTCTTCAAGATCGGCGTTGCGTGCACCGGTGGGGGCCACGCTCGCGGCGCGTTCGGCGAACTGCTGAGTCATGCGGTGTTCTCCCCTTCGTGTTGGCTTCTGCGGTTCGGGGGCGGGGCCACCGCCCCCGAACAACTTCAATAATAGTGTGTTTCAGGGGTGAGTGAACCCACCCCTGACCTGCACACTCAGACCGAAGTGCGGTACTCGGGCAGCGGCGTCAAGCTCTGCCGCCGTACGTTCGTGACCACCGACACCGGCTCGTCCTCCAGCAACTCACACAGGTCGTAGCGCAGCGTGACACCCAACCCGAACGCCCTGCCGTGAACGTGGATCGCCTGCACCCAGTACCTACCATGACGCCGCGTCAGACTGCCGTGATACCTGACCCTCTGCCACACCAGCGGCCCGGCCTGCTGCGGCCCAAAGCTCCGCGCCACGGCGACCACGTGCCGGTCCGCCACCCGCGACGAAACCAACCGCATGAACGCACGCGCCACCGTCGAGCGATCCACCGGCACGTCCGCCACGGCCGGACCCGTGTGACCGGTACGCACACCCAACGCCCAACCCAGCTCGAAGAACGGCCGGACCATCTCCAACTGCTCCGCCGAGACCCGCAGCGCATCCGGGCCACTCTCGCTACGCGCCAACTCCCGCAGCGCGTAACCCGCCTGCTCCTTCTCGGCATCCGTCAGCGGTGCTCCGGTCTCCTCGGCCTGCTCCGCAATCCGCGTGTTCTCCATGGTTCCCCTTCTCCTCTCGGTGATGCCGGGTGACCGGGGGCGCCCCGACGAGACGCCCCCCGTGCGGACTACTTCAGAAACCCGCGCGTCCGGAGGAACTCGGCCGTGATGTGCGCGACTCCGGCGGGCTTGTAGATCTGCGGGAACCGCCGCATCTCCACCTCGCTACGACCGGTCGCGTCCGGCTCCGGCAGCTCGTGAACGAGCCGATAGGGACGGTCCCCCGTAGGCATCTCCAGAACGACCGGACCGACCTTGGTGTCGAACCGAATTCCGGTGTAGTTCGCATCCGAGTTGTGCACGATGCTCGCTCCGGCGCGCTGGCAGAGCAGCGGCAGGAGGTTAGCGACCGTGCGGGCCTGAATTGCAAGACCGGTCATGGGCGCGTCGATACCGCCGCGCACTCGGCGGACGATCCCGTCTGAGATCTGGATCTCCATGTCTTCCCCTTCGCTGGTCCCTTGCGGTTGTTGGGGGTCGCCTCCCCCAACAACACAAATAATAGTGTCTCTACGGAGGAGGTGGAAGCCCTGTTGCGCTGCGAGTTGCGCTGAATGTTGCGCCACGGGGTTGCGGTAGGGGTTGCGCTGGAGGTTGCGCGGCCTCTGAGCCGGCTTCCCCAAAGCCCCTGGCCACAGGCCCTGTCGGGCGTGGTCCGGGGGTCTGACATCCCCTCTGCTGCCACTTGACCCGCGCTTTTTGAAGGGAGGTGAGGAATGGGGGCGGGGCGGGTGGCGGTGGCGGCCTCGGGGCGGGGCCGCCTGGAGTCTGTTGCGCGTCGGCGGGGCCGCCGCGCTGGCCGGGTGTGGGGCTGTGCGGGGCCTGTCGGCCCGTGGAAGGTGGGGGAGGGCTGGACCCGTCCGCCTGGTCCTCAGGCCCTCTCACATGCCGTCTCGCCCTACGCCTGTTCTGTGATTCCCGGTCTGGCTGCTGGGGTAGCCTGTCGGCAGTGTTCGTGGCATTCCCTCCGCGCCGCCTGTGGCGGGGCTATGACGCCCTGCTCCGCTCGGTCGGCCGCACATTGCTCAGCACGTAACAGGAAATAGGTGGTCCCCTTTCCCAGTGGGGAAAGGGGACCACCGCCTTTTACTCGGGTGGTATGGTGATGCTGTTTCAGTGAGCTTGGTGGCAGGCATTCTGACGCAGTTTCGAGATTTCCTGACCCGGGACGCCCCCATCCCACTAGCCGCGCTTTTTGATGGAATTCACGGAGTGGATTCCATAGGAGAATTGCGGAGCAATTCTCTTTTTTCCG
>NZ_MLYN01000041.1:0-29461 GCF_001866675.1 Streptomyces sp. MUSC 14
GCCACCGCCGCCGCACCCTCCGACGCCCCCCCGACGACCCCGACCGGACGCCCGTCCCCGACCCCCACCCCACGCTCGCGCACGGTGGAGCCGTCGACGTACCCGGCACGCTCCGCGACCCCTTCCGCCGCCGGTACCCGCCCATGACCCACGCCCGGCCTCCTGGCGGGCGTGTGACCGGACGGCCGGACGGTGCCCGGGTCACGCCGTCAGCTCGTGCTCCCGCGTCTCCGGGGCGCGCAGCGCCGCGGCCACGGTGAGCGCCGACAGCACCAGCAGATACGCGCACACCAGCCACGGCTGCCTGGACGCGACCAGGTACAGCGAGGTGGCCAGCAGCGGGAGCAGCCCGCCCCCCAGCACCGCTCCGGTCTGATAGCCGAGGGAGGCGCCGCTCATCCGGACACCGGTGCGGAACAGTTCGCTGAACCAGGCCGCCTGAGGGCCGAACATGGCGTCATGGAAGACGTTCACGCCGATCAGCACGGCGATCCCGGTCAGCACGGGTGACCCCGTGTCCACGAGGAGGAAGAACGGTACGACGTACAGCGCACTGCCCACCGCGCCGAACAGGAACACGGGTCTGCGCCCGAACCGGTCCGACAGCGCTCCCCACCCCGGGGTGCTGAGCATGCTGAGCGCCGCGCTGACCGTGATGACGGCGACACCGAGGCCCTTGCCGTGGTGGCCGTGGTCGGTGAGGTAGAAGAGCACGAAGACGGTGTAGAAGTACGAGACGGCCGTCTGGGACACCCGCATGCCGACGGCCAGGGCCAGCGGGCCCCGATGGTGGCGCAGCGTGTCGTACACCGGCCGCTCGACCGGGGACGCGGCCGTGAACCGTGCCGAGTCGTCGATCGTGGTCCGCAGCACCATCCCGATGACGACCAGCACGAGACTGGACAGGAACAGCACCCGCCAGCCCCAGAGGGCGAACTGGCGGTCGTCCAGCAGCCCTTGGGTCAGCGCGAACGCGCCGGAGGACAGCAGCAGCCCCAGCGAGGAGCCCGACATCGCGAAGCCGCCCCACAGCCCGCGCCGCGCCGACCGGGCGCTCTCCACGGTGAGCACGGCGGCTCCGCCCTGCTCCGCACCGACCGCGAGCCCCTGGACGACGCGCAGCACCACCATCAGCACCGGCGCGAGCAGTCCGGCCTGCCGGTACGTGGGCAGAGCGCCGACCAGGGCACTGGCCAGGCCCATCGTGAACAGGGACACCACCAGGACGGGCTTGCGCCCCCACCGGTCCCCGAAGTGCCCGGCCGCCGCGGCACCGAGCGGCCGCGCGGCGAACCCGACGGCGTAGGTGGCGAAGGCCGCCAGGATCCCGGCGACCGGATCGAGGGAGGAGAAGAACAGCTTGTTGAAGACCAGCGCGGTGGCGGTGCCGTAGAGGTAGAAGTCGTACCACTCGACGGCGGAGCCGATCATGCTCGCCACCGCGATGCGCCCGGTGGCGGCCGACCGGTGCGCGGCCGGCGGGGCGGCCGGCACGTCGGAGGCCGACGTGGGTCCGGCGAGGATGTCCTGGGTCATGGTCCGTCCTGAGGGGTCCGTGGATCGCGGGGCCCGGCGGCGGTCGCCTTCCGGTCGAAGTGCTGTGCGGGTACGGCGATGTAGACGGCCGCCGCGCTCGCCGCGACGGGCCCGTCCGCACCGCCGACGTACAGGTCTGCGGTGGCGTAGGCCTTCCGGCCCGCTACGGCCGTACAGTGCGCCCGCACCCGCAGCAACTCGCCGAGCGGCACCGGCGCGAGGAACTGGACCTCCAGTCGCCCGGTGACATTGGGCCGGTTGAGCGCGCGCCACACCGCCAGGCTGGTGGCCTCGTCGAGTACCGCGGCCACGATGCCGCCGTGCGCGATACCGGGAGCCCCCTGATGCAGCTGGCCGAGAGTCAGCTCGGCGACGATGCCCCGCTCGTCCTCCTCGACGGGGTGCAGGCCGAGACCGGGAGCGGGCCCGCACCCGAAGCAGGAGGGATGGTCCGGCAGATGCGGCACCCGTACCCGCGGTTCACCGAGGAGCAGCGGCGAGGACGGCGGCCGGGCCCCGCCGGGCGGCACGGCCCGCTCGGACGCCGCGCCCACCGCGTACTCACCGTGTACCGCCTGCCGCGTCATGCGCTCTCTCCTTGCCGTTGCAGAGGCGGCGCGACGGCGGGGAGCGGCCGGGCGCGCTCCAGGGCCCGCAGCACCGGGGCCGACAGCAGTGCGGCGGCGCTGAACACGGCGGTCAGCAGCAGCCAGCCGCGCGGGCCCAGCGCCACCACCGCGGTGACGGCGAGCGGCCCCAGCACCGCCTGCACGGTGACACCGAGGTTGAAGACCGACAGGTACTCCGCGCGCCGTCCCTCGGGCGCGTGGTCCACCGGCAGCGCCCAGCCCGCGATCGACTGCCACAGCTCGCCCGCCGTCAGCGTGCCGACCGCCAGCACCAGCAGTACCAGCGCCCCGGCCCGGCCCGGACCCGCGCTCAGGGCCATCAGTACCCCGGTCGCGGCCAGCAGCCAGGCCGCCCACCGCAGGGAGCGGCGGTTGCGGCCCTCCTGCCGCGGATCGCGGCTGAAGCGGACCTGCAGCCCGATCACCAGCGCGGTGTTCAGCGCGAACAGCAGGGGAACCGAGGCCACCGGCGCCGAGGTGTGCCGCACCACCCACAGCGGCAGACCCACGTTCAGCATCGTCTGGTGCAGCACCAGCACCCCGTTGAGCCCGGTCACCGCGAGGAACCGCCGGTCGCCCAGCCCCCGCGGCAGCCGGCTGCGGCGCGGGCCGGGCACGGCGGGGCCGCCCGCCCGGCGGGGCACCGCCACCGTCCGCAGCAGCAACGCGGCGACGACGTAGGACACGGCGTTGCCCAGCAGCAGCACCCGGAACGTCCACAGCTCGTGCACGGCCATCAACGGCGTGGCCAGCAGTGCGCCGAGCGCATAGCCGACATTGCGTACGGTGCGGATCCGGGCCATGGCACCGACCTGCTCGGCACCGCCCATCAGATCAGCCACCACCGCCTGGATCATGGGCGGCGCGGACCGCTCGGCCATCGTCATCAAGGAGCACACCGCGGCGAAGGCGAGCGGCCCGTGGACGAACGCCAGCGCCGTGAACGCGGCCGCCAGCCACAGCTGAAGCCCGATCAGCACCGGCCGCGCCCCGCACCGGTCGGCCAGCAGACCGACGGGCACCGTGGCGAGGAACCCGGCGCCCCCGGCGAGGGCCAGCCCCATCCCCAGCTGCGCCGGGGACAGCCCCACGCCCTGGACGAAGTACACCGTGCCGCCCGCCAGATACAGCCCGGTCCCCAGCGAGTCCAGCAGCGAGACCACGGTGAACACACGCCCGGGGCGCCCGCCGCGGCCCGGTCCGCTCCCGGGGCGCGGGCCCGTGAAAGGCAGACCACGCAGGCTCATGAGAGGTAGAACCCGTTCGGCTCCAGCGAGCGCAGCCGCTCGTAGTCCTCCCGCACCGCCCGTGCGGAGTCCGCTGCCAGATAGACGAAACCGGGAGAGGTGGCGAGGTCCACCGTCCGCGCCACCGTCCCACCCGCGGACACCCGGCTGACCAGCCCGTCGAACGTCTCCAGCCGGCGCAGCTTCTCCCGCCAGGTGTCCGAGGCCGCCCCGCCCGCGCGATCGCTGATCAGCGAGACCCAGCGCACCGCCTTGGACCAGCGCACGGCCGACTCCTCGAACGCGGCGAAACCGGCCGGATCGAGCAGCGACAGCGTCAGCAGCCGCACCTGCGACATGCCCGCGTACTTCAGCGACACATCCGGCAGCACCCCGCCGCACAGCCGCGCCCCGGTCTCCAGCAGCACCGGACCGGCGGCGGTCACCCGCAGCTCGCTGTGCCCGGCACCGTTGCGGACGCCCAGCGCGTCCAGCACCTGCCGCACATAGGACACCACCGCGGCGACGCCCGGGGCGTCGTACGACAGCGGCTCCTGGAAGTCGTACAGGCACGCCCCGTCCGGGCCCGGCAGCCGTACCGAACGCCACACCTCGACGACTCTGTGATCTCCGTCCCGGGAGACGGAGTTGACCAGATACTCCTCGCCGTCGAGGTAGTCCTGCACCAGCGCCACACCGTTCGGCTCGCCGAAGAAGTTCGGCGCGTCCAGCACCGTACGGCAGGCCGCGGCCACCTCGGCCGCGGTGCCGCACACCCACACGTTGTCGCTGCCCGCGCTGGACGGCGGCTTGACCACCACCCGGCCGCCCGGCCGGCCCGCGAACCAGGCCACGCCCTCGTCCGGGTCGGACACCGAGACGTCCTCGGCGGCGGCCAGGCCGGCCGCGCGCAGCGCCCGCGCCATCGCCGGCTTGTCGCGCCGCGCGTCCGCCGACTCCGGCCGGTTTCCCGGGAGTCGGAGCAACTCGTTCAGCCGGTCGGCCAGCAGCACCCCCGACTCGGTCCCGGCCACGACCCGGTGCACGCCCAGCTCCGCCAGCGCCGCGGCCGCCGCCTCCGGCCGGGGGAACCAGCCCAGGTCGCGGTCGTAGGCGCGGGCGTCGAACGCCCGGACGTACACGGCGGGCGGATGCTCCTGGCTGCGCACATGGACGCAGGAGGCTCCCGCCCGGTTGAGGTCCTCGACCAGGAAACGGGAGGTCGAGTAGCCGTCCACGATGGCGATTCTCATGCTGGTGTCCTTCTTCGTGGGGGAGGGGCGGGCGCGGGCGCTACGGCAGCAGCCGGACGGTGACCGTCTTGGGCCGCTGGTACTCGTGCAGGGCGAGGACGCTCAGGTCGGTGCCCTGGCCGGAGCCCCGCCGTCCGCCGTGCGGGAGTTCGGCCGTCTGCACCAGGTGGCAGTTGACCCAGGCCTCGCCGGCGTCGAGCCGGCCCGCGAGGTCGAGCCCGCGGGACAGGTCACGGGTCCACACGCTGGCCGCGAGCGCCTGCGGCACACCGTGGGCGATGTCGAGCGCGTGCTCCACGTCCCGGGCCGGCTGCACCGTCAGCAGCGGTCCGAAGACCTCCTCCAGCAGTGCCGGACTGTCCTCGGGCAGATCGGCCAGCACCCGCGCACCGCGCCAGAAGCCGCCCTCCTCGCCGGAGACCGGGGCCACGGCGGCGGCCACGTCGTGCTTGGCACCCGAGGCGGCCGCGATACGGTCGTAACGGGCCGCCTGCGCAGGGTTGTTGAGCGGGCCGAAGTCCCGTCCGGCGAGCCGCGCGGACATCGCCTCGGTCAGTGACTCCACCGCCCGCTCGTAACCGTCGCCCACCGCGATCACACGGGCCGGGACGGCACAGCTCTGCCCCGCGTTGTAGACACAGGCATCCGCGAGGGCCGCCCAGGTCTGCCCGGGTGCGTCGGGCAGCACGATCACCGGGCTGTTCCCGCCGAGTTCGAGGCTGACCGGCCGGATCCCGGCCCGCGCGGCGACGTCCGCGCCGGCCGCCGCGCTGCCGGTGAAGGCGATCAGGTCGACGTCGGCGCCGACCAGCAGCCGTCCGGTCTCCCGGTCACCCGGTACCGCGCGCAGCACCCCCGCCCCGAGGGCCTCCTCGGCGTGCTCGGCGAGCAGGGCCAGCGTGTCCGGTGTGCTCTCGGCCGGCTTGGCGACCACGCAGTTGCCGGCGGCGAGCGCCGGCGCGCACCGCCAGGCGGCCATCATCAGCGGGTAGTTCCACGGCACGATCGCGGCCACCACACCGACCGGCTCCCAGCGCACCCAGCTCTCGTGGCCGTCGATCAGTGATCCGGCCGCAGGCGAGGTGCCCGTCCTCGCGGCCCACGCGTAGAACCGGAACAGGCCGGCCGCCTCGGCGACCTCACCGGCCGCCTCCCGGGCCGGTTTTCCGGTACCGGCCCGCTCCCGCTCGACATACGCCCCGGCATGCTCCTCGATCAGTGCCGCCAGCCGCTCCAGCCGGTGCGCGCGCTCCCTGGGGACCAGCCGCCCCCAGGCCGCGAAGGCGCTCCGGGCGGCGGCCACCGCACCGGTCACCTCCCCGGTCCGGCCCGGGACCAGCTCCCCGCGGACCCGGCCGGTGCGCGGGTCGAGAAGGGGCAGCGCGGCGACGGCGCTCACCGGGAGGTCCGGGTGGCGCAGTCGCGGCACGGGCAGTGCGGACAGTCCAGGGCGTGCAGCCGCTCCGGCACGACGGCGGACACGTCGCAGATCAGACAGGTCAGGTCGCCGTCCGGCGCGATGACCTCCTCGTACGGCACCGGCGCCATGCGGTCCTCGGCGTCGATCTCCTTGTGCGGCGAGCCCACGGCCACGATCACGTGGTCGGTGATGGCGCCGACCGCGTGCGGGACCTCGCCCTCGACCAGGTAGACCTGGCCCGCCCGGGTCGGGTACACGCGGCCGTCGTAGGTGATGGTGCCCTCGCCGCCGACGACGATCAGGATGTGGTGGCCGGGGTGGGTGTGCGGCACGAACCCGGTGCCCGCGGGCAGCCGGATCACATCGGCGCCCACCGAGCCGTTGGACACCAGCGCCTGACCGGTCGCCGGGGAGCCGTGCACATCGACCGGGCGCGGGCCGTGGTCGATGTGCAACTGGGTGGAGCCTTCCTCGACCAGGCTCATGGCCCAGTCGACGATCGTCAGCCGCTGCGGCGCGTCGGCCGGCACGGTCGCGGAGCGGGGGGCGTGGGTGGTGAGCATGCGGACTCCTTGATGCATCGAGTGTCGGGCTTCGGATCGGGAAGAGACGGTCCGGCGGGAGGAGCGGCAGCGGGTGGGACGGCGGGCGCCGTGCCGTCAAGCGGGTGGTGTCCCGCCCCAGACGACACCGCCCAGGTCGTACGGTCCGGCGCGCAGGGCGGAGAAGCCGACCTCACCGAATCCGGCATCGCGCAGCAGGTCGAGCCACTCCCACCGGGTACGGAAGCCGCCCCGGTCCCACCAGCCGTCGAAGAGGCAGAACAGGAAGTCCAGCGCCCACGGAGTGCCGTCGGGGGTGGTGGGGCTCGCCCCTTCCGCCAGCAGGAGCCGGCCGCCGTCCGTGAGCAGCGTCCGCAACCGACGCAGGGTCGCCGCCTTGTCCGCCACGCAGTGCACGACGTTGGTGGCCAGAACCGTGTCGAACCCGCCGAGCCCCGCCGGGGGTTCGGCGTCGAGATCAAGGACGATGCCCCGCCCCTGCCAGGTACCCCGGGCCACCAGCTCGGGCAGCCGGTCCGACCAGACGAAGTCGCCGTCGACCAGCGGGGCGACACGGGAGGTGGTGTTGCCCACGCCGGCCCCGACCTCCAGGACGCGCCCGGTCAACAGGCCGCCGGCGGTCAGGACGCGTGTGATCAGCTCCGGGTAGCGGTCCATCGGCCACTCGGTCATCAGCCGTTTCCACAGCCCCGGGTGCCGCCGCATCAACTCCTCGCCCGAGCAGGCCCCCCGGGCGAACTCCGGCCAGCCCTCGACCAGCGCGTCCAGCGCGTCGTGCGCGGCGCTGCGCACCGGTGCGGCCCCGTTCTCGGTGGTCCCGGTCCCGCCCACCGCGGCCGTCAGCGCCAGCGCCTGGCACCGCAGCTGGGCGGCCTGGGCGGTGGCGGGCCGTACGGGACTGTCGACGACGGCACGCGCGGCCGCGGCGGCGTAGCGCAGCAACTCCTCGTAGCGCCCGGCACCGTCCCGCAGCGCGGCCAGCCGGCGGCCCATCACCGCACGCCGCGGCTTGCCCGTGTCCGTCGCCAGATACCCCCCGGTCCCGGCCACCACCGGACGCGGGAAGCCGCCCTCGTACGCCGCCCGCAGCCCGGCGGGCGAGGCGTCCGGCGCGATCAGCCCGAACTCCTCGCCGTAGGCGGGCTCGTCCACCGCGACCGCCACGACCCGCCCGTCCAGCCCGCGCCCGCGCCAGCGCTGCTCGATCTCCAGCGGGTGGTACTTCTCGCCGCCGCGGTTCACCCGGTCGTCGCGCCGCCCCTTCAGGACGAGGAAACCGTCCCGTTCCTCGCCCATGTCGCCGGTGCGCAGCCAGCCGTCGTCCGTCAGGACCCGGGCGGTGGCCTGCGGATCCTCCCAGTAGCCGCGCATCCGGTCCGGCGTACGGATCCACACCTCCCCGTCCTCCAGGCGCAGTTCGGTGCCCTCCAGGGGCAGCCCCACCGGCGGCTGGTGCGCGACGTACTGCTCGCGGAAGTCCGCGCTGTCCAGCAGCGGCATGACGAAGCTGAAGTTCACCGCCTCCGTCAGCCCGTAGCCCTGGCGGAGCCGGGGCCCGTAGGCGTCGTGGAACCGGCGGGCGAGGTCGCTGGTGAGGGGCGCCGCGGCGGTGATGAGGTACTCCAGCCCGTCCGGCCACGGCGGCCGGGCCCGCACCAGTTCGTGCAGCAGGGCCGGTGCGATCGACGCGGTACGCGCGCCGGCGGCCCGGAGTTCCTTGACATAGCGGTCCGGCTCGAAGGGCTGGGAGACGACGAGCGGCGCGCCGGTGGCCAGGGTTCCGGTCAGCGACATGACGATGGCGTTGCAGTGGTACAGCGGCAGACACGTGCCGTGCGGCCGGGCGGGCGAGAAACCGTGCAGCCGGGCGGTCTTGAGCGCGTTGCCGAGGAGAGCGTCCCGGCCGAGCCTGACCCCTTTGGGGCGCCCGGTGGAGCCCGAGGTGAACATGATGTACGCGAGCCCCTCCGCCTCGGGATGTGCGGGCTCCCCGCCCAGCTCGCGCGGCCGCAGGGCGGGACCGTCGAGCACGAGGGACGCGTCCACCCGCTCGGCCGTCCGGGCCAGCTCCGCGTCGGTGCACCGCGGCGAGAGCGGGACGCTGACGAGCTCCCGCTCGAAGCAGGCCGTCAACGCCTCGGCCAGCCCCTGTCCACTGGGACATCGCAGCACCACGCGGGCGCCCGCCTCCAGCCCCGCCAGCACCGGCCGCCATGAAGTCATCGGCACATCAACCCTTCTGAATGTCCGTCAGCCACTGAGGACCGGTGAGGGGGCCGCCGTCCCGGCGGGCGTGCGCGGCAGACACCGCAGCCACCGCGGCAACTGCTCGGCCAGGTACGGCTCGTACGCCGCGTCGATCCGCTGTCCGCCCGACGTCTGCAGTCCGGGCGTCTCGGTCAGCTCCCGGTCACCGATCACACAGAACAGCGGCTGCCAGTCGCGGCGCAGCCGGCCGATCCTGGCCCGCACCGGCCGCCGGAACTCCAGGTCCACGGCCGTGCGCACCTCCCGCGTCCACAGCGAGCCGGCCAGCTCGTACGCCCGGCCGACGTGCTTCTCGGCCAGCGGGACGAACGCGACCTGCACGGCGGCCAGTTCGGCCGGAATCTCCTTCGGCCCCAGTCCCGCCAGACCCCGTCCGAGGACCAACGGCAGCATCCGTGAGCCGCCCATGGCGACACAGGCGTGAATGATCGCGGGGAATTCCCCGTCGGCCAGCCGGATCCCGAACCGGGGCCCATTGATCTCGTCCAGCTGGATGTTCTGCAGCATCACCGCGTCATAGCCGGAGGACACCAGGATCCCGGTCTTCTGCGCGTAGTATTTCGGATGCGCCGGCAGCCGCCGTACGACCGTGATCCCGGCCGCGTTCTTCGCCGCCTGGCGGTAGAAGTCATCGGTGTCCTGTGTGGTGCCGACCACCGAGTCGAGAACGTGCACGTAATCCCGGCCGAACCAGAAAGCGGTGGACTCGGCCGCCAGCGCCAGCGCGTGCAGGTACTGTTCGGCGGCGGATTCAGGCGCGGCCAGGACATGCACGTCGGGCACCGTGAACTGCCGCCTGCGCTGGATGTTCGTCTCGCCCGACCGGAACCGGCGGAACACCGGCTGCGGGCTGTACATCGCGTACGGCAGCCGCTCCCGGTCCAGCGTGGTGTCCTGCAGCCAGGAGAACAGGTTGGGGTCCGCCGCGTAGCTCAGCCGGAACCCACCGCCCTTCTCGGTCAGCTCGAACATCCGCTGCTGGGCCGCGTAATCGGCGGTCAGCTCGGTCATCGCCGGACCCGATCCGTCGAAGACGAGCGGGAAGTGCACCGGGTGGACGTCCAGCGCTGCCAGATGCGGGGCGTTGAAGGCGTCCACGCCCGCCTCGAAGAGGGCACCCCGGGGCAGCGTCGTCAGGAACCCCCGCGGCACCCCGCGCCGGCTGATCAGTTCCAGCGCCTCCGCGGTCCGCATCACCTCGTCCCGCGCGCAGCGGTGCTCCGGATCCCCGTCGGCCAGCATGCGCAGCGCCGAGTTTCCCGAATCGAGGGAAGTCAGCACCTCCTTGTACCCGGACTCCGGCCCCTGCCACAGTAGTTCGCCGGAATCCCCGAGAATCCGGACGTCAACCGCCTGCCCCATTGATCCTCTCCCCTGGAATTCGACACACCGGGCCACGAAAACCGGCACGGCCAACGAGAGGCTAGGAGGAATCGCATGACGACGGCCAGCAAACCGAACCGCGACTGCACCGGTCCTCAAGCGGTCCTCATTCCCCGCACCTCACTGGAATCCCGCTGGAGCCGTCATGGAGCACCGTTGATCCGCCGCACACCACTCCCGTAACTTCCCAGGAGAACCGACCAGGAGAACCGAGCGCCGGCGGGGCTTTCGACACAGGAGGCGGGAAACCATGGCCGTCACGTCTTCCCATACAGCCGAAGAGACCCTGCGACCGCCGACCCGACTGGCCGCGCTCGTCGAGGACACGGACACCTTCCACGGCGAGGCCTGGGGTGTCACCACCGCGTTCCTGCCGTCCCGGTTCCGGCCCGGCCTGCTCACCCGCGACGGGATCAGGTCCCGCATCGACACCGGCCTGCCCGCCCTCCCGGGCACCGGCGCCGTCCCGTCACACACCGGCGCCGTCCCGTCACACACCGGCGCCGCCCCGGAACCCGCGGCCCCCCGAACCCGGGGCACCAGGAACAGCACCTTCTTCCTGGACCATCCCGAGCGGTACGAGACCTGGATCGCGGACCTGCTCACCAATCTGAGCGACGACCTCGCCACCCGCGTCCGCGCGACCCTCGTGCTCGGCGCCCCCGACGCCGTCCGCCGTGCGGCCTTCACACCCGGCACCGGCACGGACGGCACCCACGTCCACCACACCCCGGAGCACCTGTTCGTCCTCCAGCTCGACGGACAGACCCACTGGAACACCAAGGCTCCCGAGACCGGCACTGCGGCCGAGCAGGACCCCTGGGCAACCGTCACCCTCACCGCCGGCGACGCCCTCTACCTGCCCGCGGGCCAGCCCTACACGGCCACGGTCCGTGCGGGCGGCTCACTGCACCTGCTGCTCACCGCCGAACAACCCAGCGCCCCGGCCGTGGCGGCCCGCGCGATCACCAGCTTCCTCGGCACCACGGCCGCGCGCACCGTCCCCGGGACCTCCCCGGCCACGGCCCACCACGAACGCCTGGCCTGGCTCCGCACCGCCCTCGCCGGCTACCTCGCCCCGAACGAACTGACCACCCTGCTCCACGCCTCGGAAACCTCGGGCGTGACGACGACGGCATCGAGCCGGCAGACGGCGGCCGAGCCCGGACCGAGCCGGAGCTGACGGACGAGCCGACCGAGCGCAGGTCACTGCCGGGGGAGGGCTGCCACCCCCTGATCCGCTCACCGGTCGGCGCCCCGGCACGTGGACCGGCCGCACCACTGCACCGCCGCAACCATGCTCCTGCCCTGTCAGACCCCGGGCCTAGGCTGTCGCAGAGATTCGATCAAGGAGCGGGGCAGTGCGGATAGAGCGTCACCAGGTGGGCGGGCCCGTCGTGTCGGCAGCACGCGAGGACTTCACGAACCGCATCGTGGGCCAGGTGCGGTCCATGTCGCGGGGCGGCCGGATGGCCACGTACGAGTGGCGGTCGATCGCCGAGGAGTTCCTCGACTATCTGGGCGCCCTCTCCGTCGAGACACCCGACCTCGGCACACCGGAGGCCAAGGCCGCCCTCAAGGACGCCGCCGAGGCCGCGGCCGGGGCCGTCGCCTACGCGGCGTACCACCCGCACTGCAGCTTCGAGGTCTTCCTGGACTACGTGAACTTCGGCATGAGCTACGACCGGGGTGACGATGCTCCCGAGGAGAGCGTCCTGCCCGGGGAGTGGATCGAGGCGCTCTGCCTGGCGGTCCTCAGGGACAAGGCCGTGTGGCATGGCGAGGCCTTCCACTTCGCCCGGCAGAAGTTCGCCGAGCAGGCGCAGGGAACGCCCGCCGGCGAACTCGCCACCGGACTGACGGCCGTGGTCCTGAACGACACCGGCGACGACGAGGAGTACCCGCCCAGCACGCGGGCCAGGCTCGCCGCCGTCGACGCCGCCCTGGACCGCATCCGTACCCGCGCCCGGGAGACCGGCGATCCCCTCCTCGACAGCCCGGACAGCGCCGCGCTGCACACGCTGCGCGCCCTGACCGCCGGGGACCGGAAGACCTTCGATGCCGCGCTGGCCGACCTCCTGGCCGGGCACGCCACCCTGCACGCCCCCGCGGCCACCCCGGGCAGCCTCCTCCCGCTCGTCCCCATCGCCCTCGCCGCGCTCGCGTACCGGACCCTGGGCTGGGCGCCCGCCGTCCGCACCGACTACCTTCCGCACGCGCTGGTCACCGGTTTCGAGACCCGCGGCCCGCGGGTCGCGGGGTTCGGCCGGGACCGGCGGCCGGACGCGGTCGCCGCCCTCGCCGCGGGCCCGCTCGTGGTCGAGCGGCCCGTCCGCGAGCGGACGGTGGACCCGCGGACCGAGGCCATGTACGAGGAGCACATCCGGGAGGCGTTCACACCCGTCGACGGAGAACGCCTCGCCGTCCGGCAGTTGGGCGACGCCATGGGCGATCAGAAGCGCCTCTTCACCTGGCGCGCGGCAAACCCCGGCGGCGTCACGGACGCGCACCTCGCACACCTTCGGCTGGCCTCCCAGACGGGCGCGGCCCTCTTCCGCATCGCCCAGGAGGAACCGGGCACCGAGGCCGAGGTGACCATCGGCGGCCGCACGCTGCGCTACCCGGCCGAGCGTGCCGAGGAAGCCGGCGCCGGGAACTGGCAGACGGCCACCGCCTTCGCCCTCATCACCGGCGCACGCGAGGACCTCGCCCCACTGGTCCTCACCGGCCCCGCCTTCGCCCGCCCGGACGGCTCCGCCTTCAGCGCCTACCGCGAAGCCCTCCACGCCTACCTCAAGGGCACCGACCCCGAACCGGCCGCGCAACGGGCGCTGCAGCAGGACGAGAAGGCCAAGGACTGGGGCTTCCCCATGCCGCCGGCCGTGCTGCTGTCACAGCTCGTGGAAGGCGACGAGGAGAGCTTCAACCTGGCCCTCGCCGACGCGCTCGAAGCCCACCGCGACCACTACCAGGTCGCCGACCGCGCCGACGACCCGGACGCTTCCCTCAACCTCGACATCCTCGCCCTGGCCTGCCACGCCCGCCGCCGCGGCTGGGCCGTCCGCGTCGACTCCCCCTACCTTCCGCAGAGTCTGCTGCGGGCCGCCGAACCCTTCTAGGAGGCCCTTCGGCTGCACGAGGCCGGAGAACGGCCCTGCACGGCGCTGGTGTTAGGTTCCTTCCCGTGTCGAAGCACCAGGACGAGACCAGGGCGGCCTACGACGGGGTCGTCGAGCTGTATGCGTCGATGTTCTCCGATCGGCTGGAGACGCGGCCGTTCGCGCGGAACATGATCGGCACCTTCGCCGAGCTCGTGCGTGGCACGGGGAACCTGCGGGCCGCCGACGTCGGGTGCGGCCCCGGTCATCTGACGGCCATGCTCAGCGACTTGGGGTTGGACGCCTTCGGGCTCGACCTCTCCCCGGGCATGGTCGCCCACGCCCGGCGGGCCCATCCGGCGCTGCGGTTCGACGAGGCGCGGATGGAGGCCCTGCCGGTCGAGGACGGCGCGCTCGGCGGAGTGCTGGCCCACTACTCGATGATCCACACCCCGCCCGGGGAACTGCCCGCGCTGCTCGCCGAGCAGGTACGTGTCCTGGCACCGGGCGGCCTGCTCCTGGTCTCGTTCTTCGGGACCGAGGGGCCGGAGCCGGTCCGCTTCGACCACAAGGTGGCGCCCGCCTACAGCTGGCCGGCGGAGCAGTTCGCCGAGTTGCTGACCGGGGCCGGACTCGTCACGTTCGCCCGGCTCCTCCACGACCCGGCTTCCGAACGGGGCTTCCTCGACACCCATGTGCTGGCCCGCCGCCCGTAGAGCCTCGACCTTGTCCGGGTGATCCGGTCCGTGACCGGGCTGAGCGCGTGGCGAAGCAAGCAACTGCTTGACGCTGCCGCGACGGCGCTACCTGGTAGGCCTCGCCGCCGAGGATGCGCTCGGACTGAACGTCACGGCCCAGCTGTCCCCCCGCGCCCGTGTACTCGTCACCGGCTCGTCGCGTACGACCGTCGCGCTCCACACATTGCCCGTGTCGCGGGGGATGATCTCCGTACACATGGAACCGATCGTGCCGCCCTCGCGGGATTTGGCGAAGACTGCGGCTCGGCCGCCGCGAAGGCCCAGCACCCGGCGGGTGCGGTGGCGCCGACGGCGAAGCAGGAGCGGGACCGCCTCGCGCAGCGCCCGGCTCCCACCAGCGGCACGTCCGCCACACAGCACAAGGCCACCGAGCGTATCGCGCGGGCCGATCTCGACTGCGAGCCCGGCGCCTACAAGATCGCCGTGCCTGACAAGCCCCTGTCCTGGGGGGCGCCGCTCCTGGCGGCCGATGGTGTCCGCCTGCGGCCCTCGACGATCTTCAGCGCCCACCTGGACAACTGGCGCCTGTGCAACGTGACGGAGAGCAACGGGGTCCTTGAGGCGTCCCTGTGGAACTGGGGCAACGGTGGGTGCGCGACCATCGCCGCGGAGAACGCGGCCACCGAACAGGCGGTCGTGCAGACGGCCCCCTGCGCGGAGGACGACCTCCAGCGGTTCTACATCTACCGCGACGTACCCGGCAGCTCGAAGATCGGCGTGCAGAACAAGTACACCGGCTCCATGACGGGCCACGACCGGTACGCGGACGGGGAGTTCATACGCCAGTACTCCGGCGGCAGGCAGGACGGTACGGGTACGTACACCCTGATCGGAGTCTGACGGGGTCGCCATCACGTGGATGGCGGGCGGGGATAGGCCGGAGAGACGAACCAGCGTGACCGCCGGTGGCCGTTCCCGCCGGCGGTCGGGCTGATGCCGGGCACGCCATCGCCGCACGCCCGTACGGGCCACGCACGTTGCCCCTGCTCCGCCCTCGCGTACATGGGCAGGCCGCCCGCGCCTCGGCTATGCAGGGGGAAGTCGTCCGCTCGCCGAGGAAGAGGTCGCATGCACGCGGAAGAACGGGCCATGTCTGCCGAGGCGCGGAAGGGCAGGGCACCGGCCCGCGAACCCCGGGCCGCGAGCCCGACGTCGCCCCCGGGCCTCCTCGCGGTGCAGAGCACCGCCGGCAACGCGGCAGTCGTCCAGATGCTCCGCCGGGCCGGACACCCAAGGGCCCGGGAACGACACCGGCATGGCGTCGACGGCGACCCCCGGCAGACCGAGCACCACGTACAGCGCTCCACCGTCGACGACGTCCTGCGCACCCCCGGCAGCCCCCTCGACGACGCCACCCGCACCGAGATGGAAGCCCGCCTCGGCGCCGACTTCTCCGACGTACGGATCCACACCGGTGAGGCGGCCCGCGCCTCCGCCGCCGAGGTCGGCGCCCGCGCCTACACCTCCGGCAGCCACGTCGTCATCGGCGAGGGCGGCGCGGACCGGCACACCCTGGCCCATGAGCTCACCCACGTCATCCAGCAGCGGCGGGGACCCGTGGCCGGCACGGACAACGGGTCGGGGCTGCGTGTCTCGGACCCGTCGGACCGCTTCGAGCGGGAGGCGGAGGCCAACGCCACCAGGGTGCTGAGCGGACCGGTCCCCGGCCGGGCGACGCAGGGCCCCGCCGAACGGGCCGGCTACGGACCGGAGTCCGTCCAGCGCTCCATCCACCCCTACCCGACGTCCGGCCAGGCCCCCGACGAAAAGGTCGCGAAGGACCTGGTGGGCTTCGGCGAGAAGCTCGACGCTGCCGTCCAGATCGCCTGGCTCCAGGCCACCCAGGATCCGACCGACGCCAATCTCGCGCGTACGGACGGATATCTGGGCCGGTGGGCGGAGCAGTGGCAGGAATACCTCCGGGCCGCCCCGGCGAAGAAGGCGGAGATAGCCGCGCTGGTCCCGGCCATGGCCGGCTACGCCATCGAGTCCCTCGCCACCAAGGTGTTCCTCACCGAGCGGAAGTCCTGGACCGGTCCGGCGTCCGGCCGCACGTTCTCCGTGGCCATGCAGGTCACCCACGGCAACACCCGCCCCGATGTCGTCCTCCAGCTCGACGGGAGCGACGTCGCCTGGTACGACATCACGTCCGCGAAGAGCCTGGGGCACATCTTCGAAAAGGACGGCTCCGGGTGGAAGACCAAGCCGTACGTGGCCGAGATCGCCTATCCGCAGGTGACGGCACAGACGGTCGAGTCGAACGCGGCCAAGTGGCAGGACGCGGGCAGGCCCGTCATCACGAACGACCCCATGATCTTCGCGAACTACTGGATGGAACGCGGACGGTTCGAGGTGTCCATGGACTTCATGCGCCGGGACATCCTCCAGACCTCCCCCTCCCTCCTCGACCACGCCCGCAACGCGGCCGACAGCGTCACGGGCAACGTGAACGTGGCACGCCGCCAGGAGTACATGAGGGCCTGTCTGGCGCTCTACAAGGCCGGAGTGCTCCGCGGCAACTCCAGCGCATCCGACGTGGCCACCGCGATCGGGAGCAGGGCTCAGACGCCTGGCGTCACGGCACTCGAACCGCTTCCCAAGGACACCGCCGCGGTCATCCAGTACCTCACCAGGAACCACATGAAGTACGGCTTCCAGGGCAGCGACGGCAAGAGCAGGTTCAAGAGCCTGAGCGCCCAGCCCGGAGAGGTCTGGCTCCAGGAGTGCGCCGCACACAAACAGCTCACCGTCTCGGACGCCGATGTCGTGGAGCACATCAGCACGACCTATCCGGAGGGCCTGACCGCACTGCGCAACGCGGGGCTGGTCAAGTGACCCACAGCCCCCCCAGGGCCGGCCGGCCCGTTCGCTCGCCTCATGTGTCCGGGGCCGGCCACCCCTGATCCGCCGTGCACCCGGGGACCGGGGCCGGTCTCGCCCGGTCCCCGGGCGCACGGCGCCGTCACCACCCTGGTCGGCTCCGGGGCCGGCGCACCGCTCCCTCCCGGCCGAGGCGCAAGCGTCAGTGGTGTCGGACCCACCAGACCGCCGCGGCGACGGCTGCCGTACCGGCCGCCGATGACGCGCTGCGTACCAGGTTCAGCGCGGCGATCCGCCCGCACCTGCGCAGCAGTCCCTTCCCTGTCGGCGGTTGCCGACGGGTGCGACGAGTGGTCCGGGTCGCGGTCGGTTGCCTAGACTCCATGGGAGCCCCCTTTCCGGTCGTGGTGAGCGGGGCGATGAGGGAGCCCTTTCGCGTCCTCGCCGGCAAGCACCGGACGCGGATCGGCTCCCTTTGCCGTACCCGTAAGGCTTCGTCGCGCGGACGCCGCGGTCCGGGTACTGGCTCTCCACTGTGCCGGAGGTGATCGCCAGGGAGGCGGAGTCTGCCGGTAGCTGACGCAGGTTGACACCGCGTCGGGTTGCCCCGACCAGCGAAGTCCCCGTAACTTGACGGAAGTTGACAGGCGAGGGGGATACGGCGTGGCGCAGATCGATGTGCCGGACGAGGGGCAGCTGCCCCCGGGGCCTCACCGCGATCTGGTACTCGAACTGCATGCCCTGCACGAGAGCGCGGGCTGGCCCGGATCACGCCTGGTCAGCAGGAAGATCAAGGAGAACAATTACGACGGCTCCATGAGCCACGAGCGCTTCCGCTCGCTCCTGCTCGGCAGAGGATTCCCGCGGTGGATCAACGTGGAGCCGGTCGTGCGGGTGCTGGCCTTATGGTCCAGCCGCGACCCCGACAGCGAGGCGGACCGGATACAGCCGTTGTGGGCCGCCGCCGAACGACAGCGGACCGGGCGAGCGCCGGCGGCCCCACCTGTCGCCTCCGCGCCGCAGCCGGTCATCTCGCAGGCGGCCACCGGCACCGCGGACGCACCGTCCTGTGCCCTGCCCGAACACTCCGCCGCAGCCCGGCTGCTCGCCCAGGCCACCCGCCTGGCGGGGCTCGGCAGATCGGGTGAGGCGAGGATCGCGCTGTCGTCGGCCGCGACCTGGCAACTGGACGACCTGTGTGAACTGACGGACTGGCTGGAGCGCCACGATGCCGCCGCCGATGCGGAGACCGTCCTGCGAACCGCCGGCGGCGGCCGTCCCGTGGCCGAGATCGCGATGCTGGTCGAGCGGTTGACGGAGTCCGGCCGGCACTCCCATGCGGCCGCGGTGCTGGCCGCGGCGGGTTCCCGTCGTCCAGCGGCCGAGCTGAACGCGCTCATCGAGCGGATGCGCCGCTGCGGCCGCCGCCCCGAGGTGCGTCAGGCGCTCATCGGCGCCGGGGCCCGCCGCCCGATGCTGCTGCTGCGGGAGATCTTCGCCTTCCTCGAAGAGGCCGAGCGCGGCGATGAGAGCCGGCTCCTGCTCAATGCCGTCGCCCAACACCGCACGACCGCCGAACTGCTCGATCTGCTCGACCACTTCGCAGACACCCGACGCGTCTCGCACACGTACTGGCTGCTGGATGTGATCGCCCGGGAACGTCCCGCCACCGGAGTCGTCTCACTCGTCGATCACCTTGTTCCCGCCAAGCGCGACCGGGAAGCGGCTGCCGTCCTGGAGACCGTGGGCCGCCATCGGGCCGTCCCTGACCTGTTCGAGATCGTCGGCCTGCTGCGGCGCCACCGCCGGGACGTCAGCGCACGGCACGTACTCGAAGCCGCAGGAACCCACCGGTCGTTCCCCGACCTCGCGCACCTCGTGACCGTCCTGATCAAAGAAGCCAGGGAACCCGACCTGGTACACATCCTGGCCGGAGCCCAGGGTGAACGGGCCGGAGCCCGCATCCACAAAGCCATCGGGCAGTTGCGGGCGCAAGGGGTGAACACCGACGAGCTGTTCACCCACGCCGGACTCGAACCGGACGATCTCGCCCGTGTCCGGCACACCCCGGAGGACAACCGCCGGCGCCTCGATCCGGAGAGCCTGCGCTCGCAAGGAGTCGTGCAGGCCGGCCGCGGGGTTCTGCTGTCGTGGGAACTCGGCGGGCAGACCGAGTGACGAACGGGGCGATGCCCAGGACCTCCTGGAGCCGCGCACCGCGCTGCGGCGTCCTTGAAGACTTCTGACTCATCACTCACACTTGGCGGTTGCGCACCGCGCGTGGTTTTGAGCAGCAGTACCACTGTGTCGGTGCCGTGAGGGCTTCACCGGCCCGGGCAGGGGCCGGACGGCGAGGGATGGGGGGCTCTATGCCGGACGTCGTGACGTTGTCCGTGGACGGGGACGGGGACGGGGCGGAGGCAGCTGATCTGGCCGTCTGGCTGGATGAGGAGGATGTGCTTCGCGGGCGGATCCGCAGGACGGCCGGAGCAGTCCCGGAGGGGGCACTGGGTGGGGGGCTGCAGCAGCTGGTGGTGAGCCTTGGCTCCGGTGGGGTGGCAACTGCCGTGGCCAGTGTGCTCATCGCGTGGCTGCGACGGCGGACCGGGAGCGTCACGGTGCGCCTGTCCCGGGGTGATGGGCATCGCATCGAGCTGCGGGCAGACCATGTCCGCGCGTTGGACGCCGAGCAACTGCGTGCCCAGGTGGCACAGTTGGCCACCGCCGTGTGGCCTGACGAGGCCGTTCGGGATGTGCGGGGCAGCGGGGTGCCGGATGACGCCGCCGAGCGGTGAGGCCGCGGCCGGCGCGTTACGGCCGGTCGCGCTGGCGCGGCCCGGTTCCCGTGTCCTGCTCGTGGGGACAAGCCGGCATCCGGAGGGCTCGCCGCTGCCTGGCATCGGCGCGGTCGAACCGTCGCTGACGGAGCTGGCGGCTGTCCTGCGCGAGCGGGTCGGTGTGCCGGAGGCCAACCTGCACGTCCTGCTGGATCCGCCGAGCCCGTTGGAGTTCGGAAACGCTGTCCGGCGGGTCGCGCAGGAGGCGGACGACACCCTGCTGGTGCATTTCATCGGCCATGGTCTGGTGGGCGGCGACGACGGGCTGTGTCTGGCGACGTGCGCCACCGACGACCTGGTGGAGGGTCTGTCGTGGAAGGCGCTGCGGTACCAGGCGTTGCGGGAGACGGTCCGTGCCAGCAGGGCGCGCGCCGTCGCTGTGCTGTTGGACTGCTGTTTCTCCGGACGGGCCGATACCCCGCTCGGTCCGCCCGCGCTGGATGTCGTCTTCGAACAGAGCCTGGTGCGGGGTGGCTTTCTGCTCACCTCCACTGCCCGAGAGGAGCTGGGGCTGGCCCGGCCCGGCTCGGCCTGCACCGCTTTCACCGGTGGGCTGATCCAGTTGCTGCGCGAGGGTGATCCGGCCGGCCCTCAGGAGCTGACGCTCGACCACGTCTACCGCTATCTGGCCCGGGTCCTGCCCGAGGAAGGTGCTCCGCGGCCGCGGCGGCACAGCAGTGACCGGGCGGGTGAGCTGGTGGTGGCCCACAACCCCGCCTACCGTCCCGGGCCTGCCCCGGAGGAACCAGCCGCTCCTGATGCCGAGGAGGGCGCGGAGGAGGTGGCGTGCCCCTTCCGGGGCCTGGAGCCGTTCGGTCCTGAGGACGCCCGCTACTTCTTCGGGCGCGACGAGCTGGTCGAGGAGCTGGTGGCGCGTATCCGTGGTGGCGGTCTGGTCACCGTGGTGGGTGCTTCCGGCAGTGGCAAGACCTCCTTGCTGCGCGCGGGGGTTGTGCCTGCCCTTGAGGCACTCGGCGAGGGCAGGCACGTGGCCGCCATGAAGCCGGGTGCGGATCCGCTCCGTGCACTGGCCCGGCGCGCTGAAGCGCTGTCGGGGAGCGATGCGGCCGTCCTGCTGGTCGACCAGTTCGAAGAGCTGTTCACCGCGGGTGCGCCGGAGGAGGAGCGGGAACGCTTTGTCAGCGCACTCGCCGCCTTGGCCCGCGGTCCGGTCACCGTGGTGATCGCGGTGCGGGCCGACTTCTACGAGGCGTGCACCCGTTACCCGGCGCTGGTGAGAGCGCTGGAGGAGCGGCAGGTTGTCGTCGGCCCGCTGGGTCCTGGAGCTCTGCGGGCGGTGATCGAGCAGCCTGCACGGGTGGCGGGGCTGCGTCTGGAGCAGGGGCTGGCCGACACTCTGCTGCGTGAGGCCAGCGTACGGCGTCTGGGCGTGCAGTCCGCGGTGCTGCCGCTGCTCTCCCATGCTCTGCTGGCGACGTGGCAGCAGCGCAGCGGCACCCTGCTCACCCTCGCCGGCTACCGCGCCACCGGCGGCATCGACGACGCCGTCTCGACCACTGCGGAGCAGGCATACGCGGCGATGCCCGGCGAGGACCAGGCACGGGTGCGCAGCCTGATGCTGCGCCTGGTCCACATCGGTGAAGGAGTGGAGGACACCCGCCGCAGGGTCTCACTGGACGACGTGACCGGCCCCGACGAACTGGACGCTGCCGGGCGGGTACTGAATGCGCTGGCTGCGGCCCGGCTGGTCACGGTGGACGAAGGCGGCGTCGAGATCACTCACGAGGCGCTCCTGTACGCGTGGTCACGCCTGCGCGCATGGATCGACGAAGACCACGCCGCCTTGCTGGCGCTTCAGCAGCTGTCCGATGCCGCCCGTGCCTGGGAGCAGGCCGGACGCCAGGCCAGCGATCTCTACCGCGGTCACCGCCTGGAAGCCGCTGCCCACGCCGTGCACGGACAGGGGCGCGGCGGGCAGGCCCTGGGACCGGCCGCCCGTGCGTTCCTGGACAGCGGCCTGCGCGAGCAGGCCGAGGCCCGCCGCAGAAGCCGGCTGCGGCGGATAATCACAGCAATCCTTGTCACCCTTGCCCTGCTGGCCTCCGTTCTGGGCCTGATCGCTGAACGGCAGTCCGTGTGGGAGGGGCAGCAGGCTGCGCAGAAGGCCGCCGCTGTACGCTCCACCGGTCTCGCCGCCGACGCGAAGGCGATCCGATCCACTGATCCGGGGCTGGCCGCCCAACTCGCTGTCGCCGCGTATCACGCCTCTCCCACGCAGGAGGCCGCCGGCCAGCTCTACGCCTCGCTGGGTTCCCCGGTGGACGGCGTACTCGCGACCGGCAGTTCGGTGGTCCGCATCGCCACCCAGCCCGATGGTCCCCTGGCCGCAGACAGCGACCGGGACGGTTCGCTGCGGATCTGGAATCTTGCCGACCCTTCCGCACCCGTCCTTCAGTCCACGATCCGTGCCGGGGGCGCGGCTGTCGCGATAGCGCCCGGTGGCAGGCTTCTTGCCGGTCGATGCGCCGTCGGTGAGGGGCTGTGCCTGTGGTCGCTGGCAGATCCCCGTCATCCGCGGGCCAGGGCGAAGCTGCCGATTCCCGCACGTCTTTCCCACCAGGACATCCAGCTCTCCGCGATGGCCGTCAGCCCGGACGGGACACTACTGGCGGCCGCAGCCGAACGAGGGTTCACCCTGCTGTGGTCGATCGCCGACCCGGCGCACCCGCGCGCACTGGCCGTCCTGCCCGACCCCGCTTCGAAAGCCCTCATCGCGGGTGTCGCCTTCGCCCCGCACGGCCACCTGCTGGCGCAGACCAACCAGAGTGGCACCACCCAGTTGTGGAACGTGGCAGATCCGGCCTCACCGAAGAAACTCACCACGATCCCCACCGGATATCAGAGCGTGGCGTTCAGCCCCGACGGCAGCATGATGGCGGCCGCCGGAGATGCCAACCTCGGGCTGTGGAGAATGAGCGACCCGGCCCACCCGAAATCCCTCAGCATCTACACCGGGGTCACGCCGGCCGACCTGGAGAGCGTGTCCTTCAGCCCGGACGGCAGCCGGCTTGCCTACGGAGGCACCGGCACCGCCGACCCCAAGAGCGCCCTGTGTCTGCTGAACCTGTCTGATCCGAACCTCGGTGACACGGCACAGCCGGACTGCACTACGACCGGGTTCGACACCTTCACCGTGGCTTATACCGCGAACGGTGCGATCATGACCGGCGGGCAGGACGGCGCGGTCCGGCTGTGGCGCCGTCCCCTGGCTCAAGCGAACGGCATGTCGATCACCAGCCAGGACGAATGGGGGATGAGTCCCGACGGCAGGCTGATCGCAGCACCGCGCGCCACCAGGGGTTTTTCCACACCCGTTTCGAGCATCGGCATCTGGGACGTTTCCGCATCCGCCGGACCTGTCCTGGATGCCTCGCTCCACCTGCCGACCATCCCGCAGATGGTCACGTTCCTCACGGCGAGGACGCTGCTGACCGTCGCCCATGACGGTGCGGTTCAGCTCTGGGACCTGCACGACACGCACCATCCCGCCAAGGCCGCGTTCCTGGGTACCGTCGCATTCCCCACCACACCGACCGGCCTGGGCAACGCCATCCTCACCCCCGGAGTCACCGCGGACAAAACCGGCCACCTGGTCTCGGTACAAAGCGGCGGCCGTCTGGTGCTGTGGCGCGTCACCAGCGCGATCACCGCACGAAAAGCGGGGTCGTTCCCCCTGCCTGACCCCACCTCGGACATCGCCGGCCTCGTGGACAGCCACACCGCCTGCGTCCTCACCAAGACCGGGATCAGCTGGTGGAACATCACCGACCCGGACCACCCCGTCCACGGCGCAACCTCCGCCGTGCCCGGGGCCAACCACGGCAGCCTCATCGGCGCGTCGGGTGTTGCCGCTGCTACCAGCGGAGTGAGCGAGAACGGCGTAGCTCTGTCGCTGTTCGCCCTCGCTGACGGCCGCCCACGCAGCACGGCTGCCCTTCCCGGAGCTGTCGGCTCCACTCTCGGTCTCAGCGACGACGGTCGGCTGCTCGCTGCCGCCGGAGCCGGCGACAACAGCGTCACGCTCTGGGACACCCGCGACCCTGCGCATCCTCAAGCTCTCGGAACGACGAGCACGTTGTCAGGCACCACCGGTTTCGCCTTCGCTCCGACCGGCAGGATGATGGCGGACTGGAACGGTAGCAACGACGCACAGGTACAGCTGTGGAGCATCCACGCGTCGTCATCCCCCATGCTGGTCGCCGCGCTTACACCACCCGCCTCGGCAACAACCCAAATCTCAGCCACTTTTTCACCCTCAAGCAGCATCCTCGCCGTCGCCGCCTCCGACTCCGTCATGCTCTACGAAACCGACCCCGGCAGCCTCGCCACCACCTTGTGCTCCTACACCGGCCACCCGATCACCGCCTCCCAGTGGAAGAAGTACGTACCCGGTGTCGCCTACCAGAACCCGTGCACAGACAGAAGCTGACCACCACGGCACCAACTGGCCGACGCGCAGCAGGCCGCCGTGGGCGGCGATCTCCCGCACGACCGAGACGAGGGGATGCAGCGTCCTCACCGGGTCCGCAGCGTGCCGGGAAAGACCGCGCGTAGTACTCGTGGATCGAGATGGCGGGCTCGGTAGGTACGTGCTCTGCGAGCACGGTGGGGATGAAGAAGACCTGCCCGGCCAGGTGGCCCGCCAGCCCCTGGACGCTGAGCTTCGCCAGCGCGGAGGGCCGGCGCCAGCCGTCTGCCACCTCCGGAGCGGCCAACAGCTTCGCCGCGGTGTCCGCCACACTCAGGTAAAGCTCCCTCACCTGCGTCAGGCTGCCGTTCCCCCTGTCGCCGTCGGTGGGTATCTGCCGGGTCAACCTCGCAGCAAGGGCCACGCATTCCCGGACGTGACCCGACGGGGAGGGCGGTACGCAAGGCTGGTTACGGGCTCGCTGGAGCGGCAACGGCCGCGGCAGGGTGAACAGTGCCTGCTCGGCCCGGGCCAGGATTCCCCGGCTCGGCGAGCCGCTTGAGCTTCAGGCGGACGTTGTTGATGTTTCGCTACTCCTCCTCCCCACGTACATCGCCAGCAGGCGACTGACTGTCCTGAGCGGGCATCGGGCGAGAGGAGAGCCCTGAGGTGTCACGGTGCCGCGTTTCGGCAGGCGCCGTCCAGGACAGTGGCAATCTGATCGAGTACGTGGTCAGGAGGGGTGTACGGCACACGCAGATGATGGACGAGCGTGGCGTCGGCCGCGAAGCGCGGACCTGCCGCGAGAGCGACCCCGTTCCTGCCGGCTCGTTCCACGACGGTGTCAGCGAGGACAGTGGTCAGCCGCAGCCACAGGGCGAGTCCGCCGTCGGGGCGGGTGAAGTGCCAACGGCCGTCCTCGGCGAGCAGGCTGGTGAGATGGTCGCGCTGTCGCCGCAATTCGTGCCGGCGTCGGCTGAGTACCGGTTCCAGGTCGCCGAGCAATTCGGCGGCGACAAGCTGCTGCATCGGAGGCGCGGACAGCGGCCCGGCCAGAGGATGGACCTGCAGGTCCCTGATGAGCGAGGCACGGGCTCGGATCCAACCGATGCGCAGACCGCCCCAGACAGACTTGCTGGTGGAGCCGATCAGTAGCGCGCCGCGCATACGGGGCGCGGGGGCCAGCTGGTCGCGCAGGTCGAGATCACGCATGGTCTCGTCCACGATGAGGGTCACCTGGTACTCGGCGGCAAGCCGGGTCACGGCCCGGCGGGTGTGCGGGGACATCAGCGCTCCCGTCGGGTTGTGGAAGTCGGGCACGAGATAGGCGAGTTGGCCGCGCGCAGCGGCGAAAGCGTCCCGCACCTGGTCCAGATCCCAGCCGGCGGTCGTGACGCGGCAGCCCACGAGCCTGGTTCCGGGGACGCGAAGCACCCGGAGCGCGTCGAAGAACGTGGGGATCTCCACCACCGCCACACGTGGCTCAAAGTGTGCCGTGAGAAGGGTCAGTGCGGCCCGCGCCCCGCTGGTGACGAGGATCTGCTCGGGTCGTGTCGCGGTGCCCTCGCGGCTGTACCTCGCGGCGATCGCAGCACGGAGCTCAGCGATGCCCGGTCCTGGTTCACCGTCTTCGGCCAGCAGGGGCCCGGCTCGCTGGACGGCTCGCTGGGTCGCCTGCAGGTAGAGCTCCTGCGGCGCGGCGGGAACGGCCCGGCGCAGATCGACCTTTGAGCCTGCATCCCCGGTCGCCGAGAGGGGGGCGATCCGTTCCGCGGCGGCCTCAGGGAGCTGCACGGTGCTGGCACTGCCGTGCCGAGTGCGGACCCATCCCGCCTCGCGCAGCCGGTCCAGGGCGGCTGTCACGGTGCCACGGCTCACCCCGAGAACAGCGGCCAGTCGGCGCTCTGCGGGCAGCGCGCTCCCAGACCGGATACGGCCGTCAAGCAGCGCCTCCCGTACTGCACGGGCCAGCGCGGCGCTGAGGGGCGCCTCGGGGTTCCGCCAAGGCCCCAGAGCCTGAACAAGCTGGTCGTCGCCTATCCGCACTGGTCCAGTTTTCCACGATTGGACCAGGCGTCGGACCGGCGGGCTCCGTACGGTCGTGATCACACGACACGAACGGAGACATGCCATGCACCCACGCCTGGCCACTGACCGCCACAGCCTGCCCCAGCTGCTGGAGGCGGTCCGGCAGCACGTTGCCGACGTGCTCGCCGAGGTCTGCGAGCGGGAGGTCGTCCCCGCGGCTCCGTTGCCGGAACCCGAGCTCCTGTCCGTACAGGGGGCAGGGTTGCGGGCGGCATTGGAGGAGTTCATCGCCCGCTGGGAGCCTGTGCTGTCGGCGAGCGCTGGTCCGCGCTACCTCGGATTCGTCACCGGCGGGGCGACGCCGGCCGCGCTGGCCGGCGACTGGCTGACTTCGGCCTGGGACAACAACGCCGTATCGTCCCTGGACGGGGCGGGACAGCACCTGGAGCGCGAGACGATCGGCTGGCTACGGACCTTGTTCGGGCTCTCCGACCAGCAGTACGGAACCTTCGTCAGCGGCGCCACCATGTCCAACACGGTCGGCCTTGCCATCGCCCGCGAGTGGCTCGGCGAACAGCGGGGGGTCTCACCGGCAGAGCACGGAGCGGGCGCGCTCGGCCCGGTACGGGTCCTGTCGGGGGCCGCGCATTCGAGCGTGTCCAAGGGACTGTCGATACTCGGCCTGGGACGCCAGGCCCTGGTCAGTGTGCCAACCCAGCCCGGGCGGGAAGCCGTTGACGTGTCGGCGCTAGAGCGCACGCTGCGCGAGGTTGACACCGATGGTTTGTGCATCGTGGTCGCCAACGCGGGCACCGTGAACACCGTCGACTTCGACGACCTGCGCGCCCTTGCCGCGCTGCGCGAGCGCTACGGCTTCTGGCTGCACGTCGACGCCGCCTTCGGCGCCTTCGCAGCCCTTTCCCCCGACCACGCGCACCTGGTCGACGGCCTCGACCTGGCCGACTCGATCTGCATCGACCTGCACAAATGGCTGAACGTCCCCTACGACAGCGCCGTGCAGTTCACCCGCCGCCCCGACCTGCAAACGAGTGTCTTCCAGAACGCGGCGGCCTACCTCGGCCCGCTCGGAGAAACCCCCGACTTCGCCCACCTCACCCCGCAGAACTCACGTCGCCTGCGCGCCCTCGCCGCCTGGTTCACCCTGCGGGCCTACGGACAAGACGGGCACCGCGAGATCACCGAACGGTGCATCGACTGCGCACGCACCCTGGGCGACGCCATCGAGAGCACCCCCGGTCTGCGCCTCCTGGCACCAGTGCGCCTGAACGTCGTCTGCTTCACTCTCGCCGACAATCCCACAGCCGAACGGCTCAGCGCACTTACCGGACAGCTGACCGACGAGGTCTTCCTCACGCCCACCGTCCTCGACGGCACGCCCGCACTGCGAGCCGCCTTCAGCAACTGGCAGACCACCGCAATCGACACCCAGCGGGTAGCCGCGGCACTGCAAGTCGCGATCCGCACGTTGTAAGCCGACCTCACCAGCACTCATCGTGGTCGCGCCCTCTTCTCCCGGACCTGATACAACTCCCCGGGTGTCACACACCATTGGCTTTGTAGGCGAGCACTACTGCAGGATTCCGCTTTCGGTGGGTATATCTGCTGGTAGCGGGGCGGTTGCGGGTACTCGGGGGCGGGTGCTGGGTAGTGGTGCTGAGGGCACGGCTGGGCCGTGACGAGGGCGAGCAGGCGGTGGTCCATCGCCTGGCGGCGGCCAGGAAAGCACCGAAGGTCGTGGTGGAGCGGTGCCGGATGGTGGAGCTGAGCTGGGGCGGGTGGTTGGTCCCGCAGATAGCCGGCGAGCTGCGGTGCAGCCAGAAGACGGTGCGCCGCTGGCTGCACCGGTTCAACTACTTGGGGCTGGAGGGCCTGGAGGATCTGGGCGGTCAGGGCCGCAAGCGAAGGATCACCGAGGCCGAACGCTCTAGGATCGTCGGCCTGGTCAAGCTGACGCCGCCAGGGCGGCTGGAGGTGCAGCCGTCGAACGAGATGTGGGCCGCGGACGAGTCAGGGCCCTCGGAGTGGACCCTGGATACGCCGGCCTCCGCGGCCCATGACATGGGTATCAAGGTCAGCCGCTCCCAGGTGCGCCGCATCCTGCTGGCCGAGGGAGTGCGCTGGCGGCGCACGCGCTCGTGGACTCGCTCGAAGGACCGGGACTTCGAGGGAAAAGGACACGGATCGTCGAGCTCTACACCAGCCCGCCCGACGGTGCGACGGTGGTCTGCGCCGACGAACTTGGCCCGGTGATCCCACGCACCTTCCCGCCGGCACCGGGCTGGTCGCCGGACGGACACCGCATCAAAAACGAGATCGACTACTCCCGCGGACCGGAGAAGACCTGGGTCTACGGCGCCTCACGCGTCCGGGACGGCCACGAGGTCACGATGACGGCCACCTCCCGCAACAGTGCCTTCTACCAGCAGTTCCTCCAGTTGGTCGAGGACATCAACCCCGTCGGGGACATCTACGTGGTCACCGACAATCTGTCCTCCCACAACAGCGTGTCCACCCGGACCTGGCTCGAGGAACATCCCCGCATCAGGCACGTGTTCATCCCGGTCGGTGCCTGCTGGCTCAACCTTCAAGAGGGCTGGTGGCGCATCTTCCGCAAGACCGCCCTGGCCGGACGCTCCTTCGGGGATCGCGACCACATCACCCACGCCACCCGCGTCGCCACCGACCAGCTCAACACCCGCGCCCGCCCCTGGATCTGGGGCAAGCCCGCAGCACCCACCCGAACCCTCAGACACCGCTACACGTACACCGTTTGAGGAATCCAGCAGTAACGAGGTTGTGAGCGAAATCAGGGGGAGGTGTCCTGGCCGAAGTTCTTACGTCCCCGGTGCCCACGCAGGACCTGCGATGAGGGATGGGGGTGGTGTATGGAGGACGGGTGGTTACTCTCGTCTCTCCATCGATCTTGATTGCAGGGGAGCAGGCTGTGCGTAACGCTGTCGTGACGCCCGAGGGTGACCAGATCCGCTGGGTGGAGTTGCCGGGGCAGGAGCCTTCCCGCGTCTACGTGCATGGTCTGGGTGCCACATCGCCCGCCTACTTCGCGGAGGTCGCGGCCCACCCGTTGCTGGCTGGCCGCCGTTCGTTGCTGATCGACTTGCTCGGTCACGGCCTCAGCGACCGGCCGACCGATTTCGACTACACCCTGGAAGCGCATGCTGATGCCCTCGCGAA
>NZ_MLYN01000042.1:0-162032 GCF_001866675.1 Streptomyces sp. MUSC 14
GGGGGAGGCCCCCACAAGGAGTCCCAACCCACCGAGAACCAACGCCCCTCCGCCCCTCCACCCCCCACCCCCATTCCCTTCTCCTAGAACCTGTTCTATCTTGACGCACCGTCAGATCACTCGATCCGCCGGAGGGACAGGCCGTGGACTTCACCTTCACCGAGGAGCAGCGGGCGGCGGCAGAGGCGGCGCGCGGAGTGTTCGCGGGCGTCGCGCCGGACGCGGTGCCCAGTCCGGCACTCACCACCGGCGCCGTGGCCGAGGGCTTCGACCGGGAGTTGTGGGGCCGGCTCGCCGAGGCGGACCTGCTGAGTCTGCTGCTCGACGAGGCGCACGGCGGCTCCGGTCTGGACGCGATCGCGCTGTGCCTGGTGCTGCGCGAGTCGGCTCATGTACTGGCCCGGGTGCCGCTGTTGGAACACAGCGCGGCGGCAGCGGCCGTACAGACCTACGGCGGGCCGGGGTTGGCGGAGCGGCTGCTCGCGCGGGCGGGGCGGGGTGAGCTGGTGCTGACCGTCGCGGCACACGGCCGCAGCGGGCACGATCCGGCCGAACTGGCCGTGGGCGCACGGCGGGACGGGTCGGCGTGGGTGCTGGACGGGGTGCAGACGGCGGTGCCGTGGGCGTACGACGCGGACCTCGTCGTCGTGCCGGCGCACGTCGAGGGGACGGCGGCCGAGCGGACCGTGCTCGCGCTGGTGCCGCCCGAGCGGGACGGGGTGGTACTCGCCGAGCAGGTGTCCACCAGTGGGGAGCGGCTGGCCGAGCTGCGGCTGACGTCGGTCCGGGTCGACGCGGACGAGGTCGTCGAGGCCGACGGGGCCTGGGAGTGGTTGCACGCGCTGCTGGCCACCGGCACCTGTGCGCTGGCGCTCGGGCTGGGCGAGCGGGTGCTGAGGATGACGGCCGAGTACACCGGGAAGCGGGAGCAGTTCGGGTATCCGATCGCGACGTTCCAGGCGGTGGCCGTGCAGGCCGCGGACCGGTACATCGATCTGCGCGCCATGGAGGCCACCCTCTGGCAGGCCGCGTGGCGGATCGCCTCGGGGGCTCCGGGCGCGCTGCCCGCCGCCGGGGATGTGGCGGTGGCGAAGATCTGGGCGGCCGAGGGTGTGCGCCGGGTGGTACAGACGGCACAGCATCTGCACGGCGGGTTCGGCGCCGACACCGACAGTCCGCTGCACCGGTATCACGCCTGGGCCAAGCACCTGGAGCTGGCGCTCGGCCCGGCGGCGGCGTACGAGGAGAGGCTCGGGGATCTGCTGGCGGCCCATCCGCTGGGCTGACCGCGCCGGACCCGGCGCCTGTGGGCCGAGCGGGCAGGGCCCAAAGCCGACACGAGCCGAGCGGGCACAGGCCGAGCGCAGGTACCCAGGGCTCACCCGGGCCGACGGCACGGGGATCGTGCACGCGTGGCGCGGTCGCGTGGCCCTCGGAGAATTCGTCCCTGCAGGGATGGGCCCGGGCAGGGACCGTGGGGAGAGCTACAGGACCTGGCCGGGCCTGCCCTCGTCCGTGAGCACCGGGCGGCCCGCGGCCTGCCAGATCTGCATGCCGCCGTCGACGTTGACCGCGTCGATGCCCTGCTGGACCAGGTACATGGTGACCTGGGCCGAGCGGCCGCCGGAGCGGCAGATGACGTGGACGCGGCCGTCCTGCGGGGCGGCCTCGGTCAGCTCGCCGTAGCGGGCCACGAAGTCGCTCATGGGGATGTGCAGCGCTCCCTCGGCGTGGCCCGCCTGCCACTCGTCGTCCTCGCGGACGTCCAGCAGGAAGTCGCCGTCCTTGAGGTCCGTGACCTCGACCGTGGGCACACCAGCTCCAAAACTCATGTCCCCGACGCTACCCGAAGCTTCCCCGTGCCAATCGAGGCACCGTCGCGACTCCTGCCGGGTCCGGTGGCGGCTCCGGCCCGCTCCGGCGGCGGCTCAGGCCTGGCCCAGCAGGGCGGCCAGTTCGCTCTCCCGCTGGGCGATGTCGGCGCGCAGCCGGCCGGCGATCTCCTCAAGGAGTCCGTCGGGGTCGTCGGGGGCGAGCCGGAGCATGCCGGCGATCGCGCTCTCCTCCAGTTCACGGGCGACGTGGGTGAGCAGTTCCTTGCGCCGGGAGAGCCATTCGAGGCGGGCGTACAGCTCCTCGGCGGCGCTCGGCAGACGCTCGGGCGGCACGGGGCCGGCTGCCCACTCGTCGGCCAGTTCCCGGAGCAGTGCCTCGTCGCCGCGGGCGTAGGCGGCGTTGACGCGGGTGAGGAATTCCTCACGCCGCTTCTGCTCCTCTTCCTCCTGGGCGAGGTCGGGGTGGGCCTTGCGGGCGAGCTCGCGGTAGAGCTTGCGGGCCTCCTCGCTGGGCCGCACCCGCTCCGGGGGACGTACGGCCTGGTCGGTGAGCATGGCGGCGGCCTCCGGGAACAGGCCGTGGCCATCCATCCAGCCGTGCAGCAGTTCTTCCACGCCGGGGATCGGCAGGACGCGGGCGCGGGCCTCCTCGGCGCGGCGGATGTCCTCCGGGTCCCTGGTGCGGGCCGCCTTGGCCTCGGCGATCTCCGCATCGAGCTCCTCGATGCGGACGTAGAGGGGGCCGAGGCGCTGCTCGTGCAGCCGGGAGAAGTTCTCGACCTCGACGCGGAAGGTCTCCACGGCGATCTCGTACTCGATCAACGCCTGCTCGGCGGCCCGTACGGCCTGCTCGAGCCGTTCCTCGGGCCGGGGCGCCTCTTCGGCTTCCGGGGTCGTCATCCGACCAGAGTAGGTGGTGCGGGTGCGGCATCCCGCCGTAGGGCTGAGGATCATGCGCCTGGCGCGGGTTCGTGCGGGCAGGGCGGCATCCCCCTCCACCTCCACCCTCGCCGGCCGCCGCCGCACACCGGCACGGCCTCCCACCCTCGACGGCCGCTACCGCATGTCCGTACGGCCGCACGTCTCTGGGGGCGGGGCCGTACCGCCTCTGTTCACACCCCCGGTTCCGCCGCGATCCGGCCCGCGCGCACCGCTGTCACCAGTGCCGCGTGGTCCGCCTCGGTGCGGTCGGCGTAGGTGACGGCGAACGCGGCGATGGCCTCGTCCAGTTCCGTGTTCTTGCCGCAGTAGCCGGCGATCAGCCGGGGGTCGGCGCTGTGGGAGTGGGCGCGGGCCAGGAGGGCACCGGTCATGCGGCCGTAGTCGTCGATCTGGTCGGGGGCGAGGGCGGCGGGGTCGACGCTGCCCTTGCGGTTGCGGAACTGGCGGACCTGGAAGGGGCGGCCGTCGACGGTCGTCCAGCCGAGCAGGATGTCGCTGACCACCTGCATGTGCTTCTGGCCGAGGACCACCCGGCGTCCCTCGTGCTCCACCGCCGGGGTCTCGAAGCCGGCGGTGGCCAGGTGCGGGACCAGGGCGGACGGGCGGGCCTCCTTCACCTGGAGCACCAGTGGCTGCTCGCGGTGGTCGAGGAGCAGGACGACGTAGGACCGGGTACCGACGCTGCCGGTGCCGACGACCCGGAAGGCCACGTCGTGCACGGCGTGCCGGGCGAGCAGCGGGTGCCGGTCCTCGCTGAGGGTGTGGACGTAGGGCTCCAGGGAGGCGGCGACGGCGGCGGCCTCGGTGTCGGGGATCCGGCGCAGTACCGGGGCGGCGTCGACGAAGCGGCGTCCGCCGTCCTCGGCCGCCTCGGTCGACTTGGCGGCGAACCGGCCGCTGGTGTTGGCCCGGGCCTTGTGCGAGACCCGCTGGAGGGTGCCGAGCAGATCGTGGGCGTCGGTGTGGGAGACCAACTCCTCGTCGGCGATGGCGTTCCAGGCGTCCAGCACCGGCAGTTTGGCGAGGAGGCGCATGGTGCGCCGGTAGGCGCCGACCGTGTCGCGTGCCGCGGAGCGGCAGGTGTCCTCGCCGGCGCCGGCTTCGCGTCCGGCGAGGACGAGGGATGCGGCGAGCCGCTTCAGGTCCCATTCCCAGGGGCCGTGCACGGTTTCGTCGAAGTCGTTGAGGTCGATGACGAGGTCGCCGCGGGGGTCGCCGTACAGGCCGAAGTTGGCCGCGTGCGCGTCTCCGCATATCTGGGCGCCGATGCGGGTCATCGGAGTGCGGGCGAGGTCGTGGGCCATGAGTCCGGCCGAGCCGCGCAGGAAGGCGAACGGGGTGGCGGCCATGCGTCCGACGCGGAGCGGGGTCAGGTCCGGGATGCGGCCGGCGTTGGACTCGACGACCGCGGTGACCGCGTCGGGGCGGGCGGGGTCCAGGTCGAGGGTGCGGTGTGCGTCCCGCGGCACGCTCGTCCGCAGGGCCTTGCCCTCGTCCTTGGGCGAGCCCTGCCGTGGCCATGCGGCGAAGCCGCGCACGCGGGGCAGCCGACGGCTCCCTCGCGCCTCCGCGCACCCGTCCGTCTCCGTCTGCGCGCCCACACCCGCGAGCCCGTTCGCCTCCGCGCCCGCCATCACTTCCACGCCGGTCAACGCGACCGCCTCCCCCGAACACTGAGCATCGGGGCCCGGCGCCGAACAGCGAGCACCGGGCGCCGAACGACCCTTCGCACGAACATCAACTCGTGCAGACCGTACAGCCGGTGGCCGTCACGCGTCAGACCCTGTGGATAACTCCCTGTGGACAACCGCGCCGTGGAGCACGCGTCGGGGAGCCCTCCGGGTAGAGACCTTCCTCACACGACACACGCAAAGGAGGGCAGCCGCGCAGGCGCCGCACGACGGTGAGCGCGCCTCAGAGCGTGCAGGCTTTCCTGAGCACCGGCTTTGCGGATGAGCGTCGGCCAGGCAGAGTCGGCCGTGCAGGTTGGGGCACGGGTGACGTCGGCCACGGCGCGGCCCCGGGGTGCGGCCGGCAGACGACGACGCGACGGCGGTCGAAGCGGCCTCCCTCCCCCCGGAACTCCCTCGCGATGCGCTTGAGGTGCGGGCAGCGCGAGAGCCGGTCCTGCGGGTGTACGGCGTTGGTGCAGTCGTCGGCTTCCGCGCTCAGCCGGCGGATCCGCGCCCGGTCCGTTCCTGTCACGATCTCCACGCGCGCGTCGATGTGGTCGAGGTGTCCTGCGGCCGCCTCGCGGGAGACGTGCGAGAGAAGGACCTGCCGCTGCATCCCTCCCTGCCCTCGGCCCCGGACAGCTCGACGCGGCCGTCCGGGCATGGGAGAACCGTGCGCAGGAGCAGGCCGCCGAGCCCGGTCGAAGGTGGGTCGGTCGGCCCGTTCGGTACGGTGTAGGCGTCTCGGGGCATGCCCGGCGTGAAAGGTTGCCGCTCAATTTGAAGTGTGATAGTTCAGCCGCGAGCCGCGAGCCGCGAGCCGCGAGCCGCGAGCCGCGAGCCGCGAGCCGCGAGCCGCGAGCCGGTGGAGACATGGCTGCCTCATAGGCGGTTGCCTTGTTCGGTAGCCGGCCTCTTCGCGCGCCGGTCGGGCCCGATGCCCACCGCTGGAACACGTTCCACGGCGAACGCACCCTGATCGTCGCCGCGCGGACGGTCACCTCGACCGTACGCGTACTCGAAACCCTGCCCGCCCTGTTGCGCGGCGACAGTCGTGTGACCGTCGTCTTCGCCCACGACCCGACCTCGGCCTTCAACTCCGGCGTGCTCGAATTGCTGCATCACGTCGGCTGTCGGGTCATGCCCTGGGAACAGCTGGGGAGTGTCGTCCCCGACCTCGTCCTTACCGCGAGCGAGAACATCGACGTGCCGGAAGGCGACTGCCCGGTCCTGGTACTGCCGCACGGCGTGGGCTTCCAGAAGCTGGTACCCGACTCGCGCAGCCCGCGCGAGCGGCTGTCCGGCGTCGTACCGGAGTCGCTGCTGGAGTCCGGGCGGGCCTGGCTGGCCGTGTCTCATCCGGATCAGGAGGAACAACTCCTCGCCTCCCACCCGAAGGTCAGCGGCCGCACGCTGCTGGTGGGCGATCCCTGCTTCGACGAGCTCCTGGCCGGCCAGGACCACCGGAGGCAGTACCGCGAGGCGCTGGGCGTCGCCGACCGTCAGGTCCTGGTCGTGATCAGTTCCACCTGGGGTCGTACGTCCCTTCTGGGAAGCCACCCGGACCTGTTCGCCCGGGTCCTCGGCGAGCTTCCCTGCGACGAGTACCGCGTCGCCGCCATCGTCCATCCCAACGTATGGGCGGCCCACAGCACGTGGCAGCTCGGTGTTCTCCAGGCTGCCGCGCTGGACGCGGGGCTGCTGCTGATGCCGCCCGTCCACGCCTGGCGGGCGGCGCTCGTGGCGGCCGATGTCGTCATTGGTGATCACGGGTCGGTGACGCTGTACGGGGCGTCGCTCGGTACGCCGGTACTGCTGGCCGCGTTCGGAGCCGACGCGGTGCCGGGAACCGCGATCCATGCCCTCGGGGCCGTCGCGCCCCGGCTCGACGCTCGCGGCGACATACGCCGGCAGATCGGGGACACCGTACGCGAGCACCGTCCCCAGCGGTACGCGGCCGTCGCGCGGCAGGCCTTCGCCGAACCGGGGCAGGCCCTGGCACGGCTCCGTGCCGATCTCTACCAGCTGCTGAGGCTCCCCGAGCCGTCGTCCCCTCCTCCCTCGGCCGCGGCACCGCCGTCTCCGGAACCGCCGGCCGCGCCGGTCACGTCCTGGCAGGTGACCACCGAGGTGGTCATGGACGACGCTCAGCCCGCCGTCGTCGTCCGCCGCTTCCCCGCTTCCGTACGCTCACCCGGCGGTGAGGACGGGCCGCGGACCTTCGCCCATCTCGCCTGCACCGACGCCGAGCGCGACCCGCGGCTGGCGGAGAGCGCATCCGTCGTCCTGGACCACCGCCCCGCGCCGACCACGATCCGCGCGCTGCACTGGATCCGCGACACCCTGGGCCGGCTGCCCGGATGCCTGCTGGCGGCGTCGGCCGTCCGTGGGAGCGGCTGCCTGGTCGGACTCAGGGACGGCCGGGTCGTGGAGGTGGCCGTCACGGGTCCGGTACCGGATCCCGGGCTGTCGGCCGCCGTCGTCTACGCCTGCCTGCGCGCGGGGCTGCCGCTGGACGACGCCTTCGTCACGGTGCGGACCGGAGATCTGCGGGCCGAGGACGCCGTGCTGCGGCTGCGGCCCGCTCTCCGGTCGGGCAGCCCGTGGTGACCGGCTGATCCACCGTCACGGGCCGGGGTGCTCCAGTCGGCGACGCAGGTCCTCGGCCAGGGGACTGCCACTCGCCTCGTACATCTCGACGGCCCGGGACAGCCACTCCCGCACGCTGTCCCGGTGGCTCCCGGTGCGTTCGGCGATGCCGACGAGCGTCACCAGCGCCTGCGCCGCGTAGTGCGTCGCCCGCTGCTCCTCAAGGACACCGGCCGCCTCGCGCAATGCGGACACCGCCTCCTCGGTCTGGCCCAGGCGGTCGTGGGCGATCCCGATGGCGGCCAGGGCGCGGGCCGCCATGCGCCGGTCGGGTTCCTCGCGGTCGAGCAGGTCGTGGCGCGCCCTGCCCAGGGTCGCCAGCGCTTGGCTGTGCTCACCGTTCACGTCCTGCGCGCAGCCGAGGAAGTAGGCGGCGATGGCCGCCCCGCGCGTCTCTCCCGCCTCGGCATTCAGCTCGTACGACCGCCGGTAGGCGGCGACGGCCTGTGCGGGGTCGACCCGGTCCAGGTACCGGCCGTGGAACTCCTGGACGGAGGCGCGCAGGACGAGGTGGCCGGTCACCTCGGCACGGGCGATGGCGGTCCGCAGCTCCGCACCCGCCCGGTCGGCCTCGCCGAGGTCCATCAGCGGGCGGGACAGCAGGCTGCGCAGCCGCGCCTCGGCCCGGGTGGCCTCGGCGACCTCGCTCGCGGTCTCAGCCGCACCGGCAGCGGCTGCCGCCGCCTCGATGCCGAGTTCCAGCGACTCCTGCCACGCCCGGAGGTAGCGGCGGTGCAGGAACAGCACCGTGAACGCCTCCGCCAGCGGCCAGACCAGGCGATGCAACCGGTGCCGCGAGGCGGCCCGCAGGACGGCCAGGATGGCGGAGCGCTCGGCGTCCAGCCACTCCAGGGGGTTCGGACCGCGATCGCCCGCGAAGGGGTCCTCCGACGTCGCGAGCAGCGCGGACAGGTCGGCGATCCTCAGCCGCTCCTTCCGGACCGCGCGGTCGGCGAACGCGGTCAGGGCGAGATAGTGGGTGGCCACCCTCTCCGTCACGGACTTCTCCTCACCCGGCGCTTCCTCCCGGGCGGCGCGTTCGCGGGCGTGCAGGCGCACCAGGTCGTGCATGCGAAAGCGGCCGTCGCGGCGGGACTCGACAAGTCCGGCGGCCACCAGCACGTCCAGCAGCCGCTTGGCAACGGGTGTGTCGATGTCCGCGGCGACCGCGGCGACGCCCGCGTCGAAACCGTCCGTCGGCAGCCATCCGAGCAGGCGGTAGAGCCGGGCCGCGGCGGGGGGCAACGGACGGTAGGACGATGCGAACAGCGCTGCCACGGAGTACTCCTCACCGGAGAGTGCGTCGCGGAACGTTCCGGGCAGGGACATCGCCGCCAGCCTTCCGGCCTCGTCCTGCAGTTCCTCCACCAGCGACGCCATGGTCACAGCCTCGTCGAGGAGCAGGCGCGCGGCGACGATCTGCAATGCCACCGGCAACCCGCCGCACAGCTCCACCAGGCGCCCGGCCGCGTCTCTCCCGGCCGCCACGGCCTCCTCGCCGCAGCGGTCCGCCAGCAGGGCGAGCCCGCCCTCCGCGTCCAGTGGCGCCAAGGGGATCAACCGGGCGCCGTCCAGGACCAGTTCGCGGAGACTGCCATGGCTCGTGGCAAGGACCACGCTGCCCGGACCCTTGGGGATCAGCGGCCGCACCTGCGCGGGATGGCTCACGTCGTCCAGGACGAGCAGCATCCGTCGTCCGGCGGAATGGGACCGGTAGAGGTTGGCCCGCTCGGCGAGCGACGCCGGAATGCTGTCGTCGCTCACCTTCAGCGACCGCAACACCATCGCCAGGGCCTCGGAGACATCGGCGGCCCCGGTCTCCCCGCCGGCCGCCGACGGAGCACGCAGGCCCGCGAAGTCGACGTACAGCTGCCCGTCCGGGAACAACTCCCTTGACATGTCGGCCCACTTACGGGCCATGGCGCTCTTGCCGACCCCCGGAAGTCCGCCCAGCACCCCGACACCGACGCCGGCCCGGCGCCGGGCGACCGCGCCGCACACCTCGTTCAGCACAGCGAGTTCCCGTACCCGGTTGCTGAACGGAACGGTCAGCGCCGGAACCTGGTCCGGCCGCGCGGCCGGGTCGAACGGGGGCGGCTGCGGAACGGTGAAAGTGATTCCGCCGTGGATGTGTGCGCCCTGGAAAGCCGGACCGTGGTGTACGCCCCCGCTGATCACCGTGTACGAAGCGGTGGACGCGAGGTCGGACAGAAGGCCGCGCAGTTCCGCTGCCGCGACCGGATCCGTCCGAAGGATCTCCAGCAGCCGTTGCCGCCAGCCGGTCTCGATCTCCTCCTCGGCAGCGGCGTCGCCCGCCGCCCGGGCCGCGACCAGTGCCTCGCCGGCGGCCCGCAGTTCGCCTTCGGCATCCCCCTGCGAGCGACGCCGGGCGAAGAATCCCACCAGCCTCTCCTTGGCCTGTGTCCAGGACTCGGAGACCATCAGCCCGACCAGAGTCGTCGCCCCCGACGCCGCGAGCGCCGCCAACTCCGCTTCCATCAAGCCCCCTTCGCCTCCCCCGGCCCACCAGGCAGGAGAGGCCAGCCTAGAACGATCTCGCCGACCCCGGACAGCATCGCGCATCGGCGTGCCGGCCGGCCGCGTGAGCCTCCGTGAACAGCTCTGTGATCAGTGAGACACACGGCAGGGGAGCCGATACGGACTCTCTCAAGCCCTGTCGGCCGAGCGTCCAGCCCGTGCTTGCCCCGGTCCACCGGGGAACTTCCGGAACTCGCCGCCGGAAGGGGACTTGGTGGTGCAGCCGTCCGCGGACAGCTCCTCCAGATCCAGTCCGGCCATCCGGTCGTGGGCGGCGAGTACCGTCCGGGCCAGGGCAGCGCCTGCCCCGGCCCTGACCCACTCGTCGCGGCGCCGCCGGGTCGTGGTCGCCGAGCACATCGCCGACGTCATCCGCGTTGTCACCGCCGCATGGGCCATCCAGCGGGCCCGCAACCTGCTGGGGAATCCGGACGACACGCCCACCGCCGGCATCCGTTACCGGATCCGCGACAACGCCGGCCACTAGGCCTTCGACACGGTCTGCTGCGCCTGTCCCACATGATCCTGGCCATGTCCCCGCGCGAAGCCTTCCCGCTGTTGGAAGACCGTTGGAAAGGCTCGGTCAGCCCCGATGCCGGCTGGACGACTTCGGCCCCGCCGAGGCAGCCAGGAGCAAGCGGAAAGCCAGAGAGCAGAAGAAGACGGACAGGATCAGAAGGCCCCATCGACACATCCGGCCACCGCCCCGGCCAGGCAGGCGTCGAAGCCCTCCAGTACATCGATGACCGCTTTTTCCCCCGCGGCTACCTGGCCGGCGCCCGCGCCGACAACGGCCGGAAGCCGGAGAACTTCCAGCTCCCCCTCCACGCCATGGGCTACGAACCGGTCTACGACAACGCCTCGGACCCGCTCGGCGTCCAGGCAGGCTTCGCCGACGCCCAGTTGATCGGGGGCAAAACTGGTACTGCCCGTGCGCCCCGCGGACTCAGCCCGCGCCCAGTGCCCCTGAAGCCCCGCACCCTCCACCGCGGCCTCCACGTCCCCCTCGTCGACCCCGAGCCCGATCCGGCCGACCCACCCCGCTGCACACAGCGCACCATCATGATTCCCTGAGACCTTCCTCACACAACGCACACACCGAGCAGAGCCCCGTCGGAGATCCGCAACGCAACGCGGACCGCCGAAGACCGACCAGCCCTCGACGGTCCGCTCAAGTACGCCCGGAGACAAGCGTCACAGCACGAACAATGTGAAGAAAGAGAAATGGGCGGCATCGCCGTTGCGATGCCGCCCATTCCGTCTGTGCGCGAGGGGGGAGTTGAACCCCCACGCCCTTGCGGGCACTGGAACCTGAATCCAGCGCGTCTGCCTATTCCGCCACCCGCGCATTGGGTGTGTCTTCCGGTTCCTTCCCCTGCGGGCTGGCCCCTTCCGACATGCAGAACATTAGCACGTCGTACGGGGTGGGTTCACATCCCTTCCTGAGGGTCCGGCCCATGCCCCTGACCACCGGTTCCTGCCCGTGCCGGCGTCCCGTCCGCATGCCGTGCGAGCCCCTTGCGCCCCGCGCGACGTCGCACGTATCAGCGAGACCCGGTTCACGTATCAACCTCGTACCGGTACCCGCCGTCTGCCCAGGAGGCGGACCGGGTCCACAGCCGGGTGCGGGACACTGGTCTGCACGCGCCTCTACGATCCATGGCAGGAACCGGCTGATCGCCGGGCGCGTAGATACGATCAGTGAGCAGAGCGCAGTAGTACAGAGCACGGCTAGGAAACGGCAGGGACGGAGGAGGTGCCCCATGGGAGTCCTGAAGAAGTTCGAGCAGCGTCTCGAAGGCCTGGTGAACGGCACCTTCGCCAAGGTCTTCAAGTCCGAGGTCCAGCCCGTGGAGATCGCGGGCGCGCTCCAGCGTGAGTGCGACAACAACGCCACGATCTGGAACCGCGACCGGACCGTCGTACCGAACGACTTCATCGTGGAGCTGAGCGCGCCGGACTACGAGCGGCTCAGCCCCTACTCCGGGCAGCTCGGGGACGAGCTGGCCGGGATGGTGCGCGACTACGCCAAGCAGCAGCGCTACACCTTCATGGGACCGATCAAGGTCAACCTGGAGAAGGCCGAGGACCTGGACACCGGTCTGTACCGGGTGCGCAGCCGCACCCTCGCCTCCTCCAGCAGCCAGGCGGCCCCGCAGACCCCGCAGGCGGCACCGGGCGCCGGTGGTCACGGCGGGCCCCCGGCCACGCCGGCCGGCGCGCCCCCGATGCCGTCGGCGCCGCCGCCCGGCGGTGCCCGCCCCGGCGGCTACGGCTACCCGCAGCCCGCCGGTCAGCCGCCGGCGGCCGCTCCCGCGAGCGGCGGGCGCACCCGCTACTGGATCGAGATCAACGGCACCCGCCACCAGATCTCCCGCGCGACGCTGGTGCTGGGTCGCAGCACCGACGCCGACGTGCGGATCGACGATCCCGGCGTCTCCCGCCGGCACTGCGAGATCCGGACCGGAACGCCCTCCACGATCCAGGATCTCGGCTCCACCAACGGCATCGTGGTGGACGGACAGCACACCACCCGCGCTACGCTCCGCGACGGCTCGCGGATCGTCGTGGGCAGCACCACCGTTATCTATAGGCAAGCCGAAGGGTGAAGCGGGGGCAATGTCAGAGCTGACCCTCACGGTCATGCGGCTGGGTTTCCTGGCCGTACTGTGGCTGTTCGTGATCGTGGCCGTGCAGGTCATCCGCAGCGACCTGTTCGGTACGCGCGTCACCCAGCGCGGATCGCGTAGGGAGGCCGGGCGCCAGCAGCAGGCGCCCCGGCAGCAGGCCGCCACGCCCCCGCCGCAGCGCGGCCAGCAGCGCGCGCAGCAGAGCAGCGGCCGGCGCGGGCGGGGCGCCCCCACCAAGCTGGTCGTGACGGAAGGCACACTGACCGGCACCACGGTCGCGCTGCAGGGCCAGACGATCACTCTGGGCCGGGCGCACGACTCCACGATCGTGCTGGACGACGACTACGCCTCCAGCCGTCATGCCAGGATCTACCCGGACCGCGACGGCCAGTGGATCGTCGAGGACCTCGGCTCCACCAACGGCACGTATCTGGACCGGTCCCGGCTGACGACCCCCACACCGATCCCGCTGGGCGCGCCGATCCGCATCGGCAAGACCGTCATCGAGCTGCGGAAGTAGTGCTACGTCATGAGTGAGCGCGAGCGGAGCGAGCACACAGCGGCAGGCCGCCACCCGGCCGCCGGCGCGCTCCCGACCGGAGGGTGGGCAGTGTGGCTCGACACGACCGGCTGTACCCGGAACCGACGGGCGAGGTGGGCATGAGTCTGTCCCTGCGCTTTGCCGCCGGATCGCACAAGGGCATGATCCGGGAGGGCAACGAGGACTCCGGTTACGCCGGGCCGCGGCTGCTCGCGATCGCCGACGGCATGGGCGGTCAGGCGGCCGGTGAGGTCGCTTCCTCGGAGGTCATCTCCACCCTGGTCTCGCTCGACGACGACGTGCCCGGCTCCGACATCCTCACCTCGCTCGGCGTCGCCGTGCAGCGCGCCAACGACCAGCTGCGCGCCATGGTCGAGGAGGACCCCCAGCTGGAGGGCATGGGGACGACGCTGACCGCGCTGCTGTGGACCGGGCAGCGGCTCGGCATGGTGCACGTCGGCGACTCCCGCGCCTATCTGCTGCGCGACGGGGTGCTGACCCAGATCACGCAGGACCACACCTGGGTGCAGCGGCTCGTGGACGAGGGCCGGATCACCGAGGAGGAGGCGACCACGCATCCGCAGCGCTCGCTGCTGATGCGCGCCCTCGGCAGCGGCGAACACGTCGAGTCCGACCTGTCGATCCGCGAGGTCCGGGCCGGCGACCGCTATCTGATCTGTTCCGACGGGCTCTCCGGTGTCGTCTCGCACCAGACGATGGAGGAGACCCTCGCCAGCTACCAGGGCCCGCAGGAGACCGTGCAGGAGCTGATCCAGCTCGCGCTGCGCGGCGGCGGCCCGGACAACATCACGGTCATCATCGCGGACGTGCTGGACCTGGACACCGGCGACACCCTCGCCGGGCAGCTGTCCGACCAGCCGGTGGTGGTCGGCGCGGTCGCCGAGAACCAGCACCACCTGCACGACAACGGCATCATGCAGACCCCGGCCGGCCGCGCCTCGCACCTGGGCCGCCAGGGGCACGGCGGCGGCGAGTTCGGCCCGCCCGGCTCCGGCGACACCGACGGGTACGTCCCGACGGGCGGCTTCGCCGACTACGCCGAGGGCGACTTCACCAAGCCGCGCAGGCGCGGCTGGCTGAAGGGAACGCTGTACGGCGCGCTCGCGCTCGCCGTGATCGGCGGCGGCCTCTACGGCGGCTACCGCTGGACGCAGACGCAGTACTACGTCGGCACCAAGGACGAGCACGTGGCGCTCTACCGCGGCATCAGCCAGGATCTGGCCTGGGTGTCGCTGTCGAAGGTGGAGAAGGACCACCCCGAGATCGAACTCAAGTACCTGCCGCCGTACCAGCAGAAGCAGGTCAAGAACACGATCGCGGCGGGCGGTCTCCAGCAGGCCGAGACGAAGATCGAGGCGCTGTCGGTGCAGGCCTCCGCGTGCCGCAAGCAGGCGGAGCGTACGGCCGCGGAGTCGCAGAAGAACGCGAAGACGGGCCAGGGCGAGGCCGGGGGGACCACGGGAACCACCCGTACCTCCTTCGCGTCCAAGGCGACACCTACGCCGCACCCATCCGATTCGGCGTCCGCTTCGAAGAACTCCTCGAAGCCGCCGACCGCGTCCGCCACTCCCAACCCCGGCCCGAGCCTCTCCGAGGATGAGCAGAAGGTCGTCGATCAGTGCGGCAAGCAGTAGCCCCGCCGCGAGAGGCCCTGTCACACGATGAGCAGTACGACTAACCCGCCGACACATCACACGTCCACGATCGGCGCGATCGGCGCGCCGAGCCGCCGCAACACCGAGCTGGCCCTGCTGGTCTTCGCCGTGGTCATCCCGGTGTTCGCCTACGCCAACGTGGGTCTGGCCATCGACGGCAAGGTGCCCGCCGGGCTGCTGGCCTACGGCCTCGGCCTCGGTCTGCTGGCCGGTGTCGCCCATCTCGTCGTGCGGAAGTTCGCGCCGTACGCCGACCCGCTGCTGCTGCCGCTGGCCACCCTGCTCAACGGGCTCGGCCTGGTCGCCATCTGGCGGCTGGACCAGTCCAAGCTGCTCCAGCAGATCCACGTCGCGGGCGGCAAGGCCACCAACCAGCTGCTGTACACGGCGATGGGCATCGCCCTCTTCGTCGCGGTGCTGGTCTTCCTCAAGGATCACCGCACGCTCCAGCGCTACACCTACATCTCCATGGCGACCGCGCTGGTCCTGCTGCTGCTCCCGCTGGTGCCGGGCCTGGGCGCGGACGTCTACGGCGCGAAGATCTGGATCTCGGTCGGCAGTTTCACCATCCAGCCCGGTGAGTTCGCCAAGATCGTGCTGGCGGTGTTCTTCGCCGGCTACCTGATGGTGAAGCGGGACGCGCTGGCGCTCGCCAGCCGCCGTTTCATGGGGATGTACCTGCCGCGCGGCCGTGACCTCGGCCCGATCCTCGTCGTGTGGGCGATCTCGATCCTCATCCTGGTCTTCGAGACCGACCTCGGTACGTCACTGCTGTTCTTCGGCATGTTCGTGATCATGCTGTACGTCGCCACCGAGCGGACCAGCTGGATCGTCTTCGGTCTGCTGATGTCGGCGGTCGGCGCCGTCGGTGTGGCGAGCTTCGAGCCGCACATCCAGGTGCGTGTCCAGGCCTGGCTCAACCCGATGCACGAGTACGTGCTCAGCCGCACCCCGGGCGTCACCGGCGTGCACTCCGACCAGCTCCAGCAGGCGCTGTGGGCGTTCGGCTCGGGCGGCACCCTGGGCACCGGCTGGGGCCAGGGCCACTCGGAGCTGATCCGGTTCGCCGCCAACTCCGACTTCATCTTCGCCACCTTCGGCGAGGAGCTGGGGCTCGCGGGGATCATGGCGATCCTGCTGGTCTACGGCCTGATCGCCGAGCGGGGCATCCGTACCGCGCTGGCCGCCCGCGACCCGTTCGGCAAGCTGCTCGCCGCCGGCCTGTCCGGTGGCTTCGCGCTCCAGGTCTTCGTCGTGGCCGGCGGTGTGATGGGTCTCATCCCGCTGACCGGTATGACGATGCCGTTCCTCGCCTACGGCGGTTCCTCCGTGATCGCGAACTGGGCCCTGATCGGCATCCTGATCCGGATCAGCGACACCGCGCGCCGCCCGGCGCCCGCCCCCGCCGCCAACCCCGACGCCGAGATGACCCAGGTGGTCCGCCCGTCATGAACAAGCCCCTGCGCCGGATCGCGATCTTCTGCGGCCTCCTCGTGATGGCCCTGCTGGTCCGTGACAACTGGCTCCAGTACGTCCAGGCCGACTCGCTGCGGACCAACAAGAACAACCGCCGGGTGGCCATCGAGCGGTACGCGTCCCCGCGCGGCGACATCGTCGTCGACGGCTCCCCGATCACGGGCTCCGTCGCGTCCCAGCACGGCGACTTCAAGTACAAGCGGACGTACAAGAACGGGCCCATGTGGGCCCCGGTCACCGGCTACTCCTCGCAGGCCTTCGGCAGCACCCAGCTGGAGAGCCTGGAGGACGGCATCCTCAGCGGCACCGACGACCGGCTCTTCTTCCGCAACACCCTGGACATGATCACGGGCAAGCAGAAGCAGGGCGGCAACGTCGTCACCACGCTGAACCAGGCCGCGCAGACGGCGGCGTTCAACGGTCTGAAGGCGCAGGGCGGCAAGGGCGCGGTCGTCGCGCTGGAGCCGTCCACCGGCAAGATCCTGGCGCTGGCCTCCTACCCGTCGTACGACCCGTCGTCCTTCGCGGGCAACTCCACGGGCACGGACTCCAAGAACTGGACCAAGCTCCAGAAGGACAACGACCCGGCCGACCCGATGCTGAACCGGGCGCTGCGCGAGACGTACCCGCCGGGCTCCACCTTCAAGGTGGTCACGGCGGCGGCCGCGCTGGAGAACGGGCTGTACACCTCGGCCGACACCCCGACGAACTCGCCGCTTCCGTGGGTCATGCCGGGCACGACGACCGAGCTGAAGAACGAGGGCAACATCCCCTGCAAGAACGCCACGTTGCGGGCCGCTCTCCAGTACTCGTGCAACTCGGTCTTCGGCAAGGTCGGTGCGGACCTCGGCAACGCCAAGATGCTGGCGGAGGCGAAGAAGTTCGGCTTCGACTCCCCGGTCGACACCCCGGTCCGCGCCTACCCCTCGGTGTTCTCGGACAAGATGAACGCCTCGCAGACGGCGCTGTCCTCCATCGGCCAGTTCAACACCGCCGCGACCCCGCTGCAGATGGCGATGGTCGCCTCGGCGGTCGCCAACGACGGCAAGCTGATGAAGCCGTACATGGTGGACAAGCTCCAGTCGTCCAACCTGGACACGGTCACGCAGTCCCAGCCCCAGGAGCTGAGCCAGCCGCTGTCCTCGAAGAACGCGCAGATCCTGCAGGACATGATGAAGACGGTGGTCGAGCAGGGCACCGGCACGAACGCGAAGATCAACGGCATCACGGTCGGCGGCAAGACCGGTACCGCGCAACACGGTGTGGCGAACAGCGCCAACCCGTACGCGTGGTTCATCTCCTTCGCGAAGCTGCCCGACGGCAGCTCGCCGGTGGCGGTGGCCGTGGTGATCGAGGACAACAGCGCCAACCGCGACGACATCTCCGGTGGCGGTCTGGCCGCGCCGATCGCCAAGAGCGTCATGCAGGCGGTCATCCAGTCGAAGAAGTGACACCCATCACGTCTTCTTCACAACGTTGCACGTTGCGATACCGGTCCTGTATCGGGTTCCGGGCTTGGCCAGGTCACACAAAGCGAGCCGGGTACGGTAGGCCCGGACGGCAGCCTCCGGCGGCGCACAGGACGTGCGCGGCCAGGACCGACGGAGAGGGCTGGTAGGTAGCTATGGAAGAGCCGCGTCGCCTCGGCGGCCGGTACGAACTGGGCCAGGTGCTCGGTCGTGGTGGCATGGCGGAGGTCTACCTCGCGCATGACACCCGTCTCGGCCGCACCGTGGCAGTGAAGACGTTGCGCGCCGACCTGGCACGCGACCCTTCCTTCCAGGCTCGGTTCCGCCGGGAGGCCCAGTCGGCCGCCTCGCTCAACCATCCCGCGATCGTCGCGGTCTACGACACGGGCGAGGACTACATCGACGGGGTCTCGATCCCGTACATCGTGATGGAGTACGTCGACGGCTCCACGCTCCGTGAGCTGCTTCACTCCGGCCGCAAGCTCCTGCCGGAGCGCGCGATGGAGATGACCGTCGGCATCCTCCAGGGCCTGGAGTACGCCCACCGCAACGGCATCGTGCACCGTGACATCAAGCCGGCGAACGTCATGCTGACGCGCAACGGCCAGGTCAAGGTGATGGACTTCGGCATCGCCCGCGCCATGGGCGACTCCGGTATGACGATGACGCAGACGGCGGCGGTCATCGGCACGGCCCAGTACCTCTCGCCGGAGCAGGCGAAGGGCGAGCAGGTCGACGCCCGCTCGGACCTCTATTCGACCGGCTGTCTCCTCTACGAGCTGCTGACGGTACGGCCGCCGTTCGTCGGCGACTCCCCGGTGGCCGTGGCCTACCAGCACGTGCGCGAGGAGCCGCAGTCGCCGTCGGTCTTCGACCCCGAGATCACGCCCGAGATGGACGCGATCGTCCTGAAGGCACTGGTCAAGGACCCGGACTACCGGTATCAGTCGGCCGACGAGATGCGCGTCGACATCGAGGCGTGCCTGGACGGCCAGCCGGTCGCGGCGACGGCCGCGCTGGGCGCGGTGGGCTACGGCGGCTACCCCGACGACCAGCCGACGACGGCCCTGCGCCCGGACGCCGGCGGGGCCGCGGGGGCGACGACCATGCTCCCGCCGATGAACCCGGACGACGGCTACGGCTACGACGACTCCCCGGGCCGGCGGCGCCAGCAGCCGAAGAAGTCCCACACCTCCACGGTCCTCCTGGTGGTCGCGGGCGTACTCGTCCTGATCGGCGCGATCCTGATCGGCAAATGGGCGTTCAGCGGGAAGTCCGCGGACACCTTCGACGCCCCGAACTTCGTCGGCTCCACCTACGCCGACGCCCAGAAGATGGCGATCAACTCCGACCTGAAACTGGGCACGCCCACCCGCAAACCCTGCGAGAACCAGCCGAAGAACTCGGTCTGCTCCCAGGACCCGACGGCGGGCTCCCAGGTGAAGAAGGGCGACACGATCACGCTGGTGGTGTCGACGGGGGCGCCGAAGGTCCAGGTTCCGGACGTCCGTGGCATCCAGTTCGACCAGGCCCAGTCCCAGCTCACGGACAAGGGCTTCCACGTCGAACGGAAGGACGTGGTGTCCACCCAGCCCGCGGGTATCGTCACCGAACAGGACCCCCAGGGTGGCACCGAGCAGCAGAAGGGCTCCACGATCACCCTCACCGTCGCCAAGCCGGAGGAGAAGGTGACCATCCCGGGCGACCTGGTCGGCAAGTCCTGTGACGACGCGAAGTCCGAGCTGACCCAGCTGGGCCTGACGCCGAGCTGCAACGACACCCCGACCACCGACCAGACCCAGGACGGCAAGGCCCAGTCGACCAACCCGGCGGCGGGCACGCAGGTCGCCAAGAACACCGGCGTGGTGATCAACGTCGGCAAGTTCCAGGGCGGCGGCCAGACGCAGGGCCAGGTGCCGAACGTCGTCGGTCAGACCCTGCAGCAGGCCCAGCAGACCCTGCAGCAGGCCGGCTTCACGAACATCCAGGTCAACGGAGCCAACGACGGCAAGGCACGGGTCCTCGGCCAGTCCCCGCCCCAGGGCACCCAGGCCGATCCGGCGAGCACCCAGATCGTGCTGACCACCATCGACGTCGGTGGCGGCGGCAACGGCAACGGCGGCATCTTCGGCGGCAACAACGGCTGACGACGTCCCTTACCGAGTGAGCCCTGGCATCCCGTGAGGACGCCAGGGCTCACTCGTGGGACGCACCGACGTCGAATGCACTCGCTCCGCCGGAACGAGAGTCAAACGCCGTCAGCCACAGGCTTATGTGATCATTTACCCCATTGGTCCGAGGCGTACGCGATCGAAGACACTACGCAGCAGCGCGCTGTCACTGCTGCCCGACGGGATGCATGTGACGACGGCGATGGTGGCGACGCACTCCGGGGTCACCGTCGAGGTCATCCGTCAGCTCGCCGAGCGACACCGCGAAGAGCTCCAAGTCAACGGACTGGTTGTACTGCGAGGCGCTGACCTGCGGAAGTTCGAGAGTGACAACATGTCACTCTCGCTCGGCAGTCATCCACAAGCACCCCGAAGCCTCACCATCCACTCGCGTCGCGCCCCCTCGACCAGCGCATCACCCACATCCTCGGCAAGACCGTCGTCCCGATGTTCAACGCACTGATCCAGACCTCAGGCGAGCACCAAAGGAAACTCGTCGCACTCCGCACCGGCGTCCGGCGGAACGGTCACGCCACATAGACGACAGAGGTACTCAAAGAACCTCTGTCAGCCCCGCAGTTCCTTCGGCGGCGTCCGCTCGCTGTCGACCTTCTGCACCCGGACCAGTTCGCCCCACACCACGTACCGGTACTCCGAGGTGTAGACGGGGGTGCAGGTCGTCAGGGTGATGTAGTGGCCCGGCTTGGTCCTGCCGGACTCCTTCGGGATCTGGGAGATGACCTTGACGTTGTACTTCGAGGTCTCGGGGAGGATCGAGTAGACCTTGTAGACGTACCAGTCGTCCCGGGTCTCGAAGACGATCGGGTCGCCCTTCTTCAGCTTGTCGATGTTGTGGAACTTCGCGCCGTGGCCGTCGCGGTGCGCGGCGAGGGTGAGGTTGCCGTCCTTGCCGGTCATGGGCAGCGCGGCCTTGATCGGATCGGTGTAGTAGCCGGCCACGCCGTCGTTGAGGACGTCGGTGCCCGTGCCCTTCTCGACCAGCACCTCGCCGTTCTTCATCGCGGGCACGTGCAGGAAGCCGATGCCGTCCTGGGTGTCCAGCGCGCCGGGGCCGGAGTCCTTCGACCCCTGGGACTGCGCCCAGTGCTGACGGACCTTGTCTGCCTGTTTGTCTGCTTTGCGGTCTGCTATCACGTTCGTCCACCACAGGGAGTAGACGACGAACAGGGCGAGCAACAGCCCTGCCGTGATGAGGAGTTCACCGAAGACGCTGACCGCCGTCGCGATCCGTCCGGGACGCCGGCGGCGCGCGGCGGGCTCCGGCTCGGACGCGTCCGTGTGCTCTTCGGTCTCGTCGGCGGTCGCTGACACAGTTCTCTTCCTCTGCCCCTACTCGATGAGCGCGTCCGGCTTGCCCTCGCTGCGCGGGCGTTCCTGGACCATCTTGCCCCAGACGATCAGCCGGTACTTGCTGGTGAACTCCGGCGTGCAGGTGGTGAGCGTGATGTAGCGGCCGGGCTGTGTGAACCCGGAGCCCCTCGGGACCGGGTCCAGCACGCTGGTGTTGGACGGCGAGGTCACCGGAAGCGTCGACGTCACCTTGTACACGTAGTACGTGTCCTGCGTCTCGACCACGACCGCGTCGCCGGCCACGAGCCTGTTGATGTACCGGAACGGTTCACCATGGGTGTTGCGGTGCGCCGCGAGCCCGAAGTTACCGGTCTTGGCGTCCGGCATCGCCGTCTTCAGCGGCGCCTCGCCGTAGTGCCCGACCATGCCCTTGTCGAGCACCTTCGCGTTGCTGACGCCCTCCGCGATCGGCGCCACCACGTCCAGCTTGGGAATGTGCAGGATGGCGAAGCCCTGGCCCGGCGCGAACACGCCCGGGTTGCGCTTGCCGCTCGCCCAGTCGTCCTGGAGCTGGTGCGCCTCGCTGCCGGCCTGCGCGTGCGCGCGGACGTTGGTCCACCACAGCTGGTAGGTGACGAACAGCAGCATCAGCACGCCGGTGGTGATGAACACCTCGCCGATCGCCCGGCTCGCGAGCACGCCCGGGGACGGCTTGCGCAGCCGCGCCTGCCGCCGCGCCTCCACCCGGGACAGCGGCCGCTCCGGCTCCTCCGACGCCGCCGTCGCGGAGGCACTCTCCCGGCCGCCGCCGTGCCGACCGCCGCCACGCCCCCCGCCACGGCGCTTGGCGGCCTTTCTGCGGGCCGCACGCCCGCCGGTCGCGGCTGCGGACACGGCAGCGGCTGAAGTGGCCGCAGAGCCGCGTACAGACTCTCCCTGCGGACCCGACAGCGGACCGAGGGCCGGATCAGGGACCCGCAGCGCCATCGTCTCGTCGTCGAGGGGGTCGCGGTACGACTCCCCGTACGGCTCCCGCGCCCCCCGCGCATCCCACGACCCGAGCGCACCGGAAGCCTCGTACGACTGATCCCCGTACGAGGCATCGGTCTCGCGCTCCGGGCGCAGGGCGGTCACGCCGTGGCCCTGCCCACCACCGGGGCGAGCCCCGCCGACCTCGCCACGGCACCCTGGTCGCCGCACTCCACCAGCCAGTTGGCCAGCATCCGGTGCCCGTGCTCGGTGAGCACCGACTCGGGGTGGAACTGCACGCCCTCGACCGGCAGTTCGCGATGGCGCAGGCCCATGATGATGCCGTCGTGGGTGCGGGCGGTCACCTCCAGCTCGGCCGGGACCGTGTCCGGCTCGGCGGCCAGCGAGTGGTACCGGGTCGCCGTGAAGGGGGAGGGCAGACCCGCGAAGACACCCTTGCCCTCGTGCTCGACCGGTGAGGTCTTGCCGTGCAGCAGCTCGGGCGCCCGGTCCACGACACCTCCGTAGGCCACCTGCATCGACTGCATGCCGAGGCAGACGCCGAAGACGGGGACGCCGGTGGCCGCGCAGTGGCGGACCATCTCGACGCACACCCCGGCCTGCTCCGGCGCGCCCGGGCCGGGCGAGAGCAGCACACCGTCGAAACCGTCCTGGGCGTGCGAGGTCGACACCTCGTCGTTGCGCAGCACCTCGCACTCGGCGCCCAGCTGGTACAGGTACTGGACGAGGTTGAAGACGAAGCTGTCGTAGTTGTCGACGACGAGAATCCGCGCGCTCACTGGTTGTTCACCGTCACATCGTTGAAGGGCAGCAGCGGTTCGGCCCACGGGAAGACGTACTGGAACAGGACGTAGACCACGGCCAGGATCAATACGAGCGAGATGAACGCCTTCGCCCACGCGTTCCCCGGCAGATGCCGCCAGATCCAGCCGTACATGCCGTTCCTTCCGTATCCCCACGGCACCTGACTCACGCCGTACGCCACCAGACTAACGGCGACTAACGGCGCAGGGCCGCCGGTTCGCCCGCCTCCACGGACTGGGTGGAATCCAGGTGCGCCCAGACGATCAGCCGGTGACTGTGCCCCCATTCCGGATCGCACGTGGTCAGCGTCAGATACCGGCCCGGACGCGTGTAACCCGACGTACGTGGCACAGGGTCGATCACCTCAACGTCCGTCGGCACGGTTTTGTAGGGCCCTTTGTCGATCCGATACGTGAACCAGGTCGTCCCGTCCGTGAGCACCACCGCATCCCCCGGCCGCAGCTCCGGAAAGTCCAGGAACGGGTCGCCGTAGGTACGCCGGTGACCGGCCACCGCGAAGTTGCCCTCCTGGCCGAGCCGAGCAGTGCCCTGGTAGTGGGCGAGCCCCTTGGCCAGCACGTCCCGGCCGGTGCCCTCCGCCACGGGCTTGTTCCACGTGAAACCGAACCGCGGGATGTACATGATCGCGAACGGCTCGCCGTAGTGGTACGGCGCCGGGTCCGGCACGGTCACCCTCGTCGTGGCCGTCGTGCCGTCACCCGATGCGTGCGCGGCCGGCTGCACGCTTCCCTTCGACCACTGCCGGTGCAGCTGGTCGATCTGGTCGCTCATGGCGCCGTCGGCCCGCACACCCGTCCAGAACAGGATGTAGGCGACGAAGAGCACGATCAGGGCGCCGATGGTGATGCACAGTTCGCTGAAGGTCCGGACGATCACACGCACCGGCGCCTCCGTTCACGGACGGCTGACGGATGGCTACTGCACGGGCTTCGCGTAGTGCAGATCCACTGTGCCCGAGTAGCCGGGAAGAGTCACCGTCCCGTCGTCGGTGACTTTCCAGCCGAGCCCGTAGACGTTGACGTACACCATGTAGGTCTGGATCGCCTTGCTCGCGGCGAGCGCCTGCTGGAGCTTCCCCGGGTCCCCGACGGCCGTGATCTTGTACGGCGGTGAGTACACGCGGCCCTGGAGGATCAGGGTGTTGCCGACGCAGCGCACGGCACTGGTGGAGATCAGCCGCTGGTCCATGACCTTGACACCGGTCGCACCGCCCTGCCACAGGGCGTTCACCACGGCCTGGAGGTCCTGCTGGTGGATGACCAGGTAGTCGGGCTGGGGCGCGGGGTAGCCGGGGAGCTTGGCGGTGGCGTTGGGCGGGGCGTCGTTGAGGGTGACGGAAAGGCCGTGGCCGGTGAGCGGCTGGGTGCCGGCGCTCGACTCCAGGCCGCTGAGCCTGCGGTCCTGGGCCTTGCTGGTGCCGGCGTCGCTCTTGGCGAGGGACTCGACGCTCTCGCGCAGGGCCGCGTTGGACTCGTCCAGGCCCTTGTTCTTGCGGCTGCGCTGCTGGATCAGGTCGGACAGCTTCAGCAGGGAACCGTCCTGGCGGATGTCGGTGCCCTTGGCCGTGTCGAAGCTGGTGAAGAAGATGAGCCCCGCGAGAGCGAAGACGGCGGCCGTGAGGACGCGCACCGGACGCGGTCGGCGTCCCGTGCGGGCACCCGTTGATCCCGTCCCGGGGGAGTCGGCAGAATTGCTCAACGTACCCTTATCTCTTTCGGCGCCACGGAAGCACTACGCTAACGGACGCGCCCGACCCAGTTACCTGCGCGGCCACGCAGCGCATCGACAGGAGAGACCCTCGTGCCGAAGTCACGTATCCGCAAGAAGGCCGATTTCACGCCGCCGCCGGCGAAGCAGGCACAGGCGATCAAGCTGGGCAGCCGAGGCTGGGTCGCCCCGGTCATGCTGGCCATGTTCGTGATCGGCCTGGCCTGGATCGTCGTCTTCTACGTGACCGACGGCTCGCTGCCCATCAACGCCCTGGACAACTGGAACATCGTGGTCGGCTTCGGCTTCATCGCCGCCGGCTTCGGTGTCTCCACGCAGTGGAAGTAGCTTTCCCGTAGCTCTCCCCAAAGCTGTCCACTGAGTTATCCACAGGCGTTTTCCACATGGGGAAAAGAACGACGATCTGTGGATAACCCATCGGGCGTTGACGCCGGTATGACTGCCCCGGCAGCTCCCATACATCAGTTCGCCCCCTGTCCGACCTGCGGAAACACATCCGAGCGACAGGGGGCACAGCTGTGCCCGCACGTGGTGCACAAGATCCGGCACACGCTGTGGACAACGGTTCGGTATCAGGTTCGCCAGCGGGCCGGGCTCAGGTGAGCTGGGCGGTCCTGATCAGGGTGAGCACCACCACGGCGACGAGGACGACGGCACAGGCGCCGTACTGGATCAGCGTCCGCTTCTCGCGCGGGGCGTGGACCATGGCGTAGCCGACGGCGACACCGGCGACCAGACCGCCGATGTGGGCCTGCCAGGCGATGTTGAAGCCCGGGGTGAAGGTGATGATCAGGTTGATCACCAGCAGGGCGCCGAGCGGGCGCAGGTCGTAGTTGAGGCGGCGCATCAGCACGCCGGTCGCGCCGAAGAGACCGAAGATCGCTCCGGAGGCGCCCAGCGAGGGCTCGTTGGGCGCGGCGAGCAGATAGGTGAGCGCGCTGCCGGCCAGGCCCGAGACCAGGTACAGGGAGATGTAGCGGGCCCGGCCCAGGGCCGCTTCGAGGGGGCCGCCGATCCACCACAGGCTGAGCATGTTGAACAGGATGTGGGTGAAGTTCGTCGGCGAGTGCAGGAACATCGCGGTGAGCAGGCGGTAGTACTGCCCCTCGGCGACGCCTTCGACGGGGCCGAACAGGGAGTACTGGGCCCGGCCGATCAGCTCGAAGTGCTCGGTGACCGTGTCGCCGATGGCCTGCTGTGCCAGGAAGACGGCGACGTTGATGCCGATCAGCAGCTTGGTGAGCAGCCGGGGGTCGGCCGTCATCGTGCCGCCCGCGATCGTGCGCGGGGCGGATGCTTCCGGGGCGTGCCCGGTGCCGGAGCCGCCACGGACGCATTCGGGGCACTGGAAGCCGACGGAGGCGCTGATCATGCACTCGGGGCAGATGGGGCGGTCGCAGCGGGTGCAGCGCACGCCGGTCTCGCGGTCCGGGTGGCGGTAGCACCCGGGCACGCTGTGGGCGGCGCCCTGCGTACTGCCTTCGGCCTGGTCCATCGGTTCCCCTTGCTCGTCGTAGGCCTGCGCCCGGCAATGCCCCGCCCCGCTCACCCTTGGTACGGACGAGCGGGGCGATTGGTTCCCCCGGAGGGGACAGCCTTGATCAGGCTTCGCGCGTCTCGATGACGACGGACTCGATGACGACGTCGTCGGCCGGACGGTCGTTGCGGCCGGTCTTGACGTCGGCGATGGCCTGGACGACGGCCTGGCTGGCCTTGTCCGTGACCTCGCCGAAGATGGTGTGCTTGCGAGTCAGCCATGCCGTCGGGGAGACGGTGATGAAGAACTGCGAGCCGTTGGTGCCCGGGCCGGCGTTGGCCATGGCCAGCAGGAACGGGCGGTCGAAGGACAGGTCCGGGTGGAACTCGTCCGCGAACTGGTAGCCGGGACCGCCTATGCCGCTGCCCAGCGGGTCGCCTCCCTGGATCATGAATCCGCTGATGACACGGTGGAAGATCGTGCCGTCGTAGAGCGGCTTGGTGCTCTTCTCACCGGTCTTGGGGTGCTTCCACTCGCGCTCACCCTTGGCCAGCTCGACGAAGTTGCGGACCGTCGCGGGGGCGTGGTTCGGGAAAAGCTGGACCTCGATGTCGCCGCGATTGGTCTTCAGGGTGGCGTACAGCTGCTCAGCCACGATCTACCTTCCGTTGTCTTCGTGTGACCCCCAGATCCTCGCACGGTCATGCGGTGGGCACCCATATGCACGCCCTCACATGCCGGGCGGGCCGTTGGCAGGCATGATCCGTAAAAGGGTGGAAAGTCGAAATACCGTACGCCACCGATGGAGGAGGATCCCGTGACCCGCATCGACAGCGTGCGCGCCGCGACCGGCTCGGCGAAGGACAGCGTGCTGCACGCCGCGGACGTGGTGGCGCCCTACGCCGACACGGCCAAGGAGCGTGCCGCGCTCTATGCCCAGGAGGCACGCGTACGGCTGGCGCCGGTGATGTCGCAGGCCGCCGAACAGGCCCGCGTGCAGTACGACGCCCGGCTCGCCCCGCGTCTGGAGCAGGCCCGTGCGCATGTGCCGCCGAAGGTGGACCTGGCCGCGCAGGAGGCCGCCGTCCGCACCCGCAAGGCCGCCCGGCAGGCCGCCGAGTACTCACGCCCGAGGATCGAGCAGGCCGTGGCCGCGGCCGGCCCGGTGTACGACGAGGCGGCCGCCCGGGGCGCCGCCGCACTGGCCGCACTGCGCGGGCAGGTCTCGGCCGAGGACATCCACAAACTGGCCCGCAGGAACGCGCGCCGCTGCCGCTGTGCCCGTGCCCTCAGGGGGCTGGCCGCACTGACCCTGCTGGCCGGCGGGGCCTTCGCGGCGTGGAAGTGGTGGGACAAGCAGGCCAACCCCGACTGGCTGGTCGAACCGCCGGCCCCGACCGAGGTCCCCGAACCGGCCCGTCTCTCCTCGGTGGACAACCACGGCTCCGCCCTGGACCCCGAGGTCCGCGCCAAGCAGGCCGACAAGGACGCGACGAACGGGGAGGACCGCGACTAGGAGGTGTCGTACGCTCGCCGGCCCACGGCCCGTTTCACGTGAAACCACGGCGGGCCGCCGTGCGGACAGGGGCGCCACACCGGCTCGCCTGGTGCGCGAAGTACGCGATGCGGTACGCGTTCACTGTGCTTCCCGTACATCGATCACGACGCGTCGGGCGTGGGTCTCCCCCCGTTCCAGGCCCGATGCGCCTCAGCCGCCGCACTCAGCGGGAAGGACGACACGGCCCACGGGCGCAGACTGCCCTTCGCGAGCAACCGGTTGATGGTGCCGGCCGCCTCGGCGACCTCGGAGGAGGAGGCGTGGGAGATGACGAACCCGCGGATGCTGCAGTCCTTCAGGGCGGCGGCGCGGGAAGAAGACCCAGCCCAGCTCACCGGCGTCGATGGCGCGGACCACGCCCCGGTGGATGGCGGCCGTCTCCGGATCCCGGCCGAGGGGGTGGTCACTCGCCCGCTCGTAGCGTGCTCGGCACGCGAAGGCCGAGATCGTCGTGGGCTTCTCCCGGCCTGGCGCCCAGGCTCGGCGTCTGGGTACGGGCCGAGATCGGCGACGACAGGACGCGGTTCGCCGACGCCCGGGTGCTGAAGGCGTACGCGGGATCAGCACCCGTCATCCTCGCCTCCGGCAAGAAGCGCTACGCCGGACGTCGCCACGCCAAGATCGACCGCCTCGTCCACGCCGGCTGCCTGTGGGCGATCGCCTTCCTCCGGAACGGTCCCGGAGCAGACGCCCACCACCGACGCCGACGGGAGCGCGGCGACCGGCACGCATCGGCCCTGGGCAACCTCTTCAATCGCATGTGCGCGCCGGTTCACTCATCAGTCGAGTTCGATGTTGAAGTCCCAGACGGCGATGGTCTTTCCGTCGTGGCGCCAGGTGAGTTCGGCGGCGCCGGCCTGGTAGGTGCCGGACAGTGTCAGGGCTGCCGTCTGTCCGGGGCGGGCCGTGATGGTCGCCGGGCCGTCGGCGGACAGGGGGATGGGCTTGCCGTTCTCGTCGCGGGAGGTGAAGTCGGCGGCGTGGAGGGTGAGCGGGCCGGTGGCTTCGTGGACGGTCACGGTGATCGTGCCGGTGGCGTGGTCGGGAACGCCGCCTGACTTGGTGATCGGGTTCTCGGTCGGGCCGCCGGCGGTCACCACCGCGTTCACGCCAGGGAGTTGGGCGCGGACGGAGTAGCCCATGGCCAGCAGTTGCAGGCGTTTCTCGCTGGCGGTGGGGGTGGCCTGTGCGGTCGGCGGGCTGGGGATGGGGACGGCGCCCAGGTTCTTGACGGTCTTCGCCGCGTCGTCGGTCGCCTTCGGCGTGGAGTGTCCGCCGCATCCGGCCAGGGCGGCCAGCGTGAGGGCGGTGCAGGCGAGCGTGGCCAGGGCGGTCTTCGGGTTGGTGCGCCACGTGCCGGGCCGGCGGAGGCCGGCCCGGCGTGGTGCCGCAATGCGCGCAGCGGTCATCGGCGGCAGGTCTTTCCCTTCCGGTCAGGTGCCCGGGTCAGGGCTTCTTGGTGACGGGGTGCTCGGGGTCGTCGATGCGGGCCACGGCCGGGTAGACGGTGCTGCCCGAGGGTGCCGGGGCCAGGGCCTTGCCGGAGGGGTTGTTGTAGACGTCGGCGCCGAACGGGCGCAGGCCGTCGGCGGCCGCGTAGCCCAGGTGGCCGCGGCCGTCGGTGCCGCCGCTGCGGACGCCGAAGAGGTCCTCCATGCTGCGCAGCCACGAGTAGTGGTTGTAGGGCTGCTCGGAGACGGAGCCCGGCTTGATGTAGCGGGAGAGGAAGACCGCGCCGGTGATGCCGCCGCCCGGGGTGGTGTCCTGGCCGAACGCCTGGAAGCCGGGCTGGGTGGTGTTCGGGCCGGGCAGCTCGTTGCAGCACGCGACGACCGACTGGGCGGTGTCGGTCGGGGTGTTGAGCGACTTGTCCGTGTTGCCGGCGTAGTCGGCGATGGAGTTGCCGTACATCTTGTAGGGCGGGAACGCCTCGTCGAAGATGATCTGGATCATGCCGTCGTGCTGGTAGGCAGGGGAGGCCATGATCTGGGGGACGACCTTCTCCAGGAACTTGTCCGAGGCGTACAGGCCGCCCTGGTGGTTGTTCGGGTCACCGGAGAGGTTGTCGCCCTTGCAGGTGGCGTCGTGTGCGTCGGAGCAGTTGTTCGGGCTGATCCAGGAGAAGCGCGGCGTGGTCTTCTCGCTCTTCAGGTCCTGCGCCAGACCGGACACGGCCCGGTGCCCCGCGGTGGCGGTGAGCCCGTTCAGCGGGGCGACCCTCGCGCAGTCCCTGGGGTTGTCGATCAGCGAGTGGAACCAGGGCGCCGGGTTGTGCTTGGCCACGTACTGGTCTTCCGGTGTCGCGCCACCGGGCAGGGGGACACCGTTGCCGGCCGGGCTGCCGGGGATGCCGCACTGGTATGCGTCCTCGCGGCTGGGGGTGTTGCCCATGTCCTGGGCGTACACCTTCCACGGGACCTTCTTGCTGTCGAGCTGGTTGAAGAGCGTCTTCACCGAGGACGGGTACACACAGCCCGCACCGGCGTTCACCTGGCCGTCGGCGGCCGGGGTGCCCGGGGAGACGTTCTTGTACTGCGGACAGTCGTTCTGGTTGTCCGGCGCCGGAGCCTGCCCGGACACCAGGCTGATGTAGTTGTCCAGGCTGTAGTGACCGGTGCCGTAGTACTGGGTGAGCAGCTCACCGTAGGACGGGAGCGTCTTCCACAGGTAGCTGTTCTGGTTGAGGCCGGTGAAGGTGGCCTCGTACGACTTGTTCTCCAGGATGATCGTCCAGACGTGGCCGATCTTGTGCGCCTTGGGGTGGTGCTCCTCATGGGCCGATGCCGAGCCCGGCGCCAGCGTGACCGCGGCGATCGCGCCCACGACGGCCGCCCCCGCCGCAAGACGCCACTGTCTGCGCCCGCGTATGAACCCTGCCATGTCGCTCCCTCACAGAAGGCAACGCGCGGCGAAGACCTCCCCCGCCGCCCGGGGCACTGTCCACCCACAGGCAACACACATCTCGACTCCACTCCCAACTCCCGTCGACGCACTGGCGAACAGTGGCGGTACGGAGAGCTATCAGACCGTCAAGAAGTGTCTGTATGCGGCAAAGAAGGCGGGATATCTCGCGCAGCGTTCATGAGCCGGGCCCTACGACGCCCGCCGTGCGGTGAGGCTTCGCCGTACCCCGTAGGCGGCCGCTCCGAGCGCGAGCACCGCCGCTCCCCACGCCACCGACGTCGCGGGCAGGGTGCAGGCCAGGACCAGGCAGCCGGCCAGCCCGAGGACGGGGATGATGCGCGGCGGACGGTTCTCCGCCTCGGTCAGGGTCCAGGCGGCTGCGTTCGCCACGGCGTAGTAGGCGAGTACGCCGAAGGAGGACAAGCCGATCGCGCCGCGCACGTCCGTGGTCGCGGCCAGGACCACCACCACGGCCCCCACCAGCAACTCCGCGCGACAAGGCACCTTGAACCGAGGGTGCACGGTGGACAGGGCATGGGGCAGGTGGTGGTCCCGGGACATGGCAAGCGTGGTCCGCGAGACGCCCAGGATCAGCGCGAGCAACGACCCGAGCGCCGCCACCGCCGCCCCGACCCGAACCACCGGCACCAGCCCCGGAACTCCGGCCTGCCGTACCGCCTCGGCCAGCGGCGCGCTCTCCTGTGCCAGCCCGTCCGGGCCGAGGACCGCCAGCAGGGACACGGCGACCGCCGCGTACACGATCAGCGTGATGCCCAGGGCCAGGGGAATGGCTCGGGGGATGGTGCGGGCCGGGTCCTTCACCTCTTCGCCCAGGGTCGCGATCCGCGCGTACCCGGCGAAGGCGAAGAACAGAAGGCCGGCCGCCTGCAACACCCCGGTGACGGAGGCGTCCGCTCCGATGTCCAGCCGACCGGCCTGAGCGTTGCCGGAGGTCAGGCAGGCCACCGCCACGGCGGCCAGCACGGCCAGGACCACGGTGACGATCGCCCGGGTCAGCCAGGCTGCCTTCTGCACGCCCACGTAGTTGATGGCGGTCAGCGCCACCACGGCAGCGACCGCGACGGCGTGCGCCCGGCCCGGCCACACGTACGAACCCACGGTGAGCGCCATCGCCGCGCACGAGGCGGTCTTGCCCACCACGAAGCCCCACCCGGCGAGGTAGCCCCAGAACTCGCCCAGCCGCTCACGGCCGTAGACATACGTCCCGCCGGACTGCGGGTAGCGTGCCGCCAACCGGGCCGAGGACGTGGCGTTGCAGTACGCCACCACAGCGGCGACGGCCAACCCCACCAGAAGGCCCGAGCCCGCCGCCCGCGCGGCCGGCGCCAGAGCGGCGAAGACCCCCGCACCGATCATCGAGCCCAGCCCGATGACCACGGCATCGAAGACGCCCAGCCTCCGCTCCAGTACAGCGGCTCCGCCGCCCTGCGACGCCTGGCTCGCCCCGCACCGCCATCTGTCGACATCCAGGGCGCGAGACGATACCTGCCGGGGATGAACAGCAGGTCGCACGCGTTGTGATCCTCGGCTTCCGAGGATCCGATCGTGCCGAAGTTGCGGGGTGGACAGGGTCCCGGCAGGCTGGATCCGGCGCGTTGTCGGCGATCCCGGCTGGACCCCTCTGCTGACGACCGCCCCGGACCCGTCCTATCCCAGCGCCCACGCCGCCCTCAGCCAGGCGGCGGCAACGACGCTCGCCGGCCTCTTCGGTGCCCGGTATCACCTCGCGGTGACATCGAAAGGCGCCACCCGAACCTATGCAGGCTTCCAGGAGGCGGCCACCGAAGCGTGGCTCAGCCGTCTCTGGTCCGGCCAGCACACCTCGATCGACAACCGCGCGGGCCGGCAACTCGGCGTACGGGTGGCCGACTTCGTGGCAGGGCGCCTCTGACCGTCCGCACTGAACGACATTCATGCACGGGTCGGGAAGCGAGGAAGGGAGCAGAGCCGTGTCCGTCTCTCGTCGCGACGTCCTCCGGCTGGGTGGCGTGTCCGTGCTGGCCGGAGTCGGCGTCGATGCGGTGGCCGGCTGCGACTCGCGGGCGGCGGTGAGCGCCGCGGTTCCCTTGGGCAGGGCGGACCACACACTGCGGATCGCGACCGGGCCCGTCGAACTCGCGCCAGGTACGGACGTGTCGACCACGACGTACAACGGGCAGTTTCCTGGTCCGCTGCTGCGCTTCACCGAGGGCCGCCCGGTCGTGGTCGACGTCCACAACGACACCGGCACCCCCGAACTGCTGCACTGGCACGGCCAGCGGGTTCCCGCCGCCGTGGACGGGGCCGCCGAGGAGGGCACCCCGTACATCCCCGCGCACGGGACGCGACGCCTGTCGTTCACCCCCGGTCCGGCCGGTTTCCGCTTCTACCACACCCATGTGACCGCACACGGTGACCTGACCCGGAGCACGTACTCAGGGCAGGCGGGCCCGGTCTACATCGAGCCGAAGTCCAACCCCGGAGCCTACGACCAGGAAGTGTTCCTGACGCTGAAGGAGTTCGAGCCCTCCCTCAGCCACGGTGGGGACGTCGTCCAGAACTTCCTGGCCGGCACCCCGGTACCGGATCTGAAACGCAAGGGCGAGAGGGCCATGGCCGACTCGCTGGCCCGCGGCATGCCGCGCGGCTTCGAGGTCGGGTACCGCGTCTTCAGCGTCAACGGCCGCACACTCGGCCACGGTCAGCCGATCAAGGTCACGTCCGGGCAGCGCGTGCTGTTCCACGTCCTCAACGCCAGCGCCACCGAGATCCGCAGTCTCGCCCTGCCCGGACACACCTTCAAAGTCGTCGCGCTCGACGGCAACCCGGTACCCCGCCAGGCCGACGTGCCGGTGCTGTGGATCGGCACCGCCGAACGCGTCTCGGCCATCGTCGAGATGAACCACCCGGGCGTCTGGGTGCTCGGAGACACCTCCGACGACCGCAACGCCGGCATGGGCACCGTCGTGGAGTACGCCGGCCGCAGCGGCTCCCCGCAGTGGTCCACGCCACCCGCATCCACCTGGGACTACCGCATCTTCGCCCGCCCCGGCGCCACCACCCAGCGCCCCGACCACACCTTCGACCTGCTGGTGGAGAAACGCAACGCGGCCGGCAAGGGCTTCAACATCTGGCCCCTCAACGGCGTCCCCTTCTCCCAGGACACCGACAAGCCGGTCCTGCAGGTCGAACGCGGCAAGCGGTACCGGATGCGGCTGCGCAACGCCAGCGACGACATCCACCCCGTCCACCTGCACCGCCACACCTTCGAGATCACCCACATCGCCGGAACCCCCACCCACGGCCTGCACAAGGACGTCGTCATGCTCGGCGGCTACCAGACCCTCGACCTCGATTTCACCGCCGATCAACCAGGACTGTCCCTGTTCCACTGCCACCAACAGCTCCACATGGACTACGGCTTCATGATCCTTCTGCGCTGCTGACGCTTCCGTGAACACGGGCTGCCGGAGGCTTTCGTCAGCACGGGCTCGCCGACCGCCAGGACAGCGAGTTCCGCTTCGACCCGGACGAGGTGCTGCTCAGCCTGTGGGACGAACCGGGCCGCCTGGACATCCGCCCGGCTGACCACTCCCGCACCCCGACCGCTCCCACGGGCACCGCCCCCTGGACTCCGCCCGCCCTGCCGGACGGCCCGGAGGCTTCCGCATGACCGCCACCACGGGAGCCGTCTCGGTCCCGCTCGACACCAAAACCGGGTGGCGGCCGCCCGGCCGGCCGCAGCCGTCGACCCGCTGCTGCGGCCATCCGCCACTCCGCCCGTCCCTGGGTACGGAAGGCCAACACGCTGGACCCGGAGGGTCTGCACGTGGGCATCATCGCGTTCATGGGCCTGGTGTGCTTCGGGCTGCTGATGATCGGCGCGGACTGCGTCTGTCTACGCGATGAGGACTACCGGTCGCTCGCGCGGCGCTTTCGGGCTGTCAAGGAGCGCCTGACGAACCCCGGTTGGTCGCTGTCGCCCGCGAGCGGCATGGCCCCCACTGCGATGAGGGCCGTACCGGCCGGACAGGAGGGCATGGCCGATGGGTGACAAGACCGGGGCCCCGCGGACGCACGCCGGATTTCGGGGCCGGAGGCCGGCTCGGGACAATCCACCGCGGACGCCCTGCACCAGTTCCTCACCGCCGGGCCCGCCGACCGGGAGCGCCTGGCGCCGCACGTGGAAGGAACGAGAGCCACCTGGTGTACGGCCGGCCCGTGCACGCCCCCTGCGACGGTACGGTCGTCTCCGCCGCCGAGCACATCGCGGACCAGGAACCCGGCACCATCCGCTACCAGCCCCGCTACGGCAACCACGTGTGGATCGACACGGGCGCCGAGATCGTCAAGCTCGCCCATCTGCGCCCCGGAACCGTGACCGTGACCACGGGCCAGACCGTGCGGGCCGGTCAGGTGCTCGGCGAGGTCGGCAACTCGGGCAACAGCAGCGAGCCGCATCTGCACATCCACGCCGAACGCGACGGTCTCGGCCTCGACCTGGAGTTCGAGGGAGTCTCGGGCCCGCTCTGCCGGGGCAGGTCCGTCCGCACCTAGGCACTCCGTTCGTCCCAGCAGCCACCAGCCCGGTACGGCAAGCCCGTGCCGTGCTTCGCCCTGCTCTGCGCGCCGCCCGGCGCCCCCACACCGGAAAGTCCGCATCCGTGGCTCTCCATGCCTCCATACGCCCGCCGCATCGCCTGCGCGGCTCCGTGGTCGCGGCCTCCTGCGCCGCCCTGCTCGGCACCGCCGGCTTCGTACCCACCGCCCACGCCGCCGACCGGCATCCACTCATGGGATCCTCGCCCGCCCATGCGGCACCTGCCGCCGACGCGGGACCGGTCTCCGGCGACCAACACGTCAGCGTGCGGCTCTACCTCGATTCCCGTGACCCGCGCGGGCTCGCAGCGTTCCTGCGCGATGTGACCGACCCCCGCAGCCCCCCACTACCGGCACTTCCTCACCCCTGGGGAGTACCAGCGCCGCTTCGGCCCGGCCGACCGTCAGATCAAGGCGGTCACGGCATGGCTGGCCGGATCCGGATTCAGCGTCACCGGCCGTACCTCCCGCTATCTGGCCGTCGAGGGTCCCGCCCGCGCCGTCCGGCAGGCCTTCGGCACGAGCCTGCACCTCTACCGCACCGGCCGCGGCACGAGCGACGCCCCATCGGCCGACCTCAGCGTGCCCGCCTCCCTCGGCTCTGCCGTGCTCGGTGTCTCCGGCCTGTCCGCCCCCGGCGCGGCCCGCCCTCTGTCCACCCCGGCGCCCGCCCTGAACGTACCCGCCGAAGGCCCCGTCTGCTCCGACCACTTCGGACAGAAACCCGCCACCGGAATGCCCGAGGCGTACGGCAGGATCTCTGCCTACGCGCCCTGCCCCTACACCCCCGCCCAGATCCGCCATGCCTACGGCGCGGGCGCCACTGGACGCGCTGCCACCATCGCTGTGGTCGACGCCTACGGATCACCGGACATGACCGCGGACTCCGCCCGCTACGCCCGGTCCGTCGGCGACCGCCCCTTCCGACCGGGCCAGTACCGCCAGCAGGTCACTCCCGCCCAGTGGCACGTCGGCGCCGCATGCGCGCCTCCGCGTACCTGGGCCGGTGAGCAGGCCCTCGACGTCGACCTCGCCCTCGGCCTCGCCCCGGACGCGAACGTCCCCGGGCAGCTCCGCCATCGGACTCATGCTCACCGCCGCGGCGCACCGACACGGCTGGCCCGTCGCTCGTGGGGGATCGCAGGCCATCGCCCATGCGCTCGCCGCCCGTCTCGTCGAACTCGGCGGCACCATCGAAACCGGCACCCCGGTCCGTTCGCTGCGGGACCTGCCCCCGCCCGCACGGTTCTGCTCGACCTGGCTCCCCGCACGGCGGCGGGGGTGTGCGGGCCGCGCCTTCCCGCCCATGTCCGACGCGCGTACACCCGCTACCGGCACGGGCCCGCCGCGTACAAGGTCGACCTGGCAGTCGAGGGCGGCGTGCCATGGCGTGCCGAGGTGCGCCACAAGGCGGGCACCGTCCACGTCGGCGGGACCGCGGAGGAGACAGCGGAGGCCGAACAGGCGGTGTCCCTCGGGCGGATGCCCCGGCGTCCCTTCGTTCTGGTCGCCCAGCAGCACGTCGCCGACCCCGGGCGTTCGGCCGGCGACATCCACCCCGTCTGGGCGTACGCGCACGTCCCGCACGGCTACGACGGCGACGCGACGGCCGCTGTCCTGGACCGGATCGAGCAGTACGCTCCCGGACTGCGTGACCGTGTCGTCGGCCTTTCCGCCCGCTCCCCGGCCCAACTGGAGGCGTACAACCCCCACTACGTCGGCGGCGACATCCTCACAGGTGCCAACTCCCTCGCCTCCCTTGCATTCCGCCCACGCCCGGCCCTCGACCCGTACGCGACGGGCATCCCCGGGGTCTACCTCTGTTCGGCGGCAACGCCACCGGGCGCGGGCGCGCACGGCATGTGCGGCCACAACGCCGCGAAATCGGCACTGCGAGAACTCGGCCTGACCGCCGTGGCCAACCCTGGCCACCCGTCACGCTGAGAGGCTGATTCGCCAGGCGGCGGAGGCGGTGGGCTGCCGCGTCGATGTCAGATACGCCGTCGCGCGGGACCGGACGATCCAGGCGCCCGCAGGCGGCGGACGGTGCCGCGTGCCTGCCCCGGGGCGCAGGGGACATCACGAGGCTGCCTCCGATGATCTCGAAAATCGGGACAAAAAGACCCCTCCAACCACGTTTCCGCAGGTCAGAGGGGTCTTCCGGAGTGGAGCCTAGGGGAGTCGAACCCCTGACATCCGCCATGCAAAGACGGCGCTCTACCAACTGAGCTAAGGCCCCGGAAGGCAGCGACCGGCCGGGCAGTGCCGCCCGGTGGGTGCCGCAGACCAGAGTACCGGGTCACCCCCGGATTCCCGCAAAAAGATTGGGGCTCCCCGCGCATGACCACGCTCCGTAAGATGCTCGGCGTGGTTCGCTACAGCGAACCGCGGTTTTCAGGGGAAGCGATGGGGAGACGCAATGGACGCCGCACAGCAGGAAGCGACCGCGAGAGCGCGGGAGCTCCAGCGGAACTGGTACGGAGAGCCGTTGGGGGCGCTCTTCCGTAAGCTCATCGACGATCTCGGCCTCAACCAGGCCCGTCTCGCGGCGGTCCTCGGCCTGTCCGCTCCGATGCTGTCGCAGCTGATGAGCGGCCAGCGGGCCAAGATCGGCAATCCTGCCGTGGTCCAGCGGGTGCAGCTGTTGCAGGAGCTGGCGGCCCAGGTCGCCGACGGCAGCGTCAGCGCCGCCGAGGCGACCGACCGCATGGAAGAGATCAAGAAGTCGCAGGGGGGCTCCGTGCTCAGCAACACGACCCAGACCACGAGCGGTTCGGGCGCGCCGACGGTCAAGCGGGTGGTCCGCGAGATCCAGTCGCTGCTGCGCTCGGTCGCCGCCGCCGGCGACATCATCGACGCCGCGGACAGCCTCGCCCCGGCCCACCCCGAACTCGCGGAGTTCCTCCGTGTCTACGGCGCCGGCCGCACCTCCGACGCCGTCGCCCACTACCAGTCCCACCAGAACTGAGCCGCGGGCACAGAGACGGGCGGGGCGGGGGATAGCGGGCGCGGCAGGGGGGTAGTGGGGGCGTAACACCGGGCGAGGAGACCGGGCGGGGGGACATCGCGGAGCCAGGGGGAGGAGCGGCGGGCTGCCATGGGTGAGGTCTTCGCCGGCCGGTACGAGCTGGCCGACCCGATCGGACGCGGCGGCGTGGGCGCCGTCTGGCGTGCCTGGGACCACCGCCGGCGGCGCTATGTGGCCGCCAAGGTGCTCCAGCAGCGCGACGCCCACTCCCTGCTGCGCTTCGTGCGCGAGCAGGCCCTGCGGATCGACCATCCCCATGTCCTCGCCCCGGCCAGCTGGGCCGCCGACGACGACAAGGTGCTGTTCACCATGGACCTGGTCGCCGGCGGGTCCCTGGTCCACCTGGTCGGCGACTACGGCCCCCTGCCGCCGGCCTACGTGTGCACCCTGCTCGACCAGCTGCTGTCCGGTCTCGCCGCCGTCCACGGCGAAGGGGTCGTCCACCGGGACATCAAGCCCGCCAACCTCCTCCTCGAAGCCACCGGCACCGGCCGGCCCCGGCTGCGGCTGTCCGACTTCGGCATCGCCATGCGGCTCGGCGAACCCCGGCTGACCGAGACCAACCTCGTGGTGGGCACGCCCGGTTACCTCGCGCCCGAGCAACTCCTCGGCTGCGACCCCGACTTCCCGGCCGATCTGTTCGCCGCCGGCCTGGTCGCCCTGTACCTCCTCGAAGGCGCCAAGCCGGACGCCAAGGCGCTCGTGCAGTACTTCGCCGAGCACGGGACGCCGGGCCCCCCCAAGGGCGTACCGGAACCGCTCTGGCAGGTCGTCGCGGGCCTGCTCCAGCCCGACCCGGCCACCCGCTTCCGCACCGCCACAGGGGCCCGCAAGGCGCTCGCCTCGGCCATCGAACTCCTGCCGGAGCCGGACCTCGACGACGAGTTGATCGAGATCTTCGACCAACTCGGCCCGCTGCCCCCGGGGTTCGGCCCCGACGGCCCGCTCACCAGGGCCTCCGGAGTAGCCGTCGAGCCCGCCACGGACACCGGCACCGGCACCGGCACCGGCACCGGCACCACCGACGGTCCGGCCACGGGCACCGGCTCCCTGTCGGACACCGGAAGCTTCCGGCTGCCCCCGCCCCAGGAGACCCCGGACACCCCGGAACCTCCGGTGCCCCCCACGCCTCAGCCGTACGCCGTCTCTCCCCGCACTCCGACTCCGGCGCCCCCGCCCCTTCCTCCGCAGGTCCGGCCCGAGTCCCGCACCCCGCAGCCGTACGCGCACGCGTACCCGCACCCGTACGCAAGCCCGGCTACGGATCCCGAGCCGTACGCCGCCGATCCGTCGGTCACCGCCTCGTACACCGCCCGGGACCCGGCACCGCCGGTGCCCGCCCCTGCTCCGGCCACCGCTCCCGTCCCCGGGCACGGTCGTCGTGGGCGCCGGGCGCGGCGCAGCCGGCCGCGGCCCGGGCCGTCGGCCAGGGTGGCGGTACCGATCCTGCTGCTGGCGCTGGCCTGTTACGCGGTGGGCTTCTGGGCGCTGGCCCGCGTCTGAGAGCGGCGGGCCACCAGCGTCCAGCCGCCGAGCACCGCGAGCAGCAGGGTCCCCGTGCCGATCCCACCGGCCGCGACCAGCTTCAGCACGGGATCACCGCCCCCGCCGCCCGCACCCCCGGTGGCCCCGGTGTCCCCGGTGAGCGCGGCCACCGGGTCCTGGCCCGTGGCCGTGAAGACGTCCGCCGGTACCGGCCGGCCGGCGTACCGCGGGCCCGCGTGTGCCTGACCGGACACCTGGACCCGCAGGGTCACGGCGAACGGCCCCCGCCCGAAGGGGCCGGTCAGCCGCTCGCTGAGGTGCAGCACCAGGTAGTAGTCGCCGGCGAAGCGGACGGAGGTCACCGCGGCCTGGACGGCATAGCGGTTGGCGTACTCCACCGGCGGGACCGGGGCGAGGACGGCGGGCCGGGCGGTGCCGGTGTAGCCGAGGGCGGTGTCCTCGACGGTGTCGCGCACAGGGTTGTGGAGGGAGAGGTCCAGGGCGCCGCCGACATAGCCCTGGCCCGCGGCGGCGCCCAGTTCGGCGGAGGCGTGCAGCTGCCGGCCCCAGTCGAGCGGCACCTTGTAGAACCGGGTCTCGCCCGGCACCAGTTCGGTGCGCCAGACGCCTTGGCCGAGCGCACGGGCGGAGGCGAAGCCCGTCCCGCCGGACCGCTCCCGCGGGGTGCCGCCGAGCGGCTCGGGGGTGGCGGAGTCCCAGGTCCGCGGCGCGGCGGTGGCCCCGGCGCGCGCCGTGCGCGGTTCCGTCGCGGGCGCGATCTCCAGGTCCCAGGGCCGCTCCGAGCCGGCCGTGGGCGTCGTACCGGAGCCGTCGGCGCCGAGGCGCTGGACGATCACGTAGTACGTGCCGCCGCCCTGGCACAGCGACCTGCCGGTCTCGCGCTCCCCCACTGCCGTGACCGGGTGCGGGCTGAGCGCGGCGCCGAAGCGGGCGGAGGCGAAGGAGCAGCGCAGGCCCGTCGCGTCCTGGACCGTCACGCTGATGCCGTCGGTGCTGGAGACGGCGGCGTCCGCCGGAGGTACGGCGGTGACAGAGACGTACGCCGTGTCGCCGGCCGTCAGCCGGATCCGGTAGGAGAGGCTGCCGGCACCCGGCAGGGAGCTGCGGTAGACCCCGCCGGGCGCCAGCCGGCCTGCGTCCGCGGTGCCCTGGCCGCCCTCCACCGTGCGGGCGCCGGGCGCGAAGCCGTACGACGCGTCGCCCGCGGCGGCGGCCGTCGGCACACCGGGCGACGCGAACAGGGCGCACAGGGCGAGCAGGGTGCACAGCCCCGGCAGCAGCGCCGTCCGCCACACCGTCCGTCGCGTTCGCCCCCGCACGTCCCGGCCTCCCCGTCATCGCTCGCCGTACCGGACCGTGGCCCATCCTGCCCCGCACGGCCCTGCGCCATCCGGGGAACGCGGGTGGCCGTCCGAAACGCCCCGCATCGCCCGGCGGGCGGCGTACGACGGCGCGACGGGGTGCAGGGAACGCCTACCGCACCCCATGCACCCCCGCAAACGCAGAACCCCGGCCGCTTCGGCGACCGGGGTCTGTTCAGATTCTGGTTTCGACACTCACGAACCCGTGGGCACGGAGTCAGTCGCCTCCGTCCACAGGTCCTGCTCGGCGCGATCCGCCTGGATCTGGCGGTACACGAGGAGCCCGCCGATGGCGGCCAGTGCGACCAGGAGCAGCTTCTTCACCGCGCGACCTCGTCTTTCCTTGACGTAGGGGACCTCTGGCGCCCGACTATACACACCGGCCGATATCGATCGGTGACCTGCGTCGGAGCTCAACTGCCGCCCCCGGAGCCGCAATAGACCAGGTCCGGGGCCTGTCCGATCGGAGGGTGATCACACCTCCACGGTCCGTTACTTTGCTCCCTCTTCGCTCGTCCTCACCGGCTTTTGGGAGTTTCCGACCCTCTTGCCGCCATCCGGGTGGTGTTCATCGGAACATCGACGCGCCACGGGCGCAGGTCCACCACTTCGCGACGCTCATACACATCATGAGGAAAGTACGCAAATCGCCCAACCTGAAAGTGAGGGGCCATGACCCAGAACAAGGTCATGAAGCTGTGGACCGCCTTCGTCACCGCCTTCCTCGCGCTGTGCACGGCGCTCGGACTCGTCACCACCGCGACCGCCACGACCGCCTCGGCCGCTCCCCGCACCGAGACCCCGAGCAAGGACAGCGCGGAACAGAACGTCCCGACGATCCCGGCGCAAACCCACTGGGCCTGGTCCTACGGCAGGGCACTGCCCCCCCACGATGAAGCAACGGATCCGGGCGGAGGCCCACGGCAAGACCCCCGCCTGCCGGCACCGGCCCCTCGACACGACGGAAGCGGAGAACGCGGCCCCCGACCATCCCTCGTCGGCGCCCCTCGACTGCTGACCCTCCGTTCCTCCCGCCGCTCGACGCGGCGCACCAGCACCGCAGCCGTCTCGACGACACCAGGGCGACTTGCGTACCCCAAGCAGTCAGTCGAGACGGAAAACCCCCGGCCGGGCAGGCCGGGGGTACAGCGCTGTCGTCATCCGCGCCTCGTACGAGGACGGCCGGCACAACGCCGTTGTCACCGCTGCCACCGCTGTCACCGTTGTCCACGGCCGTCCGCCCGGTTCCCGCCGGACGCCGTCGCCCGGACCACTTCCCGGATCCCCGGCCCGCTCGAACGCGGTGTCGTGCTCGACCACTGGAGGCGGGGCGGCTTCCGCCCGCCCGGCCACCTTCCGCGTCCGCCGAACCCTCGGCCCGGTAAGTCCCGCTGTCACGCCCCTTCTTGGAGCGTGATCGCCTGCGAGGGGCACCGCTCGGCCGCCTCCCGGACCTCCGGGGCGTCTGCGGCCTGCGCACGGCCGGGCCGTACGGTGCCGTACCCGTCCTCGAACGCGAACACGTCCGGCGCCCGGTACGCGCACTCGGCGGAGCCGTAGCACAGGGAGCGGTCGACGGAGACCTTCATGCGTCCTCCAGACGTCGGCTGGCTTCCAGGACGTCCCTGCCCCGCGGACCGCACCCCGAACCGGCTGCCCCGCCCCGAGCCGTCCCATTCCGGGCCACGGCCCTCAGGGCGACGACCGGAGCGGACTACGACCTGCCACCCGCGACCGAGAGCCAGTGGGCCACCCGGCGCACCGTCGGCTCGTCGAGCCGGTCGGCCAGCACCCGGACCGCCTCGCCGTCCTCGGCGCTCAGGTCGTGCAGGCCCGCCTTGCCCAGGCCGGCCATCAGCACCTGGTGACGGCGGCCCGTCATGCGTTGCGCGAGCACGGTCGGTGCGGCGGCACCGGGCGCGGGCCCATCGGTGGAGGCGGCGGAGGCGGTGGGTGTCCGGTCGGCCAGGGTGTCGAAGAGGCGCCAGGCGCCGTCCTCCGGCCCCCACAGCGCGACCATCACCTCCTCGCCACGCGCCCGCACGGTCCGGGTCATCTCCGCGACGGCATAGAGCACGGGCGCCCGGTCCGGGGACTCGGCCCCCACGGTCCAGGAGTCCTGTGCGGACGGACGGAACAGCGCGACCCAGCGCGGAGCACCGGGCGGGCACGGGGGACGTTTCTCCATGACTCTCACCCCTTCGGGAACAGCCGGCGGAGCGCACCGTATCTGACGGAGCGTCAGATATCCATGCCCGTCCGCACCCCGCCGCGTCCGGGTCGGACAGTGGTCCCGATTCAGGTGATCTGCGGGCATGTCCGTACAACAGCGAAGCGTGTGAGTCCGGTATGAGTCCGCCGCCCACCCGGCACCGGTCCCTCCCCTCGTGGGGACCGGTGCCGAGCGGTGCGGGGCTGCCGGCCCGTGGCGCGTCGGCTCGCCACGGGCCGCGGAAGGGGAGCCGGCTGCCGGACCGGTCGCGGAAACACGCGACGCCCCGCAGCCGCCCCCTGCCTGCTGTGGAGCCCGCTCGCCTGCTCTCGGCGGAAGTTGGCCGAGATCCTTCGGTGACCTGAGCCGCATCTCCGGATATCAGCCCGATGGCCTGTCAGGACGGTGTGTGACGGCTCCACTACCCGGTCCGGATCCTGCCATCTGTTGTCGCCGGGGAGGAGGCCGCGGCGTCCGGTGCAGTGCTTCCGCGCAGGTCAGGCGTATAGGGTGAGTTTTCCGGTCCGGACATCCAGATGCGGGGGGAAAGAAAAGGGGAGGGACCTTGAGTTCCGACTCAGGGACACGCACAGCTTTCGCCGAGCGCCTCGCGCTGCTGTACAAGGAGGCCGGAAACCCTCCCCTCAAGAGCGTCGCCGAGGCGGTCGTACGGCTCCAGCGGGTCGACGAGCGCGGCCGGCCCGTGCGCGTGTCCGCACAGCGGATCAGCGACTGGCGCCGGGCCAGGAACGTACCGGCCCAGTTCACCGCCCTCGCGGCCGTGCTCCACATCCTGATCCCGGAGGCGCGCCGGCTGCGGCCCACACCGGTCTCCACCGGTCTGTACGACCTCGCGCACTGGCAGCGCCTGTGGGAGCGCGCGCTGGCCGACCCGGTCGGTGACCGGCCCGTCCCGCCCGCCGAGGAGGACCGGCAACCACCGGCCCCGGCCCCGCCCGTCACCGGTGGCGTCTGCCCCTACCGCGGGCTGGCCCCGTACCGCCGGGAGGACGCCCGCTGGTTCTTCGGCCGGGAGCGCAGCACCGGCGCGCTCGTCGAGCAGCTGAACGACGCCGAGCGCACCGGCGGCCTGGTGATGCTCGTGGGTGCCTCGGGCGCGGGCAAGTCGTCACTGCTCAACGCCGGTCTGGTGCCCGCGCTGCGGGACGGGTCCCTGGTGGCGGGCCGGACCGGCACCGCACGGCCCGGCACGGCGGGCCCCGTGCTCCAGCTGGTCCCGGGCGCCGACCCGCTGGGCGAGCTGGTCGACCGCATCCCCGAGCTGGGCCAGGTCGCCGCCGCCGCGCGCGAGGCCGAGCGGGAGGCGACACGGAACCCCGCCGCCCCCGGCTCCGAGACACCCCGGATCGCCCGGGCGGCACGCGAGGCGGCCGCGGCCTGGGCACGCCGGGAGACGCACGGCGAGGGCCTGCCCGCCGACGGCGAACCCTCGGGCGCCGCGGCCCCGGGCCCCCGGCCGGTCGTCATCATCGACCAGTTCGAGGAGGCGTTCACCCTCTGCCCCGACGAGGCGGACCGCCGTACGTTCATCCAGTTGCTGCACGCCGTCTGCACCCCGCCCGTCGGGGCGGACGGCCCCGCCCCGGTCGTCGTCGTGCTCGGCATACGGGCCGACTTCTACGAGCAGTGCCTCGGCTATCCGGAACTCGCCGACGCCCTCCAGCACCGGCACATGGTGCTCGGCCCGCTGACCAGCGGCGAGCTGCGCGACGCGGTGACCGGTCCGGCCAAGGCGGTCGGCCTGGAGCTGGAGCCGGGGCTCGCCGAGCTGATCGTGCGCGAGGTGAGCGCCGACGGCCCGCGCGGAGCGCACGACGCGGGCGTGCTCCCGCTGCTCTCGCACGCCCTGCTCGCCACCTGGCAGCGCCGCAAGGCCGGAAAGCTGACCCTGGCCGGCTACCGCGCGGCCGGCGGGATCCAGGGCGCGGTCGCGGCGACGGCCGAGCGCGCCTGGTCCGGGCTCGACCCCGCGGCCCGTACGGCGGCCCGGCTGCTCCTGCTGCGCCTGGTCCGGCTCGGCGAGGACACCCAGGCCACGCGCCGGCGCGGCACCCGGCGCCAGCTCGCGGCGGAGTCGGCCGACCCCGGCAAGACGGAGGAGTCGCTGGAGGCCCTGGTCCGGGCCCGGCTGGTGACGCTGGACGCGGACACCGTGGAGATCACCCACGAGGCGCTGCTGCACGCCTGGCCCCGGCTGCGGCACTGGATCGACGACAACCGCAACGACCATCTGCTGCGCCAGCGGCTGGAGGAGGACGGCCGCTCCTGGGAGGACTCGGACCGGGACAACTCGCTGCTCTACCGGGGCTCCCGGCTGGAGCAGGCCCGCGCCTGGGCCAGATCCGCCGGTGACACCGTCCTCACCCGCAGCGCGGTGGAGTTCCTGGCCGCCTCGGTCCGGCTGCGCCGGCGCTCGGTGTGGCTGAGCCGGGCCGCGGTGGCCGCGCTGGTCGTGCTGGCCCTGGTGGCCGGCGGGTCGGCGGTGATCGCCCGGCAGCAGCGGGACGACGCCGTCTTCGAGCAGGTACTCGCCGAGGCCGACCGGGTCCAGAGCACCGACCCGTCCCTGTCCGCCCAGCTCGACCTGGTCGCGCACCGGCTGCGCCCGGGCGACGAGGGGACGTACAGCAGGCTGATCTCGATCGTGAACGCCCCGCTGGCCACCCCGCTGACCGGGCACACCGGCGCCGTCTACCTCACCACCTTCAGCCCCGACGGCAGGACCCTGGCCACCGCCAGCTACGACCGCACGGTCCGGCTGTGGAACGTGGCCGACCCGAGCCGCCCGAAGCCGCTGGGCAAGCCGCTGACCGGGCACACCAGCTGGGTCAGCAGCGCGGTCTTCAGCCCCGACGGCAGGACGCTGGCCAGCGCCGGCGACGACGCCACGATCCGGCTGTGGAACGTCGCCGACCCCGCCCATCCGGTCTCCCTGGGCGCCCCGCTGAGCGGGCACAAGGGCACGATCTACCTGATCGCCTTCAGCCCCGACGGCCGCACCCTGGCCAGCGCGGGCGAGGACCACACCGTACGGCTGTGGGACGTGGCCGACCCGCGCCGGCCGCGGCAGATCGACGTCCTGCGCGGGCACAGCGCCGCCGTGCGCAGCGTGGCCTGGAGCCCCGACGGACACACCCTGGCGGCAGGCGGCGACGACGACACGATCATGTTGTGGAACGTGACCGACCCCCGCCACGCGCAGCGGTACGCCTCCGTGCTGAAGGGCCACACCGACCTCGTGCACTCGGTGGCGTTCAGCCCCGACGGCCGCACCCTCGCCTCCGGCAGCGCGGACGACACGATCCGGCTGTGGAACGTCGCCGACCCCGCCCGCCCCGCCGCGCTCGGCTCGCCGCTGACCGGACACACCGGCCCGATCTGGTCGGTGGCCTTCAGCCCGGACGGTGGCCAGCTCGCCGCCGCGAGCGCGGACAGCACGGCCAGCCTGTGGAACGTGGCCGACCCGACGTCCCCCTCCCAGATCGGCGGCCCGCTCGCGGGCAGCAGCGGGGAGATGTACGCCCTGGGATTCAGCCCCGACGGGCACACCCTCGCCACCGGCAGCGGGGACAGCATCGTGCGCCTGTGGTCGCTGCCGGCCTCGGACATCACCGGCCGCACCGGCGGATTCCGGCCGGACGGGCGGGTACTGGCCACGGCGGCACGGGACGGCAGGCTCCGGCTGTGGAACGTGACGCGGCCCGGGCGCCCCGTGCCGCTGAGCGAACCCTTCATGCAGGCCGACGGCGGCCATCGCGCGCCCCTGCTGTTCTCTCCCGACGGCCACACCCTCGCCGTCCTCACCGACAACCACTCGGTGTATCTGTGGAAGGTCGGCGACCCGTCCCACCCGGTCACCGGCGAGCCCATCCACCTGCGAACGCGTTTCGCCGGGCCCTCGCTCGCCTTCAGCCCGGACGGCCACACCCTGGCCACCGCCTACCAGGACGACACCATCCAGCTGTGGAACGTCGCCGACCCCTTGCACCCGGTGGCTCTCGGCAGGCCGCTCGTCGGTCACCGGGGCTTTCTCAACGCGCTCGCCTTCAGCCCCGACGGGCACACCCTGGCCAGCGGCAGCTCGGACAGCACCGTCCGGCTCTGGGACGTCACCGACCCCGCCCGCGCGACCGCGCTCACCCGGCTCACGGAGCACACCGGGCCGGTCAACACGCTCGCCTTCAGCCCGGACGGACATGTTCTGGCCAGCGGCAGCGACGACGACACGGTCCGGCTGTGGAACGTCACCCACCCCGCCTCGGCGGCCGAGCTGGGCCCGCCGCTCATCGGCCACACCGAGGCGGTCAAGTCACTGACGTTCAGCCCGAGCGGCCATACCCTGGCCAGCGGCGGCAACGACAACACGATCCGGCTGTGGAACGTCACCGACCCCGCCTCGGCGACCCCCGTGGGCCAGTCGATGAGCCCCAACGCCAGATCGGGCACGTTCCTGTCGTTCAGCGCCCGGGGCAACGTCCTCGGGCTCTCCAGCGGCACCGACACGCTCCGTCTGTGGAGCCTGGACGACGCCGCGGCGATCAGCCACATCTGTGCGGTCACCCGGGGCGTCCTGACCCCGCAGAAGTGGCACGAGTACCTCCCGCGCCTGTCCTACGACCCCCCGTGCAGTCGCTGATCGGCCAACCTCCCCGATTTCCGGCCGACTTGGCCCCACAATCCGCTCAACCTTGTTACCCTTGGCCATAACCCGATCGCTGGTGCATCCCCCGTCGCCAGCGATCGGGTCTTTTGCATCCGCGCCCGCGCATCCAGCCCACCCACACGGCCTGCCGCCCACCAGGCCCGGAAACGACGAAGACCCCTGGTCCACCGGACCGGGGGTCTTCATACGAAGTGGGGCTAACAGGATTTGAACCTGTGGCCTCATCCTTATCAGGGATGCGCTCTAACCAACTGAGCTATAGCCCCGCCGCGCTTTGCGGTGTGTCTCCCGCGCGCTGACTCCTGAAGATTAGCGCACGACCACGTCAGTCCCAAAATCGGTTGTCGGGGGCCCCTCACCAGCGCGCTGCCGGGCGGATCACTCGTCCTCTGCGAGGGTCAGCTCGATGCCGCCCACGAAGCCCGCGGAGAGGTTGTAGATGAACGCGCCGAGCGTCGCGAGCGCCGTGGCCAGCACCACGTCGATGACCGCGATGATCGTCGTGAACGTCAGGACGTGCGGGAGGGACAGGAAGGACTGCAGGTCGAAGCCGTTCGCCTCGTTCGACCCGGTCGCCTCCGAGATCGTGCCGCCCACCGTCGAGAACACGCCCATCGCGTCCATGACCATCCACAGCACCGCCGAGGCGACGATCGTGCAGATGCCGAGCGCGATGGAGAGCAGGAAGCTGACCTTCATCACCGACCACGGGTCGGCCTTGGCGACCCGCAGCCGCGCCTTGCGGGTGCGCGGCGTCGTCCGCACCCCGGTGCGCGGCCGGCGCACCGCGCCGGCGGGCGCCTGCGCCGGGTAGGCCTGCGGCGGGTGGTACGGCCCCGAGGGCTGCTCCGGGGTGCGCTCGTGGGGGAGCGGCGACGAGGGCTGCGGCTCGCCGACCGGGACCGGGCCTCGGGTGTCCGTCACAGTTCCCCCCTGGGATGCCGACGTGCCGGAAGAAGCCCGGCCCGGGACCTCGGAGTCCTTCACCGGCTTCAGGTTGGTCGTGTGCGGGTCACTCGCGCTCCCCGCACGCGCGGCGGAGCCACGGCCGCCGCCGTCCGATTCCGTACCCGTGGAGGTACCAGCCGATCCGGCGCCCGTGGCTCCGCTCACGATGACTCACTCCTCGTGCCTACTCGGCCGAGGGCGCCTCACCCTCGTCCGTGCCGGTGGCCTCGGCACCCTCGGCGGTCTCGTCGACGGTGTCCTCACCGTCGACCTCCTCCGCCTCGCGTCCGGCCTCGGCGTTACGTGCGATACCGACCACGGCATCGCGCTTGCCCAGGTTGATCAGTTGGACGCCCATGGTGTCACGGCCCGTCTCCCTGACCTCGCTGACTCGCGTACGAATCACACCGCCGGAGAGCGTGATCGCGAGGATCTCGTCGCTCTCCTCGACGACCAGCGCCCCGACGAGCGAGCCGCGGTCCTCCACGATCTTGGCGGCCTTGATGCCGAGGCCGCCGCGGCCCTGGACGCGGTACTCGTCGACGGCGGTCCGCTTCGCGTACCCGCCGTCGGTGGCAGTGAACACGAACGTACCGGGTCGCACCACATTCATCGAGAGAAGTTCGTCGCCCTCACGGAAACTCATGCCCTTGACGCCGGAGGTGGCGCGGCCCATCGGGCGCAGCGAGTCGTCGGTGGCGGTGAAGCGGATCGACTGCGCCTTCTTGCTGATCAGAAGCAGATCGTCGTCGGCCGAGACCAGCTCCGCGCCGATCAGTTCGTCGTCGCCGCCGTCCTCGCGCTCGCGCAGGTTGATCGCGATCACGCCGCCGGAGCGGGGCGAATCGTAATCCTTCAGAGGCGTCTTCTTGACCAGACCGGACTTGGTGGCCAGCACCAGGTACGGCGCCGCCTCGTAGTCCCGGATGGCCAGGATCTCGGCGATCGCCTCGTCCGGCTGGAAGGCGAGGAGGTTCGCCACGTGCTGGCCGCGCGCATCCCGGCCGGCCTCGGGCAGCTCGTACGCCTTCGCCCGGTACACCCGGCCCTTGTTGGTGAAGAACAGCAGCCAGTGGTGGGTGGTGGAGACGAAGAAGTGGTCGACGATGTCGTCTTCCTTCAGCTTCGTGCCCCGCACGCCCTTGCCGCCGCGCTTCTGCGCCCGGTAGTCGTCCGTCTTGGTCCGCTTCACGTAGCCGCCGCGCGAGACGGTGACGACGATGTCCTCCTCGGCGATCAGGTCCTCGATGGACATGTCACCGTCGTAGGGCACCAGCATGGTCTTGCGGTCGTCGCCGTACTTCTCGACGATCGCGGCCAGTTCCTCGCTGACGATCCCGCGCTGGCGGACCGGCGAGGCCAGGATCTCGTTGTACTCGGTGATCTTCGCCTGGAGTTCGTCGTGCTCCTGGACGATCTTCTGCCGCTCCAGGGCCGCGAGGCGCCGCAGCTGCATCTCCAGGATCGCGTTGGCCTGGATCTCGTCGATCTCCAGCAGGCCCATCAGGCCCGTGCGCGCGACCTCGACGGTCTCGCTGCGCCGGATCAGCGCGATGACCTCGTCGATCGCGTCCAGCGCCTTCAGCAGACCGCGCAGGATGTGCGCGCGCTCCTCGGCCTTGCGCAGCCGGAAGCGGGTGCGGCGGACGATGACCTCGATCTGGTGCGTCACCCAGTGCCGGATGAACGCGTCCAGCGACAGGGTGCGCGGCACGCCGTCGACCAGCGCCAGCATGTTGGCGCCGAAGTTCGTCTGCAGGTCCGTGTGCTTGTAGAGGTTGTTCAGCACGACCTTGGCGACCGCGTCCCGCTTGAGGACGATGACGAGCCGCTGGCCCGTACGCGACGAGGTCTCGTCACGGACGTCCGCGATGCCGCCGATCTTGCCGTCCTTGACCAGGTCGGCGATCTTCTGCGCCAGGTTGTCCGGGTTGACCTGGTACGGCAGTTCGGTCACGACCAGGCACTGGCGGCCCTGGATCTCCTCGACCTCGACCACCGCGCGCATCGTGATCGAGCCGCGCCCGGTGCGGTACGCCTCCTCGATGCCCTTGCGGCCCACGACCAGCGCACCGGTCGGGAAGTCCGGGCCCTTGATGCGCTCGATGAGGGCGTCCAGCAGCTCCTCGTGCGAGGCGTCCGGGTTCTCCAGGCACCACTGGGCGCCGGCCGCGACCTCGCGCAGGTTGTGCGGCGGGATGTTGGTCGCCATGCCGACCGCGATGCCGGCCGAGCCGTTGATCAGCAGGTTCGGGAAACGCGAGGGCAGGACGGTCGGCTCCTGGGAGCGGCCGTCGTAGTTGTCCGTGAAGTCGACGGTCTCCTCGTCGATGTCGCGGACCATCTCCATCGACAGCGGCGCCATCTTGCACTCGGTGTAGCGCATGGCGGCCGCCGGGTCGTTGCCCGGGGAGCCGAAGTTGCCGTTGGAGTCGACGAGCGGCATCCGCATCGACCACGGCTGGGCGAGACGCACCAGGGCGTCGTAGATCGAACTGTCGCCGTGCGGGTGGTAGTTGCCCATGACGTCGCCGACCACGCGCGCGCACTTGTAGAAGCCACGCTCGGGGCGGTAGCCGCCGTCGTACATCGCGTACAGCACGCGCCGGTGGACGGGCTTGAGGCCGTCCCGGACGTCGGGCAGCGCGCGCGAGACGATGACGGACATCGCGTAGTCGAGGTACGAGCGCTGCATCTCCGTCTCGAGCCCGACGGGCTCGACGCGCATGACGATCTCGCCGCCCTCGGTCTCAGGGGTTTGCGGAGTGTTCTCGTCGGCCATTGCTGGTGAAGATCCTTCCTGGTGCGGTCAGCTGAGACCGACTCAGATGTCGAGGAAGCGGACGTCCTTGGCGTTGCGCTGGATGAACTGGCGGCGGGCTTCCACGTCCTCGCCCATCAGGACGGAGAACAGGTCGTCGGCCTGCGCGGCGTCGTCCAGGGTGACCTGGCCGAGGACCCGGTGCTCCTGGTCCATCGTGGTCACGCGCAGTTCCTCGGCGTTCATCTCGCCGAGACCCTTGAAGCGCTGGATCGAGTCCTCGCGCACGCGCTTGCCGCGCTGGCGGCCCATCTCCAGCAGCGCGTCGCGCTCGCGGTCGGAGTAGGCGTAGTCGATCTCGTCCCGGCCCCACTTGATCTTGTAGAGCGGGGGACGGGAGAGGAACACGTGCCCGGCCTCGACCAGCGGCCGCATGAAGCGGAACAGGAAGGTCAGCAGCAGGGTGTTGATGTGCTGGCCGTCGACGTCGGCGTCCGCCATCAGAATGATCTTGTGATAGCGGAGCTTCTCGATGTCGAAGTCCTCGTGCACACCCGTGCCGAACGCCGAGATCAGCGCCTGGATCTCCTGGTTCTGCAGGATCTTGTCGATCCTGGCCTTCTCCACGTTGAGGATCTTGCCGCGGATCGGGAGGATCGCCTGGTACTGCGGGTTGCGGCCGGACTTGGCCGAGCCGCCGGCGGAGTCACCCTCGACGATGAAGATCTCGCACTTGGTGGGGTCGTTGGACTGGCAGTCCGACAGCTTGCCCGGCAGGGACGCCGACTCCAGCAGGCCCTTGCGGCGGGTCAGGTCGCGGGCCTTGCGGGCCGCCACGCGCGCGGTGGCCGCCTGGATGCCCTTGCGGACGATGTCCGCGGCCTCGACCGGGTTGCGGTCCAGCCAGTCGTTGAGGTGCTCGTAGACCGCCTTCTGCACGAAGGTCTTGGCCTCCGTGTTACCCAGCTTGGTCTTCGTCTGGCCCTCGAACTGCGGCTCGCTCAGCTTGACCGAGATGATCGCGGTCAGACCCTCGCGGATGTCGTCACCGGTGAGGTTGTCGTCCTTCTCGCGGAGCAGCTTCTTGTCGCGCGCGTACTTGTTGATCAGCGACGTCAGCGCGGCGCGGAAGCCCTCCTCGTGGGTACCGCCCTCGTGCGTGTGGATGATGTTGGCGAACGAGTACACGCCCTCGCTGTAGCCGCTGTTCCACTGCATCGCGACCTCGAGGGACAGGCTCTTGTCCTTGTCCTCCGCCTCCAGGTCGATGACGGTGTTGTGCACCACCTCTCCCTTGCGGGAGTTGAGGTACTTCACGAAGTCGACGATGCCGCCCTCGTAGTGGTACGTGACCGACTTGACCTCGGCCTTCTCGTCCGCGCCCGCCTCGTCCGCGCCGGACGTGGCCTTCGCCGACTCGCGCTCGTCGGTGAGCCGGAGCGTCAGGCCCTTGTTGAGGAAGGCCATCTCCTGGAAGCGCCGGGACAGCGTCTCGAAGGAGTACTCGGTGGTCTCGAAGATGTCCGGGTCGGCCCAGAAGGTGACCGAGGTGCCGGTCTCGTCCGTGGCCTCGTGCTGGACGAGGGGGGCCGTCGGGACGCCGAGCTTGTAGTCCTGCGTCCAGCGGTGGCCGTCGGTCCTGATCTCGACGGAGACCTTGGTCGACAGGGCGTTCACGACGGAGACGCCGACGCCGTGCAGACCGCCGGAGACCGCGTAGCCGCCGCCGCCGAACTTGCCGCCCGCGTGCAGCACGGTCAGCACGACCTCGACGGCCGGCTTGCCCTCGGAGGCCACGATGCCGACCGGGATGCCGCGGCCGTTGTCGACGACGCGCACGCCGCCGTCGGGCAGGATCGTGACGTCGATGGTGTCCGCGTAGCCCGCCAGCGCCTCGTCGACCGAGTTGTCGACGACCTCGTACACCAGGTGGTGCAGACCGCGCTCGCCGGTCGAGCCGATGTACATACCGGGTCGCTTGCGGACCGCGTCCAGCCCTTCGAGCACGGTGATGGCGCTGGCGTCGTAGGAGGCGGAGGCCGCACCGGAGTCGGTGGCCTCCCCGCTCACAGGGGCCTCGGGGGCCTCGCCGTGCACGCCGGCGTCGGTGGACGGGATGTTCTCGTTGGGGTTGCCGGAATCGGCCACGAAGCGCCCTTTCTGGCACAGCACGAGCCAAGCTCGTCGGCGGGTTGCCGGAGCGGCTGCGGCATGTTGCGTTGGTAAGCCTTGATCAGCGTTGCTCAGCTTTTCCCGGGCGGTCCCCACGTTGGGGCGGGATTGGCTTCCAGTCTACCGGTAGCGCCGACATCGATGGGGGTTTGCCGGTACCTGAGTCCCCATGTGCCGCCCTCAACCGTCCTCGGCCGGGTCCCGATATACGGATGGGGGCTCCAAGCGGCTCACAGCGGCACTCAGCGCTTCGGGCCGTCAACCCTTGGCTACTGGGGGGTCAGAAGGCGCGGCACACACGCGCGTGGAGGCACGACAAGGGGTACGACAGGGGTACGACCGCCCCGCCGCAGGACCTCAAGACGTGAGGTACGTCACCCGTACGTATCGCCGGGTCCGGTGCTCCCCGGAGCCCTCAGCGGCCCGTAGCGGCGGGCCGGACCGCCCGGATTGAGCACTTTGATCATCCGTACGGTGCCGTGCCCCAGATCCTCGTTGAGCCGCGCGACCAGCGCGGGTGCGAGATGGCGCAGCTGGGTCGCCCAGGCCGTCGAGTCACAGGCCACGACCAGCACGCGCTCGTCCTCGTCGTAGCGCTGCGGAACGCAGTGCTTGGCCAGGTCCTCGCCGACGATCTGCGGCCAGCGGCCCATCACCCCGCCCACCGCCGCCGGGGTCTCCCAGCCGCGCTCGGTCAGCAGCCGGTTGATCGCGGCGCCCAGCGCCATCGGGTCCCGGCCGTCCGCACGCGCGCCGGAGCGCAGCCCGCCGCCGCGCCGGGCCTGCTTCTTCTGCCGGGCCGCGTCCCCCCGCGCGCGTGCCTGTTCCTTGGCCGCGCGCAACGCCACGCGCGCGAGGTCGACACCGGAGGGTTCCTCGGTGCTCTTCTTCGGGGCCTTGGGGCCGGGCTCCTCGGCGCTCATACGCGCTCCACCGCCCCGCCGGACACCGTGTACCGCGCGCCCACCAGGACATCCGGTACGTCGTCGTCCACGGCCGCCGTCACCAGCACCTGCTCGCCGGGCGCGACCAGCTCGGCCAGCCGCTCCCGCCGGCGCGCGTCCAGCTCGGCGAAGACGTCGTCCAGCACCAGCACCGGCTCGTTGCCCTCGGCGCGCAGCAGGTCGTAGGAGGCCAGCCGCAGGGCGAGCGCGTACGACCAGGACTCGCCGTGCGAGGCGTACCCCTTCGCGGGCAGCTGGCCGAGCTTGAGGACGAGGTCGTCGCGATGGGGCCCCACCAGGGTCACCCCGCGCTCGATCTCCTGCTTGCGGGCGTCGGCCAGCGCCGCCATCAGCTGGGCGTACAGCTCCTCGCGCGCGTGCGCCTCACCGGGCGCTGACGGCCGGTACTCCAGCGCGAGCGGCCCGCCGCCGGGGGCGAGCTGCTCGTACGCCTTGTCCGCGAGCGGCTGGAGCGCGGTGATGAGATCGAGCCGCCGGGCGAGCAACTCGGCGCCCGCGTGCGCCAGATGCTGGTCCCACACATCGAGTGTGGACAGGTCCATGGACCTGCCGCCGTGCCGCCTCGCGAGGGCGGCGCTCTTCAGCAGCGTGTTGCGCTGCTTGAGCACCCGCTCGTAGTCGGACCGCACACCCGCCATCCTCGGCGACCGGGCGGTGATCAGCTCGTCGAGGAAGCGCCGCCGCTCACCCGGGTCGCCCTTGACGAGCGCGAGGTCCTCGGGCGCGAACAGGACCGTGCGGACGATGCCGAGGATGTCGCGGGGTCTGACCTGCGAGGACCGGTTGATGCGGGCGCGGTTGGCCTTGCCGGGGTTCAGCTCCAGCTCCACCAGCTGCTGCCGCTCGCCCTGGCGGACCTGTGCCCGTACGACGGCCCGCTCGGCCCCCATGCGGACCAGGGGCGCGTCGGAGGCGACCCGGTGGCTGCCCAGCGTCGCCAGATACCCGACGGCCTCGACCAGGTTCGTCTTGCCCTGGCCGTTGGGGCCGACGAAGGCGGTGACGCCCGGGTCGAGCGGAACCTCGGCCCGGACGTACGAGCGGAAGTCGGCCAGCGAAAGATGCGTGACGTGCATGATCGTTCCGCCGGCCTTCCCGGTACCTGGATCCCTGGACTACTTCTTCTCTACGGCGTGACCGCCGAACTGGTTGCGCAGCGCGGCGATCATCTTCATCTGCGGCGAGTCCTCCTGACGGGAGGCGAAGCGCGCGAACAGCGACGCGGTGATCGCGGGCAGCGGCACCGCGTGGTCGATCGCGGCTTCCACAGTCCAGCGTCCCTCACCGGAGTCCTGTGCATAACCGCGCAGGCCCTGAAGGTGCTCGTCCTCGTCGAGCGCGTTCACGGCGAGGTCGAGCAGCCAGGAACGGATGACCGTGCCCTCCTGCCAGGAGCGGAAGACCTCACGGACGTCCGTGACGGAGTCGACCTTCTCCAGCAGCTCCCAGCCCTCGGCGTAGGCCTGCATCATCGCGTACTCGATGCCGTTGTGGACCATCTTCGCGAAATGGCCCGCGCCGACCTTGCCGGCGTGCACCGAGCCGAAGTCGCCCTCGGGCTTGAGCGCGTCGAAGACCGGCTGCACCTTCGCGACGTGCTCGGCGTCGCCGCCGTACATCAGCGCGTAGCCGTTCTCCAGGCCCCAGACGCCGCCGGAGACGCCGCAGTCGACGAAACCTATGCCCCTGGCCGCCAGCTCCTCGGCGTGCTTCTCGTCGTCGGTCCAGCGGGAGTTGCCGCCGTCCACGACCACGTCGCCCGGCTCCAGCAGCTCGGCGAGCTGGTCGACGGTCGACTGGGTCGGCTCACCGGCCGGCACCATCACCCAGACCACGCGCGGCCCGCTGAGCTTGCCCACAAGCTCTTCCAGGCTGTGGACGTCCGCGAGGTCCGCGTTGCGGTCGTATCCGATGACGGTGTGGCCCGCGCGACGAATCCGCTCGCGCATGTTGCCGCCCATCTTGCCGAGGCCGACGAGACCGAGCTCCATCAGTTGGTTCCTTAGGTTGCTGTGTGGCGTGAGGGGCACCTGCGTACCCGGTCCGAGCCTAGTCCCGGCCCCTCGTGCACAGCTGTGGGCATACGCGCTCACCTGCGGAAACCCCGGACGCTGCCGCCAGCGGTCGCAAACGCCGGGTACCCACAGGGGCACCCGGCGCTGTGGACGACGGTCAGCCGCTCAGCCGCACCGGCATGATCAGGTACTTGTACGCGTCGTCCGCCTCGGCGTCCAGCGCCGGCTTGCCGCTGAGCAGTGCCGGCTTCGTGGACGTCGTGAACGACAGCTGGGCCACCGGGGAGTCGATCGCGCTCAGACCGTCCAGCAGGAAGGTCGGGTTGAAGGCGATCGAGATGTCGTCGCCCTCCAGCTGCGCGTCGACCCTTTCCACAGCCTGTGCGTCGTCGCTGGAGCCCGCCTCCAGGATCAGCACGCCCTGCTCGAAGCTCAGCCGCACCGGGGTGTTGCGCTCGGCCACCAGCGCCACACGCTTGACGGCCTCCACGAAGGGCGCGGTCTCGATCACGGCGACGGAGTTGAACTCGGTCGGGAACAGCGTGCGGTACTTCGGCAGGTCGCCCTCGAGCAGCCGCGTCGTCGTACGCCGCCCCGCGCCCTCGAAACCGATCAGGCCCTCGCCCGCACCCGAGCCGGACAGCGCCAGCGTGACGGTGTCACCGGCGCCGAGCGACTTGGCGGTGTCCAGCAGCGTCTTGGCCGGGACCAGGGCGACCGCGGAGGCCTCGGGGTTCTCCGGCTTCCACAGGAACTCGCGGACCGCGAAGCGGTAGCGGTCGGTGGAGGCCAGGGTGACCGTGTCGCCCTCGATCTCGATGCGCACACCGGTGAGGACGGGCAGCGTGTCGTCCCGGCCGGCGGCGATGGCCACCTGGGACGCGGCGGCCGCGAAGACCTCGCCGGGGACGGTGCCGGTGGCGTTCGGCATCTGCGGCAGCGCCGGGTACTCCTCCACCGGCAGGGTGTGCAGGGTGAACCGGGAGGATCCACAGACCACGGTCGCCCGTACACCGTCTGTGGAAATCTCCACGGGGCGGTTGGGCAGAGCACGCGAGATGTCGGCGAGCAGACGGCCGGAGACGAGGACCGTGCCCTCCTCCTCGACCTCGGACTCGACGCTCACGCGAGCGGAGACCTCGTAGTCGAAGCTCGACAGGCTCAGCTGGCCGTCCTCGGCCTTGAGGAGAAGGCCGGCGAGGACAGGCGCCGGCGGACGGGCCGGGAGGCTGCGTGCCGCCCACGCCACTGCCTCCGCGAGTACGTCGCGTTCCACCCGGATCTTCACCGTAAGCCGCCTCCTGCTGCTGTTGCTTCTGAGTCCTCCGACTCGGTGTCCCCGCCCACTGCGGAGGGCAGGACACCGGGGACCAGTCTGACGCACCGCACTGACAGTAGGTGCCCGTCGGGGTCAAGTCGCTCCGAGAGGCGGCCGGGCTCGAGACAGCGAGTTGTGCACAGGACCCGCTTCAAAACGATTGCCGAGCTCTCTCTAGTTGGAAGTAGTAGTAGGGCCTGTGGATACCGTGGATAACCGCGTTTGCCCAGCTCAGAGGCGAAATTTTGTCCACTGGCCCTGTGGGCGGAGGCGGTGGACAACCAAGTGTCTCTGTGGAGAACAGAAAGTTCTGCACACACCGCCCACAGCCCGGAGGCAGTTCTCCCCAGCTGCGTCCCCAGGTTTACCCACGTTTCCCACACCCGAATCCGGCACCTTCGTGTGACGCCTTTCACTCGACGCGGTGACAGGGTGCGTCGCGTTGCCGAACAGTGGACAGCCATGTGGAGAAGCCGACGATCACTGGGGACAACCGCCCCCAGCCTGTGGGTCGCCGGTGGAAAACCTCGTCCACAGCCTGTGGATCTTCCTTTTCTCCACAGCCTGTGGAGATCGTTCGTCCACGATTCCACAGGGTCTTGAGCTGGGTGAATCCCCAGAAGACAGGCTCCCTGTGGATGCCGTTCGGGACAACTTCACGGTCCCCAGTGTGTGGACGGAAGAAACTCAGCGAATCTGTGGAGAGTGGCCGTAACCCGGCACGTAATCGAACACCAGGTGCCAATCGGGCAACGCTCCCCAGCCCGCCGAAGCCCTCGCGTCCGCCTCCGGGCCCCGGTACGGGGGTCCGCAGCGGGCCTTGGTGCCGGGCGGGCAGCAGCCGGTGGGAACGCAGAAGGGCGCCCCCAGGATGTGGATCCCGAAGGGCGCCCTCGAACTCCGGCTCAAGCCCGGCGCACGCGCTGGCAGCCGTTCTCAGCCGTTCTTGATGCGGTTCGTCAGCTCGGTGACCTGGTTGTAGATCGACCGCCGCTCGGCCATCAGCGCACGGATCTTGCGGTCGGCGTGCATGACGGTCGTGTGGTCCCGCCCGCCGAACTGCGCGCCGATCTTCGGCAGCGACAGATCCGTCAGCTCACGGCACAGGTACATCGCGATCTGCCGGGCCGTGACCAGCGCCCGCCCGCGCGAGGTGCCGCACAGGTCGTCCACCGTGAGCCCGAAGTAGTCCGCGGTCGCCGCCATGATCGCCGTGGCCGTGATCTCCGGGGCCGAGTCCTCGCCGCCGGGGATCAGGTCCTTGAGGACGATCTCGGTCAGGCCCAGGTCCACCGGCTGCCGGTTGAGCGAGGCGAACGCCGTCACGCGGATCAGCGCGCCCTCCAGCTCACGGATGTTCCGCGAGATCCGCGAGGCGATGAACTCCAGTACCTCCGGCGGCGCGTTCAGCTGCTCCTGCACGGCCTTCTTGCGCAGGATCGCGATCCGCGTCTCCAGCTCCGGCGGCTGGACGTCGGTGATCAGTCCCCACTCGAAACGGTTCCGCAGCCGGTCCTCCAGCGTGACCAGCTGCTTGGGCGGCCGGTCGCTGGACAGCACGATCTGCTTGTTCGCGTTGTGGAGCGTGTTGAAGGTGTGGAAGAACTCCTCCTGCGTCGACTCCTTGTCCGCGAGGAACTGGATGTCGTCGACGAGCAGGATGTCCATCTCGCGGTAGCGCTTGCGGAAGCTGTCGCCCTTGCCGTCGCGGATGGAGTTGATGAACTCGTTGGTGAACTCCTCCGAGCTCACGTACCGCACGCGCGTGCCCGGGTAGAGGCTGCGCGCGTAGTGCCCGATCGCGTGCAGCAGGTGCGTCTTGCCGAGCCCCGACTCCCCATAGATGAACAGGGGGTTGTAGGCCTTCGCCGGTGCCTCGGCCACCGCCACCGCGGCCGCGTGCGCGAACCGGTTGGAGGCGCCGATGACGAACGTGTCGAAGAGGTATTTCGGGTTCAGCCGCGCCGTCGGCTCGGCGGGACCGCCCGCCGGTGCCGGCTTCGCGGCCATCGGGCCGGGCCCGCCGGGCCCGGGCGCGTCCGGGCGCCCGTGGCCGCCCCGGTGCGCCGGGCCGCCGCCGGCCGGCTGCTCGGGCAGCTCCCGGCGGACGGGGTCGCGCTGGTCGTACTCGGTCCGGGCGGAGTCGTACTCCGGGCGCCCCGCGTCGTACTCGCCGCGTCCCGAGTCGTACTCGGAGCGCGGGGTGTCGTAGTCCGGGCGGGACGGTTCGTAGTCACCACGGTCGCCGCGGTCGCCCCGGTCCCCGCGCGGGGCGTCGTAATCGCCGTACTCGCCGCGCTGCTGCTCGTACTTCGGCCGTTCCATGCCCTGCGGGCGGTACTCCTGGGACGGCGGGCCGTACGCGTCCGGTCCGGAGCCGTAGGCGTCCTGGGACGACGGCGAGGCATAGGGGTCGCGCTCGGGAAAGCCGAGCCGTGGCTGCTGCCAGCTGTACTCGTCCTGAGCGGGCCGCGGCCAGGCGCCCGGCTCGCGGCGCTGGAACTCGGAGGGGTACGCGGGACGGACGACGGGGAGCTGATCCCCACGGTCACCGCGTTCCCCACGTTCCCCACGTTCCCCACGGTCCCCACGGTCCCCACGGTCACCGCGGTCACCGCGGTCACCGCGGGACTGCGGCCCGTCGGCCGGGGGCTGGTCCACGGCGCGGTGGCGGCCGTAGCCCTCGTACGGCCGTTCCTCGTACGAGGACGGGCCGGCGGGCAGCTCCGGCTCCTCGTAGCGCGGCTTGGGCGGCTGCTGCACGGACGCGGGGGCCTGCGGCTCGCCCGCGGAGTCGTCCACGGTGATCGCGATGCGGATGGGGCGGCCGCACTCGCGGCTCAGCGTCTCGCTGACGATCGGTGCGAGACGGCCCTCCAGTACGTTCTTCGCGAATTCGTTCGGTACGGCGAGCAGAGCGGTGTCCGCGACCAGCGCGAGCGGCTGGCAGCGCCGGATCCAGTGCTCGTCCTTCACCTCGACGCCCTGGCCGCGCCCCTCCCCGAGAAGCTGCTCGAGTACTCGCGGCCACACTGCGGCAAGATCGGCAGGTACGTCAGCCACAGGGCACGCTCTCTCACAGGTCCCACGAACGTGTGACGCGGGACGGGTCGGGGTGTACTTCGGGTGTTTCGGTGGGGCAAACCCGCCGGGGCGGGGGACAAAAGAACGAATGGGAGTTCAGCCACGGTAGTCAGCGCGGCGGGTACGGTTCAAGTTGTTGTCCCCAGCCTGTGGACAGTGTCTCTCCGTGACCCTCGGTTTGACCGGATGGCGTAGCCCCGCGTACCGTAACCAGGTCGAGTTGTCGATGGCTGCTGCCGCCTGCCTCCGATGGGCACAGATCACTCCAGGTGATCGGGAAGCGGTGCACTCGGGCGTGACGCGAGCTACTCGTGGGCGCACGGTGACAGCCAGGACGGCACCCGCCACACCGATTTGATTTCTGGAGCCCCCGAGTGAGCAAGCGCACCTTCCAGCCGAACAACCGTCGTCGCGCGAAGACCCACGGCTTCCGCCTGCGGATGCGTACCCGTGCCGGCCGCGCGATTCTCGCGAACCGTCGTGCCAAGGGTCGCGCCAGCCTGTCCGCCTGATCCCGATCAGGTCATGACGTCGTGCTGCCCACCGAGAACCGGCTGAGGCGGCGCGAGGACTTCGCGACCGCGGTCCGACGAGGACGCCGGGCAGGACGCCCGACTCTCGTCGTCCACCTTCGTAGCGGTGCCACGGACCCGCACGCGCCTGGGGAGAGCGCTCCCCCGACGCGTGCGGGTTTCGTCGTGAGCAAGGCCGTGGGTGGCGCGGTTGTGCGCAACAAAGTGAAGCGCAGACTGCGCCATCTGATGCGTGACCGAGTCGCCCTTTTTCCCCCCGGTAGCCTGGTAGTCGTACGAGCGCTGCCCGGATCGGGCGACGCAGACCATGCACAGCTGGCCCGAGACCTGGATGCCGCAGTTCAGCGGCTGCTGGGAGGGGGCGCGCGATGAAGTACCCACTACTGGCCCTGATCAAGCTGTACCAGTGGACGATCAGTCCACTGCTGGGGCCGGTGTGCAAGTACTACCCGTCGTGCTCCCACTACGGCTACACGGCCATCGACCGGCACGGTGCGATCAAGGGAACGGCACTCACCGCCTGGCGCATCCTCCGGTGCAATCCGTGGTCGCTGGGCGGTGTGGACCATGTTCCGCCGCGTAAGCGTCCGCGGTGGCACGAAATGCTGCGCACCGCTTGGCGCGCACGCAGGGGCGGGACCTCCGCCGCCGAACCGGCCACCGGAGCGGAGCCCGGGAGCCCGTCTTCCGAGCTTCCTCCGAGCCCGGCCGCAGAGACCTCGTCCCATGCCCAAGGAGCATGATTAGTGGACACGATTGCCAGCCTCTTCAGTTTCATCACCTGGCCCGTTTCCTGGGTCATCGTCCAGTTCCACAAGATGTACGGCGCGATCTTCGGTGCCGACACCGGGTGGGCCTGGGGCCTGTCCATCGTGTCCCTGGTGATTCTGATCCGCATCTGCCTGATCCCGCTCTTCGTGAAGCAGATCAAGTCGACGCGCGCGATGCAGACGCTCCAGCCGGAGATGAAGAAGATCCAGGAGCGCTACAAGAACGACAAGCAGCGTCAGTCCGAAGAGATGATGAAGCTGTACAAGGAGACGGGTACCAACCCGCTCTCCTCGTGCCTTCCCATCCTGGCGCAGTCCCCGTTCTTCTTCGCCCTGTATCACGTGCTCAACGGCATCGCGACGGGCTCGACCATCGGCGTCATCAACGAGCCGCTGCTCGCCAGCGCCCGTAAGGCGCACATCTTCGGGGCGCCGCTCGCCGCGAAGTTCATGGACAGCTCGGACAAGGTCGCGGCGCTGGGCGCCACGCTGACCGACGTCCGGGTCGTGACCGCGGTCATGATCGTCCTGATGTCCTTCTCGCAGTTCTACACGCAGCGCCAGCTGATGACGAAGAACGTCGACACGACGGTGAAGACGCCGTTCATGCAGCAGCAGAAGATGCTGATGTACGTCTTCCCGGTCATGTTCGCCGTCTTCGGCATCAACTTCCCGGTCGGTGTCCTCGTCTACTGGCTGACCACCAACGTGTGGACCATGGGTCAGCAGATGTACGTCATCCGCAACAACCCGACGCCGGGTTCCAAGGCCCAGGCCGCCTACCTGGAGCGTCTGACCAAGCACGTCACGCACCACGGCAAGGTCAGCCGCCGCAGCGAGAAGACCATCGTCAAGGCGATCGTCGCCAAGGGCCGCGAGCGCAACGAGTTCGAGCGCAAGTTCATCAACGGGCTGAACAAGGCCGGCCTCGCCGCCCAGGCCGACGGCACCGTGGTGCAGAGCGCGGCCCAGGCCGCGGCGCAGACCGAGGACGGCGCGACGGTCACCGCGACCGGCACCGCGGCCGCAGGCAAGCGCCAGCAGCCCAAGCGCCAGTCCAAGTCTCAGCGCCAGTCCGGCGGGCCGAAGCCGGCCGGCGAGTCCACCACGTCGCTGGAGAAGGCCGACGAGCCGGAGGACGCCGAGTCCTCCGCCGCACAGCAGCAGCCCTCCAAGGCCGGCGGTACCCGTAGCAGGGCCCAGTCCGGCCAGCGCAAGGGCGGCCCGCAGCGGCCCAAGTCCCCGTCCAAGAAGTAAGAAGGAGCCCATCCCGTGACGGAAGGCACCACCTCCGCCGCTGCCGAGGGTGCAGACACCCTCACCCGCCTGGAGCAGGAGGGCGAGATCGCGGCGGACTACCTGGAGGGTCTGCTCGACATCGCCGACCTCGACGGCGACATCGACATGGACGTCGAGGCCGATCGCGCCTCCGTGTCGATCATCAGCGACAGCAGCGGCCGCGACCTTCAGAAGCTGGTCGGCCGGGACGGCGAGGTGCTGGAGGCGCTTCAGGAGCTGACGCGTCTGGCCGTGCACCGGGAGACCGGCGACCGCAGCCGGCTCATGCTGGACATCGCGGGCTACCGCGCCAAGAAGCGCGCCGAGCTGTCCGAGCTGGGCGCCAAGGCTGCCGCCGAGGTGAAGAGCACCGGCGAGCCCGTCAAGCTCAAGCCGATGACCCCGTTCGAGCGCAAGGTCGTGCACGACGCGGTCAAGACCGCGGGACTGCGCAGCGAGTCCGAGGGCGAGGAGCCGCAGCGGTTCGTCGTCGTGCTGCCCGCCTGATCGGTCCCCGCGTTTTCCGGCCCCGTCTGCCCGCAGACGGGGCCGAACTTTGTCAGCCTGGTAGTTCTGGTGGCCGGTGCGCGAAGCACCGGCGCTGTACGGAAGGACGGTCCCCGTGACGGAGGCAGCGGAGCTTCCCCCCGCGCCCGAACAGGCGCGGGAAGTGTTTGGTGATCGCTTCGCCGATGCGGTCCGCTACGCGGAGCTGCTCGCCGAGGCGGGCGTACAGCGCGGCCTGATCGGCCCGCGCGAAGTGCCCCGCCTGTGGGAGCGGCACATCCTCAACTGCGCGGTGCTCTCGGAGGCCGTTCCCGAGGGCGTGACGGTCTGCGACGTCGGCTCCGGCGCCGGGCTGCCCGGCATTCCTCTGGCCCTGGTCAGGGAGGACCTGAACATCACCCTGTTGGAGCCCCTGCTGCGGCGCACCAACTTCCTCACCGAGGTCGTCGAGCTGCTCGGCCTGAACCACGTCACGGTCGTGCGTGGCCGTGCCGAAGAGGTCCTGGGCAAGCTGGCCCCGGTTCACGTGGTGACCGCCCGGGCCGTGGCCCCGCTGGACCGGCTGGCCACCTGGGGCATTCCGCTGCTGCGCCCCTACGGCGAGATGCTCGCGCTCAAGGGGGACACCGCGGAGGAGGAGTTGAAGGCATCGGCCACGGCCCTCAGCAAGCTCGGTGCGGTGGAGACGTCCATTCTGCATGTGGGCGAGGGCATCGTGGACCCGATGTCGACGGTGGTCCGAGTGGAGGTCGGCGAAAGCCCGGGCGGTGTGCGGTTCGCGGCGAAGCGGGCAAAGGCGGCGCGGACCGGCCGGGCGCGCCGTCGTCGCTGAGCGGTCGAACGAGATCGCTGTGGTGATATCTCGCCTGCGGTGACATCCCGTCCGTGGAGTACGTCTCGTCCGTCCTGACGACGAGACGTACTCCACACAAGCTGCCCAATCTACGCAAGCCGGAGTGTCGCAGAGATCCGGTCGCAGCCGCTGTGCATCGTGTTTCACGTGAAACGTCGCTCACTGCTGCACGGCATCATCAGTCGTGGCCGCGCCGCGGCCGAACCGCGCGACCGCAAGCCTCTCGGTTCACTCGGAGGGGCAGCGGAGTTGTCCACAGAGGTGGATTTCTCCACAGAACACCAGGCCTCACTGGTTCGCGACCCCGAAGGCATGGGAGGCTCTGTTCATTGCGAGCCTGAAGTCGAGGAGAGTGAATCCTTGCGGTCCGACGCCAACATCGCGGGACCGATGACCGATCCGGTCCCCGGTCCCCGTACCGAGTCGATGGGGGCGGATGTTTCACGTGAAACACCGCCTCCGATGGACGACACCCCGATCGGTCGTGCGGCCCAACTGGCGGTGGAGGCGCTGGGCCGCGCCGGCGAAGGTCTGCCCAGACCGGAGCAGACCCGAGTCATCGTGGTCGCCAACCAGAAGGGCGGCGTCGGCAAGACGACGACGACCGTCAACCTTGCCGCTTCGCTGGCGCTCCACGGCGGGCGCGTCCTGGTGATCGACCTTGACCCCCAGGGCAACGCATCGACCGCTCTCGGGATCGACCACCACGCCGAAGTTCCTTCCATCTACGACGTGTTGGTGGAGAGCAAGCCGCTCGCTGAAGTCGTCCAGCCCGTCCCGGATGTCGAGGGTCTCTTCTGCGCTCCCGCCACCATTGATCTCGCCGGTGCGGAGATCGAGTTGGTTTCCCTCGTGGCCCGGGAAAGCCGCCTTCAGCGGGCGATCCAGGCCTACGAGCAGCCGCTGGACTACATCCTTATCGACTGCCCGCCCTCACTCGGTCTGCTGACGGTCAACGCACTGGTGGCGGGCCAGGAGGTCCTCATCCCGATCCAGTGCGAGTACTACGCGCTGGAGGGGCTGGGCCAGCTGCTCCGCAACGTCGACCTGGTGCGGGGGCACCTCAACCCCACGCTGCACGTGTCGACCATCCTGCTCACCATGTACGACGGCCGGACGCGTCTCGCCTCCCAGGTCGCGGACGAGGTGCGCACCCACTTCGGTGACGAGGTGCTGCGGACGAGCATTCCCCGCTCGGTTCGTATCTCCGAGGCTCCGAGCTACGGACAGACGGTGCTGACCTACGATCCCGGATCGAGCGGCGCCCTGTCCTATCTTGAGGCGGCCCGAGAAATCGCGCTGAAGGGCATCGGCATCAGCTACGACGCGAGCCAGGCCCACCTCGGCGCTCAGAACGACCCGAGCATGGTGGAGGGGATCCAGTGAGTGAACGACGGAGGGGGCTGGGTCGTGGTCTTGGCGCACTGATCCCCGCTGCCCCGACCGAGAAGACGCCGACTCCGGCCGCGCTGGGAGGCGGAGCCTCCGCCTCCCCGACAGCCGTTCCGGTGCTGACGACCGACCGTGGGGTGGCCGCGGCGAAGGTGGCCACGCTGCCGCCCGTCGCGCAGGAGACCGTCGTGGAGCCCCCGGCCGCGGAGCTGCCGGCCGCCCCGATGGGTGCCCACTTCGCCGAGATTCCCCTCGACGCCATCTCGCCCAACCCGCGTCAGCCGCGTGATGTCTTCGACGAGGATGCCCTCCAGGAGCTGGTCACCTCCATCAAGGAGGTCGGTCTCCTCCAGCCTGTGGTGGTACGGCAGTTGGGACCCACCCGCTATGAGCTGATCATGGGTGAGCGTCGTTGGCGGGCCTGCCGTGAGGCCGGCCTGGAGGCCATCCCGGCCATCGTCCGGGCCACCGACGACGAGAAGCTCCTCCTCGACGCCCTGCTGGAGAACCTGCACCGCGCACAGCTGAACCCGCTGGAAGAGGCGGCCGCCTACGACCAGTTGCTCAAGGACTTCAACTGCACGCACGACCAGCTGGCCGACCGGATCGGGCGGTCCCGTCCCCAGGTCTCCAACACGCTGCGGTTGCTGAAGCTCTCGCCGACGGTCCAGAAGCGGGTCGCCGCCGGAGTGCTCTCCGCCGGTCACGCCCGGGCGCTGCTGTCGGTGACGGATCCTGAGGAGCAGGACCGGCTGGCGCACCGCATCGTCGCCGAAGGGCTGTCGGTGCGTGCCGTCGAGGAGATCGTGACCCTCATGGGCTCGCGTCCCCAGAAGCCCCAACGTCCCAAGGGCCCGCGTGCCGGTTCGCGGCTCTCACCGGCGCTGGACGAGCTGGCGACGCGGCTGTCGGACCGCTTCGAGACCCGGGTGAAGGTGGACCTCGGTCAGAAGAAGGGCAAGATCACGGTCGAGTTCGCCTCCGTGGTCGACCTCCAGAGGATCTTGAGCACTCTTGCCCCGGATGAGGGGCCGGTGCTCCAGCACGAGCTCCAGGAGAGCGAGGCGGAGGACCAGGACGACTGATTCCCGTCCGGCCCTCTGGGCCGTGCGGGAAGCGGGCCGTGTCCGGTGTGTACCGGAACACGGCCCGCTCTTTTGCTTTGAGGCGGTATCGAGTGAATCGCTTCGTGGATACGATGCGAAATGCTATGGCACATCCACCGGACAGCACCTGCATCTCTGAGTGGGGAGACGGGGCCATGCGATCGATGAGCCGCACCGGACTGGTGAGCGCGGGTCTGGGTCTCGGAGTGGTCGGCGGATTCGTCGGCAGCCTGCTCAGGGAACGAAGCGCTCTGACAGCCGCACGTGATGCGGCGGGCGAAGGAAGCGAGGATCAGCCTTCATGGGGCGTCGGCTCGTGCCGCTCACGCTGGACAACCTTCAGGACCTTCCCCCACGCTGCCGCTCCTGTGTCTTCTGGGAGCTGGACCCCGTCAGCGGAGAAGCGGCGGTAAAGGCAGGCACCTCTGCGCTGGAGAAGGAGTCCTGGATCTCCGCCGTCCTGCTGGACTGGGGGTCGTGCGGCCGCGTGGTGTGTATCGACGACCTGCCGGTGGGCTTCGTGCTCTACGCACCTCCGGCCTATGTACCGCGCTCGACGGCCTTTCCTACGAGCCCGGTTTCACCTGACGCCGTTCAATTGATCACGGCCTACGTCCTGCCGGGCTACCAAGGCCAAGGGCTGGGGCGAGTGCTGGTGCAGACGGTTGCCAAGGATCTGCTGCGCCGGGGCTTCAGGGCGATAGAGGCCTTCGGTGACGCCCGCTGGAAGGAACCCGCCTGTCTGCTGCCGGCGGAGCATCTGCTGGCCGTGGGCTTCAAGACGGTACGGCAGCATCCGACGCATCCCCGACTGCGGCTGGAGCTGCGCTCGACGCTCTCCTGGAAGGAAGACGTGGAGATGGCGCTCGATCGTCTGCTGGGGGCGGTCCAGAAGGAGCCGGCGCTCAGGCCGCTGTAGCCGCTGCGTCAGCGGCAGAACATAAACGAATGGGCCGCCCCTCGTGGGACGGCCCATTCGTGTTTCACGTGAAACGTCACTCGGCGATGAAGTCCTCGAGGTCGCGGACGATCGCGGCCTTGGGCTTGGCGCCGACGATGGTCTTGGCGACCTCGCCGCCCTGGTAGACGTTCAGGGTCGGGATCGACATGACGCCGTACTTGGCGGCCGTGGCCGGGTTCTCGTCGATGTTGAGCTTGACAACCTCGATCTTGTCGCCGTGCTCAGCGGCGATCGCCTCGAGGGACGGGGCGATCTGGCGGCACGGACCGCACCAGGCGGCCCAGAAGTCCACCAGGACGGGCTTGTCGCTCTTGAGGACGTCCTGCTCGAAGGAAGCGTCGGTCACGTTCTTCAGGGTGCCGGCCACGGCGGGCTCCTTAACTCGTTCGTGGGGTGGGGCGGGGGAAGGGGAAGGTCAGACGGAGGCGGTCTCGGACTCCGTCTGGTCCTCGTCCGCGAGGGCGGACAGGAAGCGCTCGGCGTCCAGGGCGGAGGAGCAGCCGGTGCCGGCCGCGGTGATCGCCTGGCGGTAGGTGTGGTCGACCACGTCACCGGCGGCGAAGACACCGGTGACATTGGTGCGGGTGGAGGGCGCTGCCACCTTCAGGTAGCCCTCCTCGTCCAGGTCCAGCTGGCCCTTGAACAGCTCCGTGCGCGGGTCGTGGCCGATCGCGATGAACAGACCCGTCACGGCCAGGTCGGAGAGCTCGCCGGTCTTGACGTTGCGCAGCTTCAGGCCGGAGAGCTTCTGCTCGCCCTGCACCTCGGCGACCTCGCTGTCCCAGACGAACTTGATCTTCGGGTCGTTGAAGGCGCGCTCCTGCATCGCCTTGGAAGCGCGCAGGCTGTCCCGGCGGTGGACGATCGTCACGGACTTGGCGAAACGTGAGAGGAAGGTGGCCTCCTCCATCGCGGTGTCGCCGCCGCCGATCACAGCGATGTCCTGGTCCTTGAAGAAGAACCCGTCACAGGTGGCGCACCAGGAGACACCGCGGCCGGAGAGGGCGTCCTCGTTCGGCAGGCCCAGCTTGCGGTGCTGGGAGCCGGTGGCGACGATGACGGCCTTCGCCTGGTGGACCGTGCCGGCGGTGTCGGTGACGGTCTTGATCTCACCGGTCAGATCGACGGAGACGATGTCGTCGGGGATCAACTCGGCGCCGAAGCGCTCGGCCTGCGCCCGCATGTTGTCCATGAGCTCGGGGCCCATGATCCCGTCCTGGAAGCCGGGGAAGTTCTCCACCTCGGTGGTGTTCATCAGGGCGCCACCGGCGGTGACGGCGCCCTCGAACACCAGGGGCTTCAGCGACGCGCGCGCGGTGTAGAGCGCCGCCGTGTACCCTGCGGGCCCGGAGCCGATGATGATCACGTTACGGACGTCGCTCACGGCTTGATTCCTCGTCTCTGGTCTGTGTCAGTCGACCGGTGGGAGCACCTTTCAGAACTCTCACCCCACCCAACGGATCCTACGGGGCGCGCATTCCCAGTGTGTCGGGGCACACGCATACCGGGTGGGGGTGACTGATGGACCGCACGCGCGGACTCAGGGCCGGGCGAAGGAATCCTTCAGAAGCACGGTCCCGGCTGTGCCGGGCTGCTGGCTAATGCAGGATGCGTCGACGACGTAGGCCGTGACACGGGTGCTGTCACCGAGTTCCGGCAGGACGACCAGATAGGCGCTCTTCCCGCTGTAGCTGCCGGTCTTCGCCGCCAGAGCCTGATCACTGCGCGGGATTGCCCGCCGCACACAGTCGGGGATGGGGACCTCTGTCTGCAGCAGAGTGTTCGCGCTCTCGGTGCCTGTCGGCGTGCTCTGGTTCTCCGTGACCCCGGACCGCGGGTGCTGGCTCTTGTAGCCCGGCTGCTCCGGCCTCTTCGCGGCGAGCAGGTCGTGCACCTGGTTCTGGACGCTGGCGCCGGAGAACGAGCTGATGGACGGGCTCGGCGTGCCGTGCGCCGTCGTGGAGCTGCCGCCGGTGAACGACTGGATCATCAGGGTCCCGGCTCCCAGGACGGCGGCGGTGAGCACCGTACCCAGCACGAGGGTCCTACGGCGTCGGCCGCGGCCGCTCTTCTTCCGTCCGGGGCCTGTCGTTGCTTGCGGGCGCCCAGAGGGGCGGTCGGCCGGGCGTTCGGTGGCGGCCGATGTTTCACGTGAAACACGCGCGTCGATGGCGTCACCAGAAGCGCTGGTCTCCATACCGGAGGACTCGGTGTCGTGACCGGAGAGGGCGAGGAGCGCCTCGACGGCGAGGGCGGCATCGATCCGGGCGGCCACGTCGCCCGGCATCGGCGCGACGTCCGGCACCGACCCCAGGAGTCCGCGGATCTCCTCCAGCGAGGCGTGGACATCCGCACACGGTTCGCATGTGTTCAGGTGCTGTCGTATGTCCGTGCTGCGGCCCGGAGGGAGCAGGCCTTCGGTGAGGTCGGAGATCTCCTCGACGTCCGGGTGTCCGGCCGTGTCGGTCGTGGAAGTCACGCTCGCCCACCTCCGCCCTTCACTACGGCTGAATCGGTCGGTCCCGTGTCCGTGGGGCTCTCGTTCACAGACTCCGTTGCCGGTGGGACGGATGTCCCCTGCACCCGGTTCCGTCCCGGCCCGGGTTCTTTTCCGTCTCCGCCGCTTTCGGGCCGTAGATGGGTGAGCAACGGCAGGAGTCTCGCTCTGCCTCGGGCACAGCGGCTCTTCACGGTCCCTGTGGGCACGTCGAGAATCCGGGCTGCCTCGGCCACGGGATAGCCCTGCATGTCGACCAGGACGAGCGCCGCCCGCTGCTCCTGCGGAAGAGTGCCGAGCGCTTCGAACAGCTGGCGTTGCACGTCGTTGCGTTCGGCCGGCGCCGAGGCCGACTCGTGCGGCTCCAGGAGCTGCTCCAGCCGCTCGGTGTCGTCGACCGGCGATGTCTTCCGGGAGGCGGCCTTGCGGGTACGGTCCACGCAGGCGTTCACCGTGATCCGGTGCAGCCACGTCGTGACGGCCGACTGCCCCCGAAAGGTGTGGGCGGCCCGGTAGGCCGACACCAGGGCGTCCTGGACCGCGTCGGCGGCCTCCTCACGGTCCCCGAGCGTCCGCAGCGCGACCGCCCAGAGCCGGTCTCGATGCCGCCGCACGAGCTCGCCGAAGGCGTCGGGATCGCCCTCCACGTGGCGGGCGAGCAAGTCCTTGTCGCTCACCCCGTCGTATCCGGCGCCCTCCGCCATCTGCCCCCTCCGGTCCGGGTGTGACGTCAGCCCGCGAACTGCACTTCGCCGATGGCCTGCTTGAAGCCGGCACCGGAGTACAGAGTGGGGTCGTATCCCGAGTTCGGTACGGCTGTCAGCCAGACGAGGACGTACTGCGTCTTCACCGACTTGGTCACCTTCACCGTAGCGGTGTTGCCCGTCGTCGTGACGTTGCCGATCTGGGTCATCGAGTCCAGAGATGCCGGCGTCAGCGAGTCGGCCGCGTAGAGCTCGACCGTCGTGTGGTCACCGCCGTAGCGCAGATCGATCGTGGCCGTGCTGAGCTGCTTGGCCGAACCGAGGTCGTAGACGATGCCGACGCCCGGCTTGTACGGGGCGATGGCCGGACCCGAGTTGAAGGTCCTGGTCCGCCAGTACGTGTTCTTGTCGCCGTCGTAGGTCTTGGGGACGTCGTCGGGGTGCTGGGGATCACCCTTGGCGACGAACTCCTGGCCGGCCTGGATCTTTATCGGCGTCGGCTTCGGCTTCGAGGCGCCCTTGTCGCCGTCGTCCGTCTGCTGGCTCTTGTTGGTGTCGTCGGACTTGCCGCCCTGGTCCATCAGGGCGTCCGCCAGCTGCCAGCTGCCCAGGCCGAGGGCAGCGATGAGCAGTGCCGACACCGCCCACTTCAGGGCCTTGCCGGTGCGGCTCTGGAGCGGGGGCGGCGGGGCCGCGATCGGCTGGGTGGCGCCGGGGTGCGACGCCGGGCGGCCGTAGGTGCCCTGCTGGTAGGTCGTGCGCTGGTACTCCGGCGGGGCGGCGAACGCCGGCTCCGGCGGGCGGATGCGAGGCATCTCGCCGATCGCCTTCACCAGCTCCTCCGGCGTGGTGCACGCGGCCTCGTGCCGGGACGCGGTGGCCCCGTCGTTGGCGAGCGCGCGCATGGCCAGCTCCGAGAGGCCCCGGTGGACACCGGCGCGCACCTGGTCGGGCGCGATGAGACCGACGCCCTTGGGCAGCCCGGACAGGCCGTACGCGTCGCTCTCGTACGGCCAGCGCTGGGTCAGCGCCGCGTACAGCAGGGCGCCGATCGCCTCGGTGTCCGTGCGCTGCGGGGTGTCGGAGCTGATGCCGCGCAGCGCGGCGTTCACCGCGAGGCCGCGGATACGCCACTGCCCGGTCGAGGCACGCAGTACGGCGTTCGGGTTCAGCCGCAGATGGGCGAGACCCTCGCGGTGCGCGGCGGCCATGGCGGAGGCGATCTGACTGACCATCTGGTAGGCGTCGTGCGGCTCCAGCGGTGCGGCCGCCAGCAGCGTGGTCAGTTCGGTGGCGTCGGGCAGCCACTCGTGCACGACGTAGACGAGGTCGTTCTCCTCGACGGCGTCCAGGACCTGGACGAAACGAGGGTCGCCGAGCAGGGCGGAGGAGCGGGCGGCTGCCAGGACGGAACGGGCCCGGGTGTGCTCCGCGGGCAGGATGTGGACGCCGACGGCACGGCGGAGTTTCTCGTCGACCGCACGCCAGCTGCTGAATCCGTCCAGACGGGTGACGCACTCCTCCAGTCGGTACCGTCTGGCGAGCTTGTGACCGCTGTGCAGTTCGGGAGACGACGTCTTCTCTCCAGGACCGTCGATTCCGCTGCTCCCCTGCGACTTGTCGCTGCCCTTGTCCCGCTCCGGGTTCTTGGCCACCCCGTCGGCCGTGGACTGGTCCGCCTTGGCGGTCAGCGGCTGCTCGCCGCTGTTGTCTGCCACGTCGACGGCAGCCGTGCTCCGTTCCGCCACCGTCGTCCCTGCCTCCCCATCCGTTGCACGCTGTCCGACGCCGAAACCAATTGTGCCCACAGTCCGTCGCTATGCACGACACGCGGCGGCGGACGATGGTTGTGCGCCTACCCCCGCTTCAGCGGCCCAGACGTCCGCGGACCATGCCCACGAGCGAGTTGAGCTCCTCGATGCGCATGCGCCGGGCGGCGACGAAGAAGACGCCGAGCAGGACGGCACCGCCGACGAGCAGCGCGGCGAAGGAGCCGACGACGCCCTGGCCGAGGCTGTGGCCGATGCCGTAGCAGGCCGCGCCGCTGAGCAGGGCCGCCGGTACGGAGGCGATGCACAGCCGCGCGTACGTCCGCAGCACCCGGGAGCCGTCCAGGTCGCCGCCGAGCCGCTTGCGCAGCCGCCGCCAGGCCACTCCCACACCGATCGCGTAGGCCAGGCCGTAGGCGGCGGCCATGCCGGCGACCGCCCAGCGGGCGGGCAGGAGGAAGTAGCACAGCACCGAGACGCTCGCGTTGACGACGGCGACGATGACCGTGTTGTAGAAGGGGGTGCGGGTGTCTTCGTAGGCGTAGAAGGCGCGCAGGACGACGTACTGCACCGAGTACGGGATCAGGCCGAGGGCGAAGGCCATCAGCATGTAGCCCATGTTGGTGGCCGAGTCCGTGCCTGCGGAACCGAAGATCAGGGTGCACATCGGGATGCCGAGCGCGAGGAAGCCGAAGGCGATCGGGACGATGGCGACGGCCGTGGTGCGCAGACCGTGGGAGATGTCGTCGCGGACGGCTCCCTCGTCGCCCTCGGCGGCCGAGCGCGAGATGCGCGGCAGCAGAGCGGCCATCAGGGACACCGTGACAATGGCCTGCGGCAGGCCCCAGATCAGCTGGGCGTTGGCGTAGGCGGCGAAGCCGGTGCCCTTGACGCCGGAGTGCTCGCCGGCGGCGGTGGACAGCTGCGTCACGACCATGGCGCCGGCCTGGTTGGCCAGTACGAACAGGACTGTCCACTTGGCGAGCATCGCGGCCTTGCCGAGGCCGTGGCCCTTCCAGTCGAACCGCAGCCGGATCCGGAAGCCGGTCTCGCGCAGGTACGGGATCATCGCCAGTGCCTGGACGACCAGACCGAGCAGCACACCGACGCCGAGCAGGCGCTGGCCCTCCACGGGGATGTTTGTGACCGCCAAGTGGGAGTGGTCGGCGGTGCCGTAGACCCAGATGAACATGCCGAGCGACACGATGATGACGACGTTGTTCAGGACCGGAGTCCACATCATCGCGCCGAACTTCCCGCGCGCGTTGAGGATCTGCCCCATCACCACGTGGATGCCCATGAAGAAGATCGAGGGCAGGAAGTAGCGGGTGAAGGTGACCGCGACATGGTTGGCGTCGGGATTGTTCGCGATGGTGGGCGACAGCAGTCGCACCAGCAGCGGCGCCGCGAACATCGCGAGGCCGGTGAGCGCGGCCAGAGCCACCATCACCAGGGTCAGCAGTCGGTTGGCGAATGCCTCGCCGCCGTCCTCGTCCTCCTTCATGGATCGCACCAGTTGGGGTACGAAGACGGAGTTGAGGCCACCGCCGACGGTCAGGATGTAGATCATCGTCGGCAGTTGGTACGCCACCTGGAAGGAGTCGGCGAGGAAGCCGAGTCCCAGCGCCGCGGCGATCAGCGCGGAGCGGACGAAGCCAGTGAGGCGGGAGACCAACGTGCCCGCCGCCATCACGGCACTGGACTTCATCAGGTTGGCCGCCTTGCCGCCCTTCTTCGCGGGCGCGGCGGGCGCCTCGGAAGCGGGGACGGCGGTCAGGGCCATGGTGGATGCGGAGGCCTCGGGATCCGCGCCGCCCAGCGGCCCAGCGGCAGGGGCGGGCACCGGGGGCTGCGCGGGGTTCCCGGGCACGGCCGGGTAGGCGGTTCCGGCGTACGGGCCGCCCTGCTGCGGGCTCTGCCCGTACCCCTGCGGGTACTGGCCGGCCTGGCCGTACCCGGCGCCCGGCGCCGCGGCCGGCCCGGGATAGGGCGAGGGATCGGCGGGGACGTGGCCGCCGCCCTGCTGCTGGTCCTTGAAGAGATGCGCGAAGGCGTCCGGCTCGTGGTACTGCTCGCCGGAGTGCGTGACCAGGTCGTCCACCCCCACGAACCGGCTCGTGCGCGGGTCGTCGCCGTAGGGCAGGTAGGGGCCCGCGCCCTCCGGCTCCGGCGCCGGGGTCTGCGCCCATACCCGAGGGTCGGGGGCCGGCGGCGACTGGTTGGGCGCGGCGTGCATCTGCTGCTGGCCGTAGCTGCCCGGCGGGGGCGGCGGGTGTGCGGCACGGTCGTAGAGCGCCTCGGCGACCGGGTCCTGGGCGGTCAGGTCCTGAGCCCGGTAGGGGTCCTGGTCGTAGGCGTCCTGGAGGTACATGTCCGCCGCGTGCTGCGGCGGTACCTGGCCGGGCTCCGGCGGCGTCTCGGGGTAGCCCGAGCCGGCCGCGCCCTGGCCGCGATCACCGTCGTACGGCGCGTTCATGCTTACCCCACCTCATCGTCCCGGGCCCACCGGCCACGACATCGCTCAACGGTCCACTCTCTCACCCGTCCCGGACGGGTCGGCGTTTTCCGGAGCGGTGTCCGGCGCAGGGTCACTCGGCTGCTCCGGGTCGTCCGTCCCCGTGGCAGGGCCGGAATCACCGGGTTCCTGCGGGAGACGATCCGCGGGTGCGTCGGGGTTCCCGGGCGCGTCGCCGGTCTCCCCTGCCGCGTCGGGCCCGTCCTCGTCGGCCTGCCGGGCGGCCGCGCGCTTGCGCTGGGTGTACATACGGAATCCCGCGAGGACGAGGAGCAGCACGCCGCCGCCGATGACCAGCATCACGGTGGGCGTGACCTCGGTGACCTTCACGTCGAAGCTGACGGCGTCGCCGTACTCCTGGCCGTCCTCGGTGTACAGCTGGGCGACGACCGTGACCCGGCCGTTGGCGTTGGCCGCGGTGGCGAACTTCACGGACTGGCTGTGCCCGCCGGAGATCTCCACCGGCTGCTCGGAGTAGGCCTTGCCGCCGATCTTCAGACGCGTCGGGTTGGACGAGGTGAGGCGCAGGATCAGGTGGCCGACGGGCTGGACGAGGTTGTTCTGGACGGTCACCGGGATCGTGGCGCTGCGGCCGGAGAGCTTGGTCTCCGACTTGTCGATCAGCTTGACCTGGGCGGCCAGATCATCGAGCCACCCCTCCACGCCGTCGCGGAAGCTGTCCGCGTCTCCGCTCCTGCCACGCCACGACGTGGACATCTCACGGTTTATGGCCCGCCCGAACGGCGTGACGACGCGGGAGCGGTCAGTGAGGATCACCTGGAAGTTGTCGAGCTTGTCCTGGGTGCGCGCGATCTGCTGGAACGCCGACACAGGCAGTTCCTGCTTGCGCAGCGAGGACGGGTAGGACTGTGTGGAGGGGATCTGCGTGGTGGCGTTCGGGTCCGGTTTGGCCTTGGCGGCCGAGGTGAGGTCCTGGGACTGTGACCAGGTCGCACCGTCGAGCGCCTTCAGCGCCGCCGCCATCGCCTGGGCCTGGCTCGCCGTGGGCATCCGCTGCGGGGCGACGACGATGCTGCGCTGGTCGTCGGTCTGGGCGTTCACCTCAAGGCTCTGGGCCAGGAACTGCTGCACGGCGAGCGTCGAGGTGTCGGCCTTGGTCAGGTCACCCTCGAAGGCCGTGGACAGCCGCGCGTCGGAGACCACCGCGGTGGTGCCCCCGCCGACCGGGCGGGCGGCGGAGGGCGTGTACGACAGCGCGGCGGTCTCCTGGAGGCTGTCGCTGCGGGCGATCACCCGGTCGGCTCCCGCGGACGTCGCGACCTTCATGATCGACGGGTCCACGGCGCCCTCCACCGGCCAGGCGAAGTCCGTGCTCGGGGTGACGTGGAGCACAGTCTTGACGGTGATGGCGGCCACGTCGGTGGCGTCCTTGAGGTGGCTGAGCGAGCCGGTGACGCTGGTGCCGTTGTGCGCGAGGGATGCCAGGTCCGGGTCGCCGAACGGCAGCGCGACGACCTCCTTGCCCGCCACCGCGTTCTGGAGGTCCGCCAGCCATTGCTTGGCGACCGCCTGGTGTGCCTTCGGGCCGGGTGTGGTCGTGTCGTTGTCACCGGGGAGCCGGTAGTTGCCGGTCGCCATCGCGTCCACGGAGGCCAGCAGGTCCGGGTCGATCACCCAGGTGACGTCGAGGTCCTTGCCGAGATCCACCATCTGGGCCAGCCGGCCGCCCGGAGCCAGCTCCTTGACCAGGTCGTCGTTGAGGAACACCGGCGTCTGCAGTTCGCCGGCGCCCGTCTTGGCCGTCATGTGGACCGTGGAGATCAGCGGCCACAGGAACGCAGTCTTCGTCTTGGTGTCGGCGTCGGACGGCTGCCACGGCAGGAACGTCTGCTGGATGCCGAGCACCTGGTCCCAGGGCTGGGCGGGGGTCTGGCCGGACAGGGAGACCCCGAATTCGTAGACACCGTCGGCGCCGAGGTCGAGCTTGTTCACCGGGACGGAGATGCTGAAGTGCTCGGCGACGCCCGGGTCCAGCTTGGCGAACTTCTCCACGTACTTCCCGCCGACCTCGGCCCCGGTGGCGCTCAGCGGGTCGGTGGAGTGCTGGGCGATGCTGTCGATCTCCGAGCGGGTGGTCACCATGGGGCCCACCCGCAGGCCCACGTGGGCACCGGTGACAGGCTGCTTGCCGTTGTTGGTGACCGTGCCGGACACGGTCAGTGTGTCGCCTTCGGTGGGGGCGCTCGGGGTGAGCGTGTCCAGGGCGACGGACACCGCGCCCGAGGAGGCGGCCTGGGCGGGCGCAGCGGCGGGCAGCTGGAGCAGACCGGCCAGCAGTGGCGCTCCGGCGAGCAGCGCTCCGGCGCGCCGCACCCAGCGGCGGGCAGGGGAGGCACTGGTTGCCTGGAAGTCAGCCGCCTCGGCCACGCTCGCCCGTCCCTCGTCGTCAGTGGTCGTCGGAATGTGCGTCCACGCATGGTAACGAGGCGCGGAGAGCGGAAGTGCCGCGGTGCCCGTCACAAGATCGAAGAACTCCGGCGACCTGTCCTCTATATCCAGTATCGAGTGGAGAGCTGCTGAACGCCGCAAGAGTGGTCCTTGCGGGGTTATGCCGGAAGCTGCCCGAGCCGCTTTCACCGGGCGGTCCTGCGATCTTCACCGGGCCGCCCCCGGATGAAATCGGGGACACCCCTGGTCCCCGGGGCACGTACCCTCTTCTGTTGTGCCGAACCCCAACGAAGACACTCCCTCCGCCCTGAGCCAGGCGCAGCAGCGCGCGGTCGCCGAGCTGCTGCGGGTGGCCCCCGTCGCCGACGATCTCGCCCGCCGATTCCAGGAGGCGGGTTTCTCCCTCGCCCTGGTCGGCGGGTCGGTGCGGGACGCGCTGCTCGGCCGGCTCGGCAACGACCTGGACTTCACCACGGACGCCCGCCCCGAGGACGTACTGAAGATCGTCCGGCCCTGGGCGGACGCCGTCTGGGAGGTGGGCATCGCCTTCGGCACGGTCGGCGCGCAGAAGGACGGTTACCAGATCGAGGTGACCACCTACCGGTCGGAGGCGTACGACCGCACCTCGCGCAAGCCCGAGGTGTCGTACGGCGACTCCATCGAGGAGGACCTGGTCCGCCGGGACTTCACAGTCAACGCGATGGCCGTGGCGCTGCCGCAGAAGGAGTTCGTCGACCCGCACGGCGGCCTGGAGGACCTGGCCGCACGGGTGCTGCGGACGCCGGGTACGCCCGAGGAGTCATTCTCGGACGATCCGCTGCGGATGATGCGGGCCGCCCGCTTCGCCGCCCAACTGGACTTCGCGGTCGCCCCTGAGGTCGTCGCCGCGATGACGGACATGGCTGTGCGTATCGAGATCGTCTCGGCCGAGCGGGTCCGGGACGAGCTGAACAAGCTGATCCTCTCCTCGCACCCCCGTGAGGGCCTGGCCCTGCTCGTCGAGACCGGGCTGGCCGACCATGTGCTGCCCGAGCTGCCGGCGCTGCGCCTGGAGCGGGACGAGCACCACCGGCACAAGGACGTCTACGAGCACACGTTGATCGTCCTGGAGCAGGCGATCGCGCTGGAGCAGGAGGGTCCGGATCTCACGCTCCGGCTGGCCGCGCTGCTGCACGACATCGGCAAGCCGCGCACTCGCCGCTTCGAGAAGGACGGCCGGGTCTCGTTCCACCACCACGAGGTGGTCGGTGCCAAGATGACCAAGAAGCGCATGACCGCTCTGAAGTACTCCAATGAGCTGGTGAAGGACGTCTCGCGGCTGGTCGAGCTGCACCTGCGCTTCCACGGCTACGGCACCGGCGAGTGGACGGATTCCGCGGTCCGCCGCTATGTCCGTGACGCCGGGCCGCTGCTGGACCGTCTGCACAAGCTGACCCGCTCGGACTGCACCACCCGCAACAAGCGGAAGGCGTCCGCGCTGTCCCGGGCCTACGACGGTCTGGAGGAGCGCATCGCCCAGCTTCAGAAGCAGGAGGAGCTGGACGCGATCCGCCCGGACCTCGATGGCAACCAGATCATGGAGATCCTTGGCGTGGGCCCCGGCCCGGCCATCGGCAAGGCGTACAAGTACCTGCTGGAGCTGCGCCTGGACAACGGCCCGATGGAACATGACGCGGCCGTGGCGGCGCTCAAGGGGTGGTGGGCCGAGCAGGGCTGAGGGAGCGGAGCGGGGTCGTGTTTCACGTGAAACATGACCCCGTACGGCCTTCGGAGAACAACGTGGGGCGGTGTTTCACGTGAAACACCGCCCCCTTCCCATGTTCAAGCGCTACTTGTTGTTTCCCAGGCAGAGAACGAAGGAGTCGCTGCCTTCCTTCCACTCGATGGCCGCGGTCGTCCCCTGAACCGACTGGCAGGCGAGCATGGCCATGCTGGTGCTGCCGTCCTTCTTGAGCACCTTGTAGTCCGCCTTCGGGTCGCTGCAGCCCAGCTTCTCGATCTTCGGGTCCTTGCTGCTTCCGTTGTTCGTCAGGCAGTCACCGACAGCCAGCTTCTGGGTGTCGTCGGTCTTGTTGTAGTACCAGCCGGCGACGATGACGATGAGGCCGACGACGGCGCCGATAATGCGGATGTACTGCCGGATGCCTCGCTTCGGCCGCTGAGGAGGCACCGGTGCGTACGGCGCCATGCCCTGCTGAGGGAATCCGGGCTGGCCCGGCTGCTGCGGGTAGCCGCCCTGCGGGGGGTACGGCGCCTGAGGCTGGCCGCCCTGCGGGGGGTACGGCGCCTGGGGCTGGCCGTACGCCTGCTGGCCCTGAGCGAACGGGTTCTGGCCCTGGGGCGGCGGAGTCGTCACGTGTGGGTCCCCCTGTGAAGAAAGAGATGGGTGAGCAGCGCACATAAGTGGCGCGTAAGACGCACGTAAGCTACCGGGCCGCACTGACACTCCTGTAGCCCAGGGGAACTCTGTGGCCCTGATGTGACACTCACCGGCGCTCAAAGCGCCCCATAGCGACAGCAACCGCTCCGTAGAGAAGAGCGACGGTGACGACCAGCGTCGCCGAGCGGCCGTCCGGGGGCAGCATCAGGGCGGCCGCTCCGGCCGCCCCGACGAAGGCCACGTTGAACAGCACGTCGTACACGGAGAACACGCGTCCGCGGAAACCGTCGTCCACCGAGGACTGCACGATCGTGTCCGTGGCGATCTTGGCTCCCTGGGTGATCAGGCCCAGCATGAAGGCGGCGACCAGGAGCGGCCCGATGGCGAAGGGGAGGCCGAGGGCGGGTACCAACACCGCTGCCGCGGCGGAGCAGGCCACGATCCAGCGACCGGGGCCGAGTCGTCCCGCCGCCACGGGAGTGACCACGGCCGCCGCGAAGAATCCCGCCCCGGAAACCGCGAGCACCAGCCCGAGCAGCCGCAGTCCCTCTTCCGGACTGCTGGAGAGGGCGTACCGGCAGAGCATGAGCAGCAGGACCAGCAGGGCGCCGTAGCAGAAGCGCATCAGCGTCATCGCGGCCAGTGCCCAGGCGGCTTCTCTGCGCCGGGGTGCGGCGAGGTGCCGGACGGCCGCCACCAGATCCCGCGCCGTGTCGGCCAGCGCGCTGCGCAGCCGTGGCCGCGCCGGATGCCGGTCGGGTCCGAGCAGCGCCCTGGGCAGGCTCAGGGAGGTCAGGCCCGCACACAGATAGAGGAGTGCGCCCAGCAGGACCACTGCGGCGTCGGAGTCCGATGCCACGAGCCGTACGGCGAAGGCCAGGCCGGCGCCTGCCGTCGCGGCGAGCGTTCCGGCCGTCGGGGAGATGGAGTTGGCCAGCACCAGGCGCTCGGTGTCCACCACGCGGGGCAGGGACGCGGACAGCCCCGCGAGGACGAAGCGGTTGACGGCCGTGACGCACAGCGCGGAGACGTAGAAGAGCCAGTCCGGGACATGGCCGAGCATCAGCACGGCGGTGACCGCGGCCAGCAGCGAGCGCAGCAGATTGCCGTACGCGAAGACCTGCCGGCGTCGCCAGCGGTCCAGCAGGACACCCGCGAACGGGCCGACCAGCGAATAGGGGAGCAGCAGCACGGCCATCGCCGAGGCGATCGCCGTGGCCGAGGTCTGTTTCTCCGGCGAGAAGACGACGTACGCGGCGAGCGCCACCTGATAGACGCCGTCGGCACCCTGGGAGAGCAGGCGGACGTACAGCAGGCGTCGGAAGTACCGAAGACGCAGCAGGACGCGCAGGTCACGCACGACGGGCATGCTGCCCAGCCTCACATATGCGGAAGGTCCCCGGGTCGGTAAACCCGGGGACCTTCACAGCCCTGGCAGGAGCGTTTGCGTACGAGCGGTCGCGTCGGCGCTTTAGCGCTCGACCTCGCCGCGGATGAACTTCTCGACGTTCTCGCGGGCCTCGTCGTCGAAGTACTGGACCGGCGGGGACTTCATGAAGTACGAGGACGCCGACAGGATCGGGCCGCCGATGCCGCGGTCCTTGGCGATCTTCGCGGCGCGCAGGGCGTCGATGATGACACCCGCGGAGTTCGGGGAGTCCCAGACCTCGAGCTTGTACTCCAGGTTCAGCGGGACGTCACCGAAGGCGCGGCCTTCGAGGCGGACGTAGGCCCACTTGCGGTCGTCCAGCCAGGCCACGTAGTCGGACGGGCCGATGTGGACGTTCTTCTCGCCGAGGTCCCGGTCGGGGATCTGGGAGGTGACGGCCTGCGTCTTGGAGATCTTCTTGGACTCCAGGCGCTCGCGCTCGAGCATGTTCTTGAAGTCCATGTTGCCGCCGACGTTCAGCTGCATGGTGCGGTCCAGGATGACACCGCGGTCCTCGAACAGCTTCGCCATGACGCGGTGCGTGATGGTGGCGCCGACCTGGGACTTGATGTCGTCACCGACGATCGGCACACCGGCCTCGGTGAACTTGTCCGCCCACTCCTTGGTGCCGGCGATGAAGACCGGGAGGGCGTTGACGAAGGCGACCTTGGCGTCGATGGCGCACTGGGCGTAGAACTTCGCCGCGTCCTCGGAGCCCACGGGCAGGTAGCAGACCAGGACGTCGACCTGCTTGTCCTTCAGGATCTGGACGACGTCGACCGGCTCAGCCTCGGACTCCTCGATGGTCTGGCGGTAGTACTTGCCGAGGCCGTCGAGGGTGTGGCCGCGCTGGACGGTGACACCGGACGTGGGCACGTCGCAGATCTTGATGGTGTTGTTCTCGGAGGCGCCGATCGCGTCCGCGAGGTCGAGGCCGACCTTCTTGGCGTCGACGTCGAACGCGGCGACGAACTCGATGTCACGCACGTGGTAGTCACCGAACTGCACATGCATCAGGCCGGGCGCCTTGGACGCCGCGTCGGCGTCCTTGTAGTACTCGACTCCCTGCACCAGCGACGCGGCGCAGTTGCCCACGCCGACGACGGCTACGCGAACCGAACCCATTCCGGTTGCTCCCTGTGTGTACGAGTGAGGCCCTGACTGGGACTCACGTGGCGGTGTCGCCGGGCGTATCCGTCCGGGGGATGTCCCCGGTACGGGGCAGGCCGCCCGTCGATCCAGTGGTGGTGTCCTGCGGAGCGGCTCCCCGGGACGTGGAACCCTTCAGGTCCCGCCCCGCCCGCTCGCTCTCGATGAGCTCGTTCAGCCAGCGCACTTCGCGCTCCACGGACTCCATCCCGTGGCGCTGGAGCTCAAGTGTGTAGTCGTCGAGGCGTTCCCGCGTGCGCGCCAGGGAGGCGCGCATCTTCTCCAGGCGCTCCTCCAGGCGGCTGCGCCGGCCCTCCAGCACGCGCATGCGCACATCGCGCGACGTCTGCCCGAAGAAGGCGAACCGTGCGGCGAAGTGCTCGTCCTCGTAGGCGTCGGGGCCGGTCTGCGAGAGCAGCTCCTCGAAGTGCTCCTTCCCCTCCGCCGTCAGCCGGTAGACGATCTTGGCGCGGCGTCCGGCGAGCGGAGCGGCGAGCGCGTCCTCATGGGTGTTGCCCGGTTCCTCGATCAACCAGCCGCTCGCGACCAGCGTCTTGAGGCACGGATACAGGGTCCCGTAGCTGAACGCACGGAACACCCCCAGGGACGTGTTGAGGCGTTTGCGCAGCTCGTAGCCGTGCATGGGGGACTCACGCAGCAGGCCGAGCACGGCGAACTCGAGGATGCCGGAACGTCGGCTCATCGTCGCCTCCTCTCGGTCCCGCAGCTCGCTCCCGCGGGTCTCTCAGTGCCTCTCAGCGTCTTTATCTCGTGCTGATGTATCGACTCGATACATCAGCACGATAGAACGGCCTTCGGCAGGCGACAAGAGGGACGACGGTGAACGGGATCACATCGCCGATTCATACGATGCGGGTTGCCTGTTTTGGGGTGAACTTCAGGGCTCAGCGCGTTTTGGCGGTGCGTAGTCTGTGCGGCATGCACATCGCCGGGAACCGAGTGACGTCTGGGGAGCGTCGTCGTCCCCGGTGCGGTACGGGTGAATGCAGGACCGACCACATCCGTACTCCGGGGGGACCGGAAACCAGCCGCCGTTCCAGGCGCGCACGGGTGCGCCTGCCCGAGGAGTAATCGTTCGATGAGCGAGCACCGTCGCAAACCGCCGCAGCCGCAGGGAGGCGGACGTGCCGCGGCCCGACGTGGTCAGTCCGGCTCGTCCTCCGGCCGCCGTGCGGCACCGCGTGGCGCCACGGGGTCTCCTGCCGACTCCTACGAGTCCAGTTCCCATGGGTCGGACAGCGGCCCGGGAGGCGAGGAGCGTTCCTACGGCGGCCGGGCCGAGGCCCGTCGCGCGGCGCAGAGAGGCAGCCGCCGCAGAGGCGCCGACAACACAGGTCCGGGCGGCCGGGGCGGCGGCCCCGGCGGTCCCAGCGGCCCCGGGCGCGGCAGGGGCCGCGCGTCGACCGCACCCGGCAAGAAGAGGTTCATCGACTACCCCCGGTCCGGCAAGTACGGATGGCGTCGCTGGATGCCCTCCTGGAAGCTTGTCACCGGGATGTTCATCGGCTTCGTCGGCAGCCTGGTCGCGCTGGTCGGCGTCGGCTACGCGATGGTCTCCGTGCCTGACGAGAACGCGGCGGCCAAGTCCCAGAACAACGTCTACTACTGGGCCGACGGCACGCAGATGGTGGCCACGGGTACCGGCGTCAACCGGCAGAACGTCAACATCGGCCAGATTCCCGAAGCGATGCAGTGGGCCGTGATCTCAGCCGAGAACAAGAGTTTCTACCAGGACTCGGGCGTCGACCCCCAGGGACTCCTGCGCGCGGTGGTCAACATGGCGCGGGGCGGCCAGACCCAGGGCGGCTCGACGATCACCCAGCAGTTCGTGAAGAACACCTACCTGAGCCAGCAGCAGACCCTCACCCGCAAGTTCAAGGAGATGTTCATCTCCATCAAGGTGGGGACGAAGCTCTCCAAGCAGCAGATCCTTCAGGGCTATCTGAACACCTCGTACTTCGGCCGTGGCGCCTACGGCATCCAGGCGGCGGCGCAGACGTACTACGGCAAGGACGCGAAAGACCTCACGCCGAGCGAGTGCGCGGTGCTCGCGGCGCTGCTGAAGGGCCCGACGTACTTCGACCCGGCCGGCAACGCGGACCTCGACCCGTCGGCGACCCAGCAGGCGAACACGCAGCGCTCGAAGGACCGCTGGGGGTGGATCCTCGAGCAGATGCACAACGACCACCACCTCACCGACGCGCAGTTCCAGCAGGCCACCAAGCAGTACCCCGTGCCCGACGGCCGCAAGGCGACCAAGGGCATGACCGGCCAGATCAGCTATCTGGTGGACACGGCGAAGAAGTACGTCCTCGCGCACTCCGACATCACCGAGACGCAGTTCGACCAGGGCGGCTACCAGATCCAGACGACCTTCGAGAAGGACAAGGTCAACGCGCTGGCAGCGGCCGTGAAGAAGGTCCAGCAGGAGCGCATCGATCCGAAGAAGCGTGATCTGGACAAGTACGTCCAGTTCGGTGCGGCGTCGGTGAAGCCCAAGGACGGCGCGATCGTCGCTTTGTACGGCGGTGACGGCTACGAGAACGGCCACTTCACGAACAACGCCGACACTGCCGGCGTCCCGGTCGGATCGACATGGAAGCCGTTCGTGCTCGCCGCGGCGATGCAGTACGGCACGTACCGGACCAGTGGGGAGGGTCTGTCGCCGCTGAGCAAGTACAACGGCAACGACCATCTCAAGGTGCTCAACAACGACGGCACTCCGGTGCTGACAAAGGACAACTCGGTCTTCTACCAGCGCAACGAGAGTGACTACAAGTGGGGCTACATCTCGCTGCGTAAGGCGATGGAGCAGTCCGTCAACACTCCGTTCGTCCAGCTCGGTATGGATGTGGGGCTGACGCATGTCCGGGACGTCGCACAGGCGTCCGGCATCCTCAGGGACAGCTTCTCGACGCTCAACCCGTCCTTCTCCATCGGTACGTCGACCCCGAGTGCGATCCGCATGGCCGACGCCTACTCGACGTTCGCCGCCTCGGGTCAGCACGCTGATCCGTACTCGGTGACCGCCGTGAAGAAGGACGGCCAGGAGCTGCAGGGCTTCAGCAAGCCGAAGGTCAGCACGGCGATGTCCGAGAACGTGGCGAACAACGTCACGGACGTCCTCCAGAACGTGATCCAGAACGGTACGGGTGTGAACGCCAAGGCCCTGGGCCGGACGGCGGCAGGCAAGACCGGTACCACCGACAGCAACAAGTCGGCCTGGTTCGTCGGCTACACCCAGCAGCTGTCCACCTCGGTGGCGATGTTCCGTGAGAACCCGAAGGACCATGAGCTGCTGTCCATGAACGGCACGGCCGGCGTCGAGTCGATCCACGGTGGTGACATCCCGACGTCGGTGTGGACCGAGTACATGAAGGTCGCGCTGAAGAACGCCAACGACAACGGCTTCCCGAACGCCACCGAGATCGGCAAGGTCCAGGACGAGGCGGGCGCCCCGACTCCCACCCCGAGCCCGAGCATCACGCCGAGCCCGAGCGCGAGCCAGTCGCCGAGCCCGACGCCGAGCGCGACGAACACCTCCCCGTCCCCGTCGGCGAGCGACACCTGCCAGTGGAACTGGGGCAACCCCTGTGACGGCAATGGCAACGGCACCGGCGGCACGGACACGGGTGGCACCACCGGAGGAACCTCCCCGTCCCCCACACCCACCGATACGACCGGCAACGGCAACACGCGAGGCAACGGCAACGGAGGCATCTTCGCCGGCCCCAACGGCTAGCAGTCGACCCGGACCGGTTGGCGACCATTTCGTCCACCACGGGTGTTTCACGTGAAACATGGGCCGCCGCACCCACGAGGTGCGGCGGCCCTCGGCTTTTTCCTAGGCAGGTACGGCAGGATGTGCCCCATGCCCAGTGCAGAGATGACGCCCGCGGGCGTGCACGAGCCCGACCCCGTGCGGCCCGCCACGGCGGAACCGGTGCCGCCGACCAGGGAGGACGAGGTCGCCGCGGCCGGCAGCGAGCTGATCGGCGGCCCCATCGGACGGCGGGCCCTGCTCGGCACGTCCTGGTGGACGCCCGTACGAGTCATCGCGCTCGTGGCGATCGGCATGTTCGCCCTCGGCCTGGTCCAGAAGGCGCCCTGCTACCACAGTGCCTGGTTCTTCGGCGCGAGCAGCCAGTACACGAAGGCCTGCTACTCGGACATCCCGCACCTCTACCAGGGGCGCGGGTTCGCCGACCATCTCGTGCCGTACTTCGACAAGCTCCCGGACGACATGTCCGGCGGCATGGGCTACCTCGAGTACCCGGTGCTGACGGGCGTGTTCATGGAGGTTGCCTCCTGGCTCACCCCGCACAGCGGCACCATCCAGTACCAGGAGCAGTGGTACTGGTTCGTCAACGCCGGGATGCTGCTGGTGTGCGCGGTCGTCATCGCAGTCTGCGTGACCCGCACCCACCGCCGGCGGCCCTGGGACGGCCTTCTGGTCGCCCTGGCGCCCGCCGTCCTGCTGACCGCCACCGTCAACTGGGACCTGCTGGCGGTGGCGCTCACGGCAGCCGCGATGCTGATGTGGTCCCGCAGTCGGCCCGTCGCCTTCGGTGTCCTCCTGGGCCTCGCCACGGCCGCCAAGCTCTATCCGGTCTTCCTGCTCGGCCCCCTGTTCGTGCTGTGCTGGCGGGCCGGCAAGTGGCGGGAGTTCGTCCAGGCCACGATCAGCACGGTGCTCGCCTGGTTCGTGGTGAACCTGCCGGTGATGCTGTTCGCGTTCGAGGGCTGGTCGAAGTTCTACACGTTCAGCCAGGAACGGGGCGTCGACTTCGGTTCCTTCTGGCTCATCTGGGCGCAGAACTCCAGCAACCCGCCCTCCACGGGTTTCGTCAACACCGCCGCCACCGTGCTGGTGGTGCTGTGCTGCCTCGGTATCGCCGTGCTGACGTTCACCGCCCCGCGCCGGCCGCGCTTCGCGCAACTGGCCTTCCTGGTGGTGGCGGTGTTCATCGTCACCAACAAGGTCTACTCCCCGCAGTACGTCCTGTGGCTGGTGCCGCTGGCGGTCCTTGCCCGGCCCAAGTGGCGCGACTTCCTGATCTGGCAGGCGTGCGAGATGGCGTACTTCCTGGGCATCTGGATGTACCTCGCGTACACGACCAGCGGAGACGCCCACAAGGGACTGCCGACGCTCGGCTACCACTGGGCGATCGTGCTGCACCTGGCGGGCACGCTGTACCTGTGCGCCGTCGTCGTACGGGACATCCTCATGCCGGAGCGGGACGTGGTGCGCAGGTCCGGCGACGACGATCCCTCGGGCGGTGTGCTCGACGGCGCGGAGGACGTCTTCGTGCTCGGAGCGGCGGCCTACGAGCCACGTCACGCCGCTCACTTCGAGGGGCCCCAGGTGGACTGGGGAAGGCCGGTGCGGCCCTCCCCCGAGAGCCGTTCGCTCTGAGCGAACTCCCGTCAGAGCTGACGCAGAAGGCCGTACCCGAGTGCTTCGGGTACGGCCTTCTCGCTGTCCTGGAAGGGACCCGGTGCCCCGGGACCGGGCTCAGCGGTCCATGATGCGGTCGAACTGGGTCGTGGTGTGCCGCAGATGGGCCACCAGTTCGTCCCCGACCTTCGGCTCCGGGGCGTCCGAGGGCACGAACAGGATCGACACCTGCATGTGCGGCGGCTCGGCGAACCAGCGCTGCTTGCCGCCCCAGACGAACGGAGAAAGGTTCCGGTTGACGGTGGCGAGGCCGGCCCGTGCGACGCCCTTGGCGCGTGGCATGACGCCGTGCAGCGCCTTCGGGGCCTCCAGGCCCACCCCGTGCGACGTACCGCCCGCCACGACCACCAGGTAGCCGTCCGAGGCCGCCTTCTGCTGGCGGTAGCCGAACCGGTCGCCCTTGGCCACGCGCGTGACGTCCAGGACGGCACCGCGGTACTCGGTGGCCTCGTGGTCCCCCAGCCACAGCCGCGTGCCGATACGGGCGCGGAACCGGGTCTGCGGGAACTGCTGCTGGAGCCGGACGAGTTCGTCGGCCTTCAGGTGGCTGACGAACATCGTGTGCAACGGCAGCCGGGCCGCGCGCAGCCGGTCCATCCAGCCGATGACCTCCTCGACGGCGTCCGAGCCGTCGGTGCGGTCCAGCGGCAGATGGATGGCGAAGCCCTCCAGCCGGACGTTCTCTATGGCCTGGTGCAGCTGCGGCAGGTCCTGCTCGCTGATGCCGTGCCGTTTCATCGAGGACATCACCTCGATGACGACACGGGCGCCGACGAGGCCGTACACGCCGTCGATCGACGACACCGAGCGCACCACCCGGTCGGGCAGCGGCACCGGCTCCTCGCCGCGCCGGTACGGCGTCAGCACCAGCAGGTCCCCGCCGAAGAAGTCCTTGATGCGTGCGGCCTCGTAGGTCGTGCCGACCGCGAGCAGGTCGGAGCCCAGCCGCGTGGCCTCCTCGGACAGCCGCTCGTGCCCGAAGCCGTAGCCGTTGCCCTTGCAGACCGGGACGAGTCCCGGGAACTGCTCCTGCACGTGCTTGTGGTGCGCCCGCCAGCGCGCGGTGTCGACGTAGAGCGTGAGCGCCATGGCCGGACCTGGGACCTTTCTCGTGGCTGCGGTGGATCAGAGGTGTCTGAGCTGTGAAGGCTATGGAATCAGACGGCCGCGGCTCAACGGCGCGACATGTAGATGTCGAGCGCCTTGTGAAGCAGCTTGTTCAGCGGGAAGTCCCACTCGCCGAGGTACTCGGCGGCCTGCCCGCCCGTGCCGACCTTGAACTGGATCAGGCCGAACAGGTGGTCCGTCTCGTCCAGCGAGTCCGAGATGCCGCGCAGGTCGTAGACGGTGGCGCCGAGCGCGTAGGCGTCGCGCAGCATCGTCCACTGCATCGCGTTCGAGGGCCGGACCTCACGGCCGATGTTGTCGGAGGCACCGTAGGAGTACCAGACGTGCCCGCCGACGATCAGCATCGTCGCGGCGGAGAGGTTCACGCCGTTGTGCCGGGCGAAGTACAGCCGCATCCGGTTCGGGTCCTCGGTGTTGAGGGCCGACCACATGCGCTGGAAGTACGACAGCGGGCGCGGCCGGAAGTGGTCGCGCACGGCCGTGATCTCGTACAGCCGCTGCCACTCGGCCAGGTCCTGGTAGCCGCCCTGGACCACCTCGACACCGGCCTTCTCGGCCTTCTTGATGTTGCGGCGCCACAGCTGGTTGAAGTTCTTGTGGACCTCCTCCAGGGAACGATTCGCCAGCGGCACCTGGAAGACGTAGCGGGGCTGGACGTCACCGAAGCCGGCGCCGCCGTCCTCGCCCTGCTGCCAGCCCATACGGCGCAGCTTGTCGGCCACCTCGAAGGCGCGCGGCTCGATGAAGTCGGCCTCCATGTCGCGCAGCCGCTTGACGTCCTGGTCCTGGATGCCCTTCTTGATGGTCTCCGCGTTCCAGCGGCGGATGATCACCGGCGGGCCCATCTTCACCGAGAACGCGCCCTGCTGCTTCAGATGCGCCAGCATCGGCTGGATCCAGTCGTCCAGATTCGGCGCGAACCAGTTGATGACCGGACCCTCGGGCAGGTAGGCGAGGTAGCGCTTGATCTTGGGGAGCTGTCGGTACAGGACCAGGCCCGCGCCGACCATCTCGCCCGTGCGCTCGTCGAACCAGCCGAGGTTCTCCGAGCGCCACTCCGCCTTGACGTCGGCCCAGGCCGGGACCTGCATGTGGCTCGCCGCCGGCAGGCTCTGGATGTATGCCAGATGCTGCTCGCGGCTGATGGTCCTCAGGGTCAGGCTCATTCGGGGCGCTCCTCGGGCTGGTGTGTCCCCATGGGTACAGGGGCTCCGGCTCTCGCGCCGAAGCCTACTGCGCCGTGCGAGCGCCCCGACTGGGCGTACGGGCCTTAATCCCGGCGGGCCGCCTCAGCTGCCGATGACTCCGCCGAAGAGACCGCCGTGTGCCATGCCGATCAGGAAGCCGATCCCGGAGGCGCCGAGTCCCAGGATCAGGGCGAAGCGCTCACGCGTGGTCACGGAGATCCACTGTCCGTAGATGCCGACGAGCAGGCCCACGAGACCCGCCCACGACGTCAGCAGATGGAGGCTGTGGAAGAAGGACGTGATGAAGGACAGCAGACCCAGGACGAGCGTGGTCGCCGCCAGTGCGTCCTGGAGCGGACGGGCCTTGCCGTCCGTGGCGAAGAGGGAACCGGCGACGTTGGGATGCATTACCTGTGCCATGGGCACCTCCTGCGGAAGGCGGCGCATAGTAGCGCCGTACACACCCGACGTGTACAGAGTGACGGCCTCCACGCCCGGATTTCAACCGGAAGCGGGTGTGCGGGTAGTCTGTACCGTCTGCACCGGTGTCTGCCCACTGCCTGTTCAGGTAACACTGCGGAAGCCTCAGCGCCTCCGATTGTCAGTGGCCGCCGATACCGTTGCGTACGCATCACAACCCTCCTGCCACGGAACGACCGTGGCCGCTGAGTCCAAAGGAGGTGGGTTCCACATGCGTCACTACGAGGTGATGGTCATCCTCGACCCCGATCTGGAGGAGCGCGCTGTCGCCCCCCTGATCGAGAACTTCCTCTCCGTCGTCCGTGAGGGCAACGGCAAGGTGGAGAAGGTCGACACCTGGGGCCGTCGTCGTCTCTCGTACGAGATCAAGAAGAAGCCCGAGGGCATCTACTCGGTCATCGACCTTCAGGCCGAGCCTGCGGTCGTCAAGGAGCTCGACCGCCAGATGAACCTGAACGAGTCGGTCCTCCGGACCAAGGTCCTCCGCCCCGAGACCCACTGAGCCCTTCCGCTCAGCTGATCTCGGGATCCGAGTAGCAAGCAAGCAGCCAGAGCAGCAAACCCGCCGAGAGGTTCCCCCATGGCAGGCGAGACCGTCATCACGGTCATCGGCAATCTTGTCGACGACCCCGAGCTGCGCTTCACCCCGTCCGGTGCGGCCGTCGCGAAGTTCCGTGTCGCGTCCACTCCCCGCACCTTCGACCGCCAGACGAACGAGTGGAAGGACGGCGAGAGCCTCTTCCTGACCTGCTCGGTCTGGCGTCAGGCGGCGGAGAACGTCGCCGAGTCGCTCCAGCGAGGCATGCGCGTGCTCGTGCAGGGCCGGCTGAAGCAGCGGTCCTACGAGGACCGGGACGGCGTCAAGCGCACGGTCTACGAGCTGGACGTCGAGGAAGTCGGCCCCAGCCTGCGCAACGCGACGGCCAAGGTCACCAAGACCTCCGGCGGTGGCGGGCGCGGTGGCCAGGGCGGTTACGGCGGCGGTGGCGGCCAGCAGGGCGGCGGCTGGGGCGGTGGCTCCGGTGGCGCTCAGCAGGGCGGCGGCGCTCCGGCCGACGACCCGTGGGCGTCCGGCGCTCCCGCTGGTGGCAACCAGCAGGGTGGCAGCGGCTGGGGCGGTGGCTCCGGCTCCGGCTCCGGCGGCGGTGGCGGCTACTCGGACGAGCCCCCCTTCTAAAGGGCTCGTATCCACACTTCTTGATCACACAGGAGAAACACCATGGCGAAGCCGCCTGTGCGCAAGCCGAAGAAGAAGGTCTGCGCTTTCTGCAAGGACAAGGTCACGTACGTGGACTACAAGGACACGAACATGCTGCGGAAGTTCATTTCCGACCGCGGCAAGATCCGTGCCCGCCGCGTGACCGGCAACTGCACTCAGCACCAGCGTGACGTCGCCACGGCCGTGAAGAACAGCCGTGAGATGGCGCTGCTGCCCTACACGTCCACCGCGCGCTAAGGGAAGGGTGACCGACACATGAAGATCATCCTCACCCACGAGGTCTCTGGCCTCGGTGCCGCCGGCGACGTCGTCGACGTCAAGGACGGTTACGCTCGCAACTACCTGATCCCGCGGAACTTCGCGATCCGCTGGACCAAGGGTGGCGAGAAGGACGTCGAGCAGATCCGCCGCGCCCGCAAGATCCACGAGATCCAGACCATCGAGCAGGCCAACCAGGTCAAGGGCCAGCTCGAGGGCGTCAAGGTCCGCCTGGCCGTCCGCTCCGGCGACTCCGGTCGTCTCTTCGGTTCCGTCACCCCGGCCGACATCGCTTCCGCGATCAAGGCGTCCGGTGGCCCCGAGGTCGACAAGCGTCGCATCGAGCTGACCACCCCGATCAAGACCCTGGGCGCTCACGAGACGTCCGTGCGTCTGCACCCCGAGGTTGCCGCCAAGGTCAACATCGAGGTCGTCTCGGCCTGATCGCCGAGTGATCGCCGCGCTCGTTCGAGCCGGTGAAAGGGGCCGCACCCCCGCAAGGGTGCGGCCCCTTTCCGCTGTCCGGAACGTTCACCGGGTCATGTTTCACGTGAAACCACCGCTGCTTCGAGGCCAGCGGCCCGAGGTCAGCGGGTTGCGCCCGTCACGATCCAGCGGCCGGAACGAGAGCGCAGCCACAGGGTCAGTAGGCGGATCGTCATCATCAGCGTCATCGCCGTCCACAGCGCGGTGAGACCGCCGCCGAACACCGGGACCAGCAGGGCCACCGGAGCGAACACGGTGAGGGTGACGACCATGGCCCCTGCCAGATACGGCCCATCGCCCGCGCCCATCAGGACACCGTCCAGGACGAAGACCAGCCCGCAGATCGGCTGCGAGAGCGCCACCATCAACAGCGCGGGCAGTGCCGCGTCCTTGACCACGGAGTCGCCGGTGAACAGCGGGAGGAAGAGCGGACGGGCGGCCACCACGAGGGCACCGAGCACGACACCGGTCGCGATGCCCCACTGCATCATGCGGCGACAGGCCTCACGCGCTCCTTGGGCATCGTCCGCGCCGAGATAGCGGCCGATGATCGCCTGCCCCGCGATCGCTATCGCGTCCAGAGCGAAGGCGAGCAGGCTCCACAGGGACAGGACGATCTGATGCGCGGCGATGTCGGCGTCGCCCAGGCGCGCTGCGACCGCCGTGGCGATCATGAGAATCGCCCGCAGGGACAGCGTGCGGACGAGGAGAGGAACGCCGGCCTGGGCCGAGGCCCGGATACCGGCGGTGTCCGGGCGGAGAGATGCGCCCTGCCGGTGAGCCCCGCGTACGACGACGGTCAGATAGACGGCCGCCATCCCACACTGGGCGATGACGGTTCCCCAGGCCGAACCGGCGATGCCGAGCCCGGCGCCATAGACGAGCCCCGCGTTGAGGCCGCCGTTGGCGACGAAGCCGGAGACGGCGACGTAGAGCGGGGTCCTGGTGTCCTGGAGGCCGCGGAGCACACCCGTGGCGGCGAGGACGATGAGCATGGCCGGTATGCCCAGTGCGGAGATACGCAGATATGTCGTGGCGTACGGGGCCGCCGTAGCGGAAGCGCCGAAAAGGTCCACGATGCCGGGTGCCAGGGGAAGGACGACGACGATGACGCCGATGCCGAGCAGCAGTGCCAGCCAGATGCCGTCCATGCCCTGCCGGATGGCCGCCGGCAGATCGCCCGAGCCGACGCGTCGGGACACGGCGGCTGTGGTGGCGTACGCGAGGAAGACGAAAACGCTCACGGCGGTGGTGAGGAGGGCGGAGGCGACGCCGAGACCGGCGAGCTGGGCGGTGCCGAGGTGGCCGACGATCGTACTGTCCGCCATGACGAACAGAGGCTCGGCGACGAGTGCACCGAAGGCCGGTACGGCCAGCGCGACGATCTCTCGGTCGTGCCGGCGGCGGGTGGCCCGGGGTATCGGGAGAGCCTGTGTCATGAGCACCAATCTAATCGTCCACAGGTAAGAGATGCAATCTAGTTATGCCCCTTACTTGTCGTGGTGGGGCGTGTCCTTTCGTGCGGTGTTCGAAGCGATCTTGGTCCGACCGGGGAAGTTTTTCTTCTGCACAGCCGGTGGACGCTAAACGAGCAGGTCACAGCCCTGTGTCCGAGAGGCTAGAGGGCTTTTTCACAGAGCTGTCCACCGTGTCGTGCACAGGTTTCGGGGAGTTCTCCACAGCATCGGGGCTGTCGTCCACATGGCCTGTGGATAACCAGATTGGCTGACGGTGCCGAGGGGCCTACCGTGGTCCGGCGCCCGCTCCTTCTCTCGGCCTGGGAAGCGTCTTTCCCGCGGCCTTGGAATCGTCACAAACCCGACGCATCAGAACCGGAGTTGGGCCTCTCATTTGTCAGTGTCGTGCCGTACAAAAGAGGACACGGCGAGGTCCGCCCTGCGGACGGGAGGAGGTGGCTCGGTGAGCATTTCCGAGCCCTTGGACGATCCGTGGGCCGACAGCGGGCCCAGTGATCGTCTGCCTGCCTCGCGCCGCCGCGGCGACGGAGGCCGGGGTCGTGGCGAACAACACGACCGGGGCCGGGAGAACGGCGACTGGGACGGTGGCGGATCGTCCTTCGAGCGGGTGCCGCCGCAGGATCTGGACGCCGAGCAGTCGGTGCTGGGCGGCATGCTGCTGTCCAAGGACGCCATCGCCGATGTCGTCGAGATCCTCAAGGGCCACGACTTCTACAAGCCCGCGCACGAGACGATCTACCAGGCGATCCTGGACATCTACGCCAAGGGCGAGCCGGCGGACCCGATCACCATCGCCGCCGAGCTCACCAAGCGTGGCGAGATCAACAAGGTCGGCGGGGCGTCGTATCTGCACACGCTCGTCCAGACGGTACCGACGGCGGCGAACGCCGAGTACTACGCGGAGATCGTCCATGAGCGCGCGGTCCTGCGCCGCCTGGTCGAGGCCGGCACCCGTATCACGCAGATGGGATATGCGGCCGACGACGACGTCGACGAGATCGTCAACCGCGCCCAGGCCGAGATCTACGCCGTCACCGAGCAGCGCACCAGCGAGGACTACCTGCCGCTCGGCGACATCATGGAGGGCGCCCTCGACGAGATCGAGGCGATCGGCTCGCGCAGCGGCGAGATGACCGGCGTGCCGACCGGGTTCACCGACTTCGACTCGCTGACGAACGGCCTGCACCCGGGCCAGATGATCGTCATCGCGGCTCGCCCCGCCATGGGTAAGTCGACGCTCGCGCTGGACTTCGCGCGGGCAGCCTCGATCAAGCACAATCTGCCGAGCGTCATCTTCTCCCTCGAAATGGGCCGCAACGAGATCGCGATGCGTCTGCTGTCCGCAGAGGCGCGCGTCGCGCTGCACCACATGCGCTCCGGCACGATGACCGACGAGGACTGGACCCGGCTCGCCCGCCGCATGCCGGACGTCTCGGCCGCGCCGCTGTTCATCGACGACTCGCCGAACCTGTCGATGATGGAGATCCGTGCCAAGTGCCGCCGTCTCAAACAGCGCAACGACATCCGACTGGTCGTCATCGACTACCTCCAGCTGATGCAGTCCGGAGGTTCCAAGCGTGCCGAGAGCCGTCAGCAGGAGGTCTCGGACATGTCCCGTAACCTCAAGCTGCTCGCCAAGGAGCTGGAGATCCCGGTCATCGCGTTGTCGCAGCTGAACCGTGGTCCCGAGCAGCGCACCGACAAGAAGCCGATGGTCTCCGACCTGCGTGAGTCCGGCTCCATCGAGCAGGACGCCGACATGGTCATCCTGCTCCATCGCGAGGACGCCTACGAGAAGGAGTCCCCGCGCGCGGGCGAGGCCGACCTGATCGTGGCCAAGCACCGAAACGGCCCGACGGCCACGATCACGGTCGCTTTCCAGGGCCACTACTCCCGCTTCGTGGACATGGCCCAGACCTGATCAGCGATGTTGAAGGCTCGCATTTCTCCTGTCCCTTTCTCATTGACCGTGGCCTTTGTCCGGCCCAAGGGATGGCGGGATGAGACGAACTCCCGTCTGATCGTTGGTTCGTGATAGCGCTGATCCCGGTCTCGATCCATGCAGCGGCTCTCTCCAACCTGATGGTGGAAACGCCGCAGCTGATCGAGACCTGGGTTTCTGCTCCCAGTTCTTGCCGCTCGGGGGTGGGGTATGTCGCGTGTGGTCGGCGAAGTCCCGACGAGCCTCTGTCGTGCGGACGGTAAGCCCGCCAGAGCCCTGGGGGGTATCAAAAAGAGTGGGTTGGTTATGCCCTGATCAGCGGTCCGCCGATGTCTCCGAACCCGGTGACACCACCCCAAGCCAGGGGAGAGCTGCTGAGCCGCCGACCGGGCTGGGCCGGTCGGCGGCGGGGCAGGGCGGGGGCGAGGGGTCAGGGTGTGGTGGTGAGGGTGGGCCAGAGGACGGTGGCGGTGAGGGGGCGGGCCAGGCGGTGCGCCCAGTAGGTTTCGTCGCCGTCTTCGTCGCGCCAGGACCACAGGCGGGTGGTGGCGAGGTGGAGGGGGTTGAGCCGGGTGATGCCGATGGCGCCGTGGAGTTGGTGGGCGATGCGGGTGACCTCGGTGGCCGAAGCGGATGCCTGGGTCTTGGCGGCGGCGACGGCGAAGTGGGCGGCCGCGCCGCCGGTGTCCAGCGGCGCGGCGGCGGCCTGGACGGCGGCGCGGACCAGGGCGGCCTCCTCGATCAGCCGTGCCTCTTCCTGCTTGACGGCCTGGAAGCGGCTGAGTGGACGGCCGAACTGGGTGCGGGCGGTGGTGTGGGCGACCGTCAGCTCGACGCAGCGTTCGGCGGCACCGGCGATCAGGGCGGAGCGGGCCAGGGCCGCGCGGAGACGGGCCTCGTCGAGCAGTTCGGGGGAGATCCGGCGGACCTGTGCGGCGGGGATCTCGAGGGCGGCGAGGTGGAGGTCGTCGCGGGGCTCCTCGGCGAGGTTGCCGCCGGGAGTGAGGACGGCCTGGTCGGGGGTGAGGGTGAACAGGACGGGGCCGGAGGGGGCGGTGGCCAGGACGACCACCGCGGTGGCGGCGCGGGCCCACGGGACGCGGCGCAGGGTGCCGGTGACCAGCAGGGTGTCGTCGTCGCCCAGGCAGCCGGCCGAGCCGACGGCGGAGGCGGCCGGGTGGGCGTAGCGGATCGTCAGCTCGGGGGCGATGGCGTAGCTGAGCGGGCCGTCGGGGACGGGGAGCCCGGCGCGGCGCAGCAGCGGGCGGGCGACCAGTGCGGTCTCCGCGAGGGGGGCGGGGACGGGGCGGTGTCCTGCTTCCTTGGCGGCGGCCAGGAGTTCGGCGGTGGAGGCGTCCTGGGAGGGGAGGGCGACGGCGTCGGGGGCGGTGGTGTTGGTGACGGTGGCGATGGTGTCCGCATCGGCGTAGAAGACGGTGGTGTCGTAGACGTCGGCGGGGATGACCGGGGTGCTGGTGTCGATCGTGTGGGTGTTCATCGGTACTGCTCCAGACCGCGAGTGATGATGCCGCGAAGGATTTCGTTGGTGCCGCCGCGCAGGGTGTAGCCGGGGCTGTGCAGCAGGGCGAAGGCGAGCAGTTCGGGGTGGGTTCCGGGGGTGGCGTGCGGGTCGGCCGGGGTCGGCAGGATGCTGCGGACGGTGTCGGTCAGCGTGCCCTCAAGGCGGGTGCCGAGGTCCTTGACCAGGGCGGCCTGGGTGTCGGGGGCGGCTCCGGCGTCCAGCGCCGCGGCCACGCCGAGGGACAGTCGGCGGATGCTGTGCAGGCGGGCCGTCAGGACGCCGAGCCGGGTGAGCTGTTCGGCCGTGGGCGGGCGCTGCTCCAGTTCGCGTAGCAGGGAGATGAGCAGGGGGAAGGTGGAGAGGTAGCGTTCCGGGCCGCTGCGTTCGAAGGCGAGTTCGCCGGTGACCTGCTTCCAGCCATCGCCCTGCCGTCCGAGCAGCATGCCGTCGGGGACGTCGACGCCTTCGAGGTGGACGGCGTTGAAGCGGTGCTCGCCGCTCATCAAGTGGATCGGTTCGATCCGTACGCCCGGGGCGCGCAGGTCGACGATGAACTGGCTCAGGCCCGCGTGCCTGTCCTCGGCGTCGTCGGTGCGGGCCAGCACGATGGCGTAGTCGTTGACGTGGGCGCCGCCGGTCCACATCTTGGTACCGGTCAACCGCCAGCCATGGGTGGTGCGTTGGGCGCGGGTGGAGACCGAGGCGAGGTCGGAGCCGCTGCTCTTCTCGCTCATGCCGATGGAGAAGAAACACTGCCCGGCGGCGATCTCGGGCAGGAAGAAGCGGCGCTGCTCCTCGGTGCCGTGCTGGAGGATGGACGGTCCTGCCTGCCGGTCGGAGACCCAGTGGGCGCTGACCGGGGCGCCGGCGGCGAGCAGTTCCTCGATCACCACATAGCGCTCCAGGAAGCCGCGGCCGGCACCGCCGTACTCGGTGGGCAGGGCCATGCCGACCCAGCCGCGCTCGGCGAGGCGGCGGCTGAAGCCGTCGTCCCAGCCGGCCAGCCAGGAGTCGGGGCGGCCGAGCACGGTGCCGCGAGCGCGTTCCTCGTCGAGGAAGGCTCGGACCTCGGCGCGGAGCCGACGGGCTGATTCGGGCAGGACGACGTCGGGAAATGCGATCGGCGAAAGCGTCGAAGGAGACATGGCTCATTCGCTCCCGGGGTTGGTGAATGGGCGGTGCATTTCTTTTCGGTACGAGAATTCGCGGTCAGTTCGCGGGGTGCAGCAGGGAGGGGTCGAAGCCGGCTTCGCGGAGCACCTCGTCGGTGTGCTGGCCGATGCCCGGGCAGGGCCGTAGCTCCGGCTCCGGGTCGGCCGAGTAGCGCACCGGGCGGCCGATGACCCGGTAGCGGCCCTCGGTGGGGTGTTCGGCCTCGTGCAGCAGGCCGCCCTCTTGGGCGTAGGCGGTGGTGGCGGCGGCTTCCAGGTCGAACACCGGGGCGGCGGCGATGCCCGCCCGGTCGCAGAACTCCTGCCACTCGGCGCTGCTGTGCCGCGGGGTCAGCTCCGCGAGCAGTGGATAGAACGCGTCGGCGTTACGAGCCCGGTCGGGGCCGGTGACAAAGCGCGGGTCGGCGGCCAGTTCGGGGCGGCCCACGAAGTCGGTGAAGTCCCGCCAGTTGCGGTCGCTGTGCGGCAGGATGCACATCCAGCCGTCGGCGGTGCGCAGGGCGCGGCGCTGCGGGCTGAGCGAGCGGGCCGAGCCGAACTTCCCGTCGGCCTCCAGAGCGGCCGCTCCCAGGTGCTCGACCAGGTTGAAGGCGAGCATGGTGTCGGCCATCGGGACCTCGATGTGCTGTCCGGTGCCGCCGTGCTCCCGGTAGTGCAGCGCGGCCAGGACCGACTGGGCGATCTGCATGCCGCAGATCTTGTCGGCCAGTACGGTGGGAACGTAGTGCGGTTGGCCGGAGACCTGGTGGTTGAGCCAGACCAGGCCGCTGGCCGCCTGGATGATGTCGTCATAGGCGGCGTGGGTGCCGTAGCGGCTGTCGCTGCGGAAGCCGTGGGCGCTCGCGTAGATCAGGCCCGGGCTGACGACCGCGACGTCGCCGTAGCCGAGGCGGAGCTTCTCCAGGGCCTGCGGGCGCAGGTTGGTGATGAAGACGTCGGCGGTGCGCAGCAGGGCGAGCAGGGCGTCGCGGCCGTGCGGGGCCTTGAGGTCGATGGAGGCGCTGCGCTTGTTGCGGTTCAGGTTGAGGGTCGGGCCGCCCATGCCGGGGTGGCGCAGCGGCGGGTAGTGGCGCGTCATGTCACCGGTGGGCGGCTCGACCTTGATCACGTCCGCGCCCAAGTCGCCGAGCTGTTGTGCTGCGTACGGACCCATGATCACGCTGGCCAGTTCGACGACGCGGACTCCGGCGAGGAGTCCCCGGCTGGGCGGGCCGCTCGGCTTGTCGGACATCTTCCGGTGCCTCCTGGGTGGTGGGGTGGGGTGGGTGAACGGGGTGATGTGTTACGGGGTCGTGCTTCGAAGGGATGGGGGGGTTGTGTCGATATGCGGTTCCGCCGGGGGGTGCGGCCAGCCCCCCGGGCGGCTCGCGGATGGCGTACGGCATTTGCGTGGAGTGCTCAGCGCCACTGGAGCGGGGCGGAGCCGAGTGGGGAACGCGGGCCGGGCTGGGGGACGTGGCGCTCGCTGTAGGTGAACGGTGTCGCCGGTTCGGTGAGCGGGCCGAAGTCGGTGTCGGTGGTCGACAGCGCGGCGAGGGGTGTGTGTCCGGGGCGGGGCAGGCCGATGACGTTCTCCTGTGCCAGCAGTCCGAGTTCCTGTACCCAGTGGCACACCCCGGCCAGGGTCACGCGGATCCGCCATGAGCCGCCCTGGGTCGCGCGCCGGCGCAGGACGGTTGCGACGGCGGCGGCTCCGAGGTAGGCGGCGAGGTAGTCGTTGAGCAGGTATGTCGGCGGCAGTGATGGCCGGTCGGTCCATTCCTCGACGGCGAATCCGGTGGCGGAGCAGGCGAGTTGGTCGAATCCGCCGCGTTCGCCCCAGGGTCCGTCGGCGCCCCAGGCGTGGTATTCGAGGGTGATGAGTCCGGGGCGGCGCCGGACGAGTTCCTCGGTCGACGCGCCGTGCCGGGCGAGTCCCCGGTAGGAGTGCACGAAGACGTCCGCGTCGTGGAGCGCGTCGTGGAAGGCCGCGCGGTCGTGGGCGTCGCGCAGGTCGCAGTAGGCGTTGCGCTTGCCGCCGCCGGTCATCGCGATCATCGGGATCGGGTCGGGGCGGTCGGGACGCGACAGGTGCAGCACGTCGGCGCCGAACTGGGCGAGGAGCCGCGCCCCGACGGGGCCTGCGACGACATGGGTCAGATCGAGCACCCGTACGCCCGTGAGGGCCTCGTCGGCCTCGCTGATCGGCTCCAGAGGCCGGGCCGGTCCGTCACCGACGCGTTCGATCTCGACGACCGGACGCCGCGCCACGTGTCGCCCGGCGGGGTGTGCGAGCCACTCGTCGCGGCTGCGCACCGCGCAGGCGACGCCGCCGCGCGCGCAGATGGCCTCCTCCAGCGTGAAGGCGTCCCAGCCGGCGGCGGCCCGCGCGATCCCCACCTTGTCGGGCCCGCACCCCAGCACGGAGCAGACCGCGTCGCGCAGATGCGGATAGGTGGTGATGATGAAGATCCACCGGCCGCCCTGAGCCCGGTAGAAGTCGTTGTTGCCGAGCAGCGTCGGATCGTCGAGGAGCGCGCCGAGCGGGCGCCCCGACAGCGTCGTGTGGTACGTGGCCATGAGCTGGTCGATCGCGGCCCCGGCCGGCACCTCCACCCTCTGGTGCGGGTGGCCGCGCTGTTCGCCGACCGCCGCCGTCTGGCGTCCGAAGACACCGATCGCGGCGGACATGGCATCGGCGAGGCGGTGCACCGAGGGCACCAGGGGATCGGCCCCGACGACGGTGATGTCCTCCGCGCCCCGGGCCGGATCGGGGTCGCCGAGGGTGTGCAGCAGCCGGGAGACGATCTCGCCGGTGGGCATCGGAGGTGTCGGCTCGGTCGTGGTCAGCGTGTGCGAGGTCATGCCCAGATGCTCGTTCCCGGCACCGCACGAGCGCCCGGATTCACGGATATCCGTGAATCGATGCGGACGTCACATCCGTGTCTCCTGGATGTGCGCGAGGAGCCGGGCCGCCGCCCGGTCCAGGGACAGCCGCTCCGAGCGGCCACGGCGCCGGTGCATCAGCACCAGAGCACCCGTGACGAGGGAGCCGTCGGTGACAGGGATCGCGAGCGCGCTGACCTCGGGATCGGCCAGACCCTCGCTGCGGCTGATCCGCGACGCGCGGATCGCCGCAAGAGCGTGACGGAACTCCGCGACGGCCTCGGGATCGTGGCGGGCGAGCTCGTCGAGCAGCCCACGGCGCTCCGCCTCGTCGGTGAAGGCCAGCAGCAGACGGCCCGCGGCGGTCCGCAGCAGCGGCCGGGCCACGTGCTCGTCGGCAAGCGGCACAAGACGCGGAATCTCGTCCTCACCACCACGCGCCACGTGCACGGCGTCGAGCCCGACCCGCACCGTGAGCAGCACCGGGGTACCCGCGACACGGCTCAGCTCGTTGAGCTCGGCCTGACTGATCCGCGGCACGACCCGGCCGGCGATCAGGTTGAGGACGTGCGGAGCCGGACCGAGCCGGAAGCGCCCCTGCTGCTCCAGCAGAAAACCCGTCACGACAAGACCGTTGACCAGATCCTGCACCGAACTCGCCGGCGCCCCGACCGTCCGCGCCAACTCGGCCACCCTCACCCCGCCCGGCGCCCGCGCGGCAGCCTCCAGGATCCACACGACCCGGTCCACCGTACGATGACGCCGCCACCGACCGTGCTCACCCATCCCACCCCACCCTTGCCCTTCTTGTAGGCCGCCGGCCACGAGCGCCGAAACGGCCCGTCGATCCGTTTCTCGCACCACCCCGACGAGCAATTCGGCCCCCGCCCGCGCAGACGCCACAAGCCCGGCAGCAGAAGAGGGTTCACGCCAAGGCGGAAGGGCCGCCTCCGGGCGAAGGCGTCCGCCTTTAGCGAGCTCATCGAGGTGATGGCACGTTGCGCTGTGGACTTCCCAGGCCCCGTGGAGTCCCTTGCCGAGAACCCCGCCGCCACACCCGCACCGAGCATGACGAACAGCTGCCCGCGAACCGGTTCCTCACGCCTCCCTAATCACGCTGGCGCACACCTACGACCAGGCAATTGCGGTTGCCCTGAGCAACGTACCGGCTCGCACGCCCTGGAGTCATACCTGAACCGAGCCGAGGCGGACGCCAGCAAGGGACAAGACCCTGAGGCAAGTTGCCCTGGTCCCTGGATGCGACACACCAAGAACACGCAGGCCGCTATCGCGGAACGGGCGGCTAGGACTCGGACAGGGTGACGGCGTTGCTGGCAACCGGTGTCGGCCACAGCAGGTCATCGGCCTCCGCGGGTGGTGGAAGTCGTTCAGACCCGGCCTCTCGGGCCCGATCATCGTGAGGCCATCGGCCATCGGTCCTTGTCCGGACGAAGGCCGGGAAGACAGGTAGGCGGGGAAGGCGGGGAATGGATTCGACGCCCGCCACGGGACCGGGTGGACTGACCCCATGACGACACCTCAGGAAGACCTGCTCCCCGCAACCCGGCGAGCCCTGCTGCACCGGATCGCCGTCGCGCAGGCGGAAGGGCGGGCACCGTCGCTGGTCGCGGCCGTCGTACGGGGCGGGCGAACCGTGTGGCACGGGACGCGGACGTCGGTGGACGGGCATGCCCCGGACGAGACCGTGCAGTACCGGATCGGGTCCATCACCAAGACCTTCACCGCAGTGCTGGTGATGCGACTGCGCGACGAGGGTTTGCTCGGTCTCGGTGATCCGCTGGAGAAGCATCTGCCGGGTACCGGGGTGGGCGAGGCGACGATCGCGGAACTGCTCGCGCACAGTGCCGGGTTGGCGGCCGAGTCACCCGCGCCCTGGTGGGAGCGGACTCGTGGGTCGCTGCGTCCCGAGCTGAGCGATGTGCTGGGCGAGCGCCCGCTGCTGCACCCTGCGGGCCGTCGGCACCACTACTCCAACCCCGGCTACACCCTGCTCGGTGCGCTGGTGGAGGAGTTGCGCGGCGCTGCGTGGGAGGAGGTGCTGCGTGGCGAGATCCTCGAGCCGCTCGGCCTGCACCGCACGTCCGCACAACCGCAGCCCCCGCACGCGGGCGGATGGGCGGTGCATCCGTGGGTGGACGCGCTGCTGCCGGAGCCGATGGAGGACCTGGGCCGGATGGCGCCGGCCGGGCAGCTGTGGTCGACCACGGGGGACCTCGCGCGGTTCGCCGCGTTTCTGACCGTAGGGGACGACCGGGTCCTGAGCGCGGAGTCGGTTCGCGAGATGCGGACCCCGGCGGCGCCCGCAGAGGTCTCGGACGTACTGGACAGGGTCACCTACGGCCTCGGGATGCAGCTCCAGTCCCGAGACGGTCGGTTCCTCGTCGGTCACTCCGGATCGCTCCCGGGCTTCTTGGCGAACCTCACCATCGGCGTGGAGGACGATGTGGCCGCAGTGGTGCTGGCGAACTGCACCAGTGGGCCGCTGCTGGGAGCGGTAGGAGCCGATCTCGTCCGTATCGTCGCCGAGGCGGAACCGCGGATCCCCGAGCCCTGGCGGCCGCTGCGCGAGGTCGATCCGGCGCTCTTGGACCTCGCGGGGCAGTGGTACTGGGGAACCTACGCCTACGGCCTGCGGGTGACCGCCGACGGCCGAATCGCCCTGGGTCCGCTGACCGGCACCGGGCGCCGAGCTCGCTTCCGGTCCAATGGTGACGGCACCTGGACGGGCCTGGAAGGCTACTTCGCCGGAGAGCTATTGCGGCCCGTGCGACGCCCGGACGGATCCGTGAGCCACCTCGACCTCGGATCGTTCGTCTTCACACGGCAGCCGTACGACACGGAGGCACCGGTGCCGGGCGGAGTGGACCCCGACGGCTGGCGGGGCATCGGCTAGGCGACCAGACGGGGCGGGGGGTGTGTTTCACGTGAAACACACCCCCCGCCCCGTCTGGTCGTCCTCTGCTGTCAGAGCTTCAGCTTGAAGCCTTCGTGCGAGGCGCTGAAGCCCAGCCGGGCGTAGAAGCGGTGGGCGTCGGTGCGGCTCTTGTCGGACGTCAGCTGCACCATCGCGCACCCGAGTTGCCGGGAGGTGTCGATCGCCCACTGGATCAGGACGGTGCCCAGCCCGCTGCCCCGCTCGTCGGCGTGGATGCGTACGGCCTCGATGAGCGCGCGGGTCGACCCTTTGTGGGAGAGACCGGGGACGACCGTGAGCTGGAGAGTGCCGATCACGCGGTCGTCACGTACGGCGACGACCAGGTGCTGGTTCGGATCGGCCGTGAGGCGTTCCAGCGCAGCCAGATACGGGGTCAGGTCGTCCGGTGATTCCCGCTGGGCACCCAGCGGGTCGTCGGCGAGCATTGCGACGATCGCCGGAAGGTCCTCGGCGGTCGCGTGGCGTATCTCAAGATCTCCCATGTCCGCACCCTATGCGGGCACGTTCAGGGACTCCACGACCTGGACCAGGGGTGTCAGTTCGGGGTTCTTGGCGGCGTCGTCCAGAGCCTCGCGCAGGGCGGCGTCGTTGGTGGGCCGCGCCTCCTCCAGCAGGCGCAGGCCTGCCTCGGTGACGTTGGTGTAGATGCCGCGTCGGTCGGTGGGGCACAGATAGCGCTCCAGCAGCCCGCGGTCCTCAAGCCGGGTCACCAGGCGGGTGGTGGCGCTCTGGCTGAGGACGACCGCGTCGGCGACCTGCTTCATCTGAAGATGGCCGCCCTCTCCGTCGTGCTGTCGGCTGAGTACATCCAGCAGGGAGTACTCGCGCACGCTCAGATCGTGCTCTGCCTGGAGGGCGCGTTCGATGTGCGCCTCGATCCTGCCGTGCAGAGCAGAGAGGGCGCACCAGCCCTGGGCAAGAGCGGTGAGCGCGGGATCCGTCGCTGTCATTGGGGTTTCCTCCGTCCCGGAGCAGCTGCGTCAAGGATAGAGCAGCATCGCAATAGTCTGCGGTTGCAATTAACCCGCGTCTGCAATTATTGTGAACGCACGCAAAGCGCTCCTGCAATCGTCTGGGAAGGTTCACCTCCTCATGCCTCTCGCGCTTCTGGCCCTCGCGATCGGGGCCTTCGGAATCGGAACGACCGAGTTCGTGATCATGGGACTGTTGCCCGAGGTCGCGAGCGACTTCGGGGTCTCCATCCCCACGGCGGGCCTGCTCGTGACCGGCTACGCTCTCGGCGTGGTCATCGGCGCGCCGCTGATGACCGTGCTCGGCACCAAGATCCCGCGCAAGCGGATGCTGATGCTGCTGATGGGCCTCTTCATCGTCGGAAACCTGGTCTCTGCGATGGCCCCCGTCTTCGCCGTCATGGTGATCGGGCGGGTGATCGCCTCGCTCGCCCACGGTGCCTTCTTCGGCATCGGCTCCGTCGTCGCGGCCGAACTGGTGGCGCCCCACAAGAAGGCCGGGGCCATCGCCATGATGTTCACCGGCCTGACCGTCGCCAATGTCGTCGGCGTCCCGCTGGGTACCCTCATCGGCCAGCACGTCGGCTGGCGCGTCACCTTCGGTGTCGTCGCCGCCCTCGGTGTCGTCGGCCTCGCGGGCATCGCGAAGCTGGTGCCCGAGCTGCCGAAGCCGGAGGGAGTGCACCTGCGGCACGAACTGGCCGCCTTCAAGAACGCCCAGGTCCTCCTCGCCATGGCGATGACGGTGCTCGGTTTCGGTGGTGTCTTCGCGGCCATCACCTATATCGCACCGATGATGACCCACATCGCGGGCTTCGCCGACGGCTCGGTCACCTGGCTGCTGGTCCTGTTCGGCCTCGGCATGGTCGGGGGCAACCTCATCGGCGGCAAGTTCGCCGACCGCGCCCTGATGCCGATGCTGTATGTCTCCCTCGGCGCCCTGGCCGTCGTCCTGGCTCTCTTCACGCTCACCGCGCACAACAAGATCGCGGCAGCCGTGACCATCGCCCTGATCGGTGCCCTCGGCTTCGCGACCGTCCCGCCGCTGCAGAAGCGCGTCCTCGACCAGGCCCACGGCGCCCCGACCCTGGCGTCGGCCGTGAACATCGGCGCCTTCAACCTGGGCAACGCCCTGTCCGCCTGGCTCGGCGGCATCGTGATCGCGGCCGGCTTCGGCTACACGGCCCCGAACTGGGTCGGCGCCACCCTTGCCGCGGCCGCCCTGGTCCTCGCCGTCCTCTCGTCGGCCCTGGAGCGCCGCGGCGGCACGCAGAGCATCGTGATCGCCTCCGGAACGTCCGCCGGGCAGCAGACCCCCGTCCGTCACTGAGCACCCCGGACCATGGGCCCGCCTGCCGGACCGCACCGGCGGCCGGACCCATGACCACCAAGAACCGCAGCTACATCCAGGACCTCAGTACGTCCCGAGGTCCCAGCACCCCCGAGGAGAACGTCCATGAGCACCACCTCCGTCGCCCCTCTGTCCATCGAGGACGCCGAGCTGCTCGTCGCCACGGCCCGTCGTGCGGCCGAGGCGGCCGGAGTAACGGTCAGCGTGTCCGTTCTGGACGCCGGCGGGCACCTGCTCGCCTTCCGCCGGGACGACCGGGCCGTGCTGATCTCCGGTGAGACCAGTACGCGCAAGGCCTACACCGCGCTTCAGCTGAACGCGCCCACCGCCGACCTGGTCGACGCCGTCCAGCCGGGCGCCCTCTTCCACACCCTTCCCACCGCCCTCGACCGGCCGCTGCTGTTCATCGCAGGCGGTGTGCCCGTGCACCGGGACGGCCGGTTGATCGGTGCCATCGGTGTCGGTGGTGGCGCCCCGGAGCAGGACCACGGTTTCGCCACGGAAGCTGCGCGGACGCTCGTCTGATCACGGCCCGCACGCACCGTCCCCCGACACACGGACGCCGGCCCCGCCACATCATCGGCGGGGCCGGCGTCCGCCGTGTGTCGGCGTGTTCCACGACCGAGCTTCAGACCTGCCCGAGCTATGGGTCTCAGCCCGCCGCCACGGTCAGCGGGGCGAACCGCCGGGTCCAGTCACCCGGGAGGTCCGGGATGCCGTACGTCATCACGGAGTTGAACGCCACGGGGGTCAGCCCGTGCGTCTTCGCCCAGGCCAGTAGCTCTTCGTGGCGTACGTCGATGTCAGTACGCAGCGGCCGGTCGGTACCATCCGCCAGTGAGGCGATGAGTGCCTTGGCAGTCTCGGTGTCGCGGGCGATCAGCGGGCCGACCACATGCGTATCCATGTTGGGCCACGCGGCCGCGTAACCGGTGAGCGTGCCGTCCTCCTCCGCCACCCGGAGCTGGTCGGCGAAGGCGGGCAGCCGGGCGAGGAGAGGAGTGCGGTCGCTGCCGAACACCTCCTCGTCGAGCCGCAGGATCGAGGGGAGGTCTTCCGCAGTGGCGGCCCGGGTGAGGACCCCGGACTCCAGCCCGTCGGGAGCGAAGCGGCCTCTCAGCATCTCGGCCCGGCCCGTCACCTTGAAGCCCAGTTCCTCGTACAGGGGACGACCGTTCTCCGTGGCGTGCAGAGTCAGCGGAGTGGCCCCCATGGTCGACACGACATGGCGCATCAAGCGGCGCCCGACGCCCCGGCGCGCATGCCGTTGGGCGACCAGGACCATGCCGATGGCGCCGAGGTCCGGACGCCCCCACGAGCCGTACTGCGTGACGACGCACGCGGCGACGAGACCGCCCTGTGGGTCGTCGATGCCGAAGCCGTTTCCGGCCGTGAGGAGAAAACCCCACTTGTGTTCCTCGCGTGGCCACCCCCGGTCTTCGGACAAGTCGGCGCAGGCGGTGAGATCGCGAAGCGTCAGACGGCGAATGGGCAGAGCGGCGAGGGAAGGAGTCGGCACGCAGGTCAGGCTGTCCGACGGGCACCCCTGACGTCCACCCGTTTCGACGGAGACGTACGTGCTTTTGGCCATGGCACGAGCCCGCGTACCGCTGGTGGGCGGCCAGGGAGTGTTTCACGTGAAACATCGGCAGCCCGTTAGCCTCGGGCCATGGCGAGACTGCATCTCTTCGATCTTGACGGCACGTTGCTACACGGCACGACCGCCCCGGTGGAGATTTCCCGCCAGCTGGGGTGGGAGGCGGAGACGGTGGCGCTGGACCGGGCAATCTCCGCGGGGCGGATCGGCCCGCCGGAGTATGCGGCGCGGGTGTACGAGCTGTGGGGTGATCTGACCGACGCGCATGTCGATGCCGCGTTCCGGGCGGCGCCTTGGCTGACCCGGATCCGCGAGGTCTGGGCGGAGATCCGAAACGCGGGCGAGTACTGCGCGGTGGTGTCCCTCTCGCCGTCCTTCTTCGTGGAGCGCCTGCTCGACTGGGGCGCTCATGCGGCTCACGGGTCGCGTTTCCCCGCCGTGCCGTTCACCGAGCCGGTCGACCCGGCCGGGGTACTCAGTGCGGCGGCCAAGGTCACCGTCGCGGACCGGCTCTGTGCGGAGTTCGGGCTGGCGAGGACGGACTGCGTGGCATACGGCGACTCATCCTCGGACAGAGACCTGTTCGCCGCCGTACCGGTCTCCGTGGCGGTCAACGCCGACGCCTGCCTGGCCGGCCTCGCGACCCACCGCTACACGGGGCGGGATCTGTGGGACGCCTATGAACTGGTCGCTGCCGCACGGTAGTTGTCGGCCCCACTGGATCTCCCGTCCTGCCTGGTACGTGCGGGCGGAAGGGGGGATTTGTCTGGGGGACGTCGGCCGGTAGGGTCGGGGCGGGTGCTACGGCTGGCCGCCCGCCGGGGGAACATGCATCTTCCCAGGGGAGGTGCGCAGACCGACCGCAAGACGTTCGAGGCGAGGGCACACCATGGACGCTCCGACCACCACGCCGGGGGAGAATGGCACGTCGGACGGGGACGGCTGGTTCACGCCGCGCAAGATATCCTCGGCTCAGCCGCAGGACGGCGCCCGGGATCCGGTCGCTGACGGCAACATCGGGGACGGCCTTGCCCGAGGCTCGGCGGAGGTACCGGCCGGGCGAGCCGCGGAGCCACTTGTCGGGCCGGCAGCGGCCATGCCGGATGCGGACGTACGCGCCTGGCCGTCGACGGACGCCGAGCGGGCGCCGGTGCGGAGGTCGGGGCCAACGGCGGAGCAGGGTTCTCCGGACGCCCTGCTCATACGGCGCACGATGGCCGAGATAGCCCCGATCGCCGACGAGGTCACCTCCTACTTCTACGCTCTGCTCTTCGTCCGCCACCCCGAGCTCCGTGAGATGTTCCCGGCCGCGATGGACGTCCAGCGGGAACGCCTGCTGAAGTCCCTGCTCAAGGTGGCCGATCACGTGGACGACACCGCGATCCTCACCGGCTATCTGCGGAACCTGGGCCTAGGCCACCGCAAGTACGGGACGCGCGCGGAGCACTACCCGGCCCTGGGGGAATGCCTCCTCGGTGCGCTGAGCGCGTACGCCGCCCCCGTCTGGAACCCCGAGACCGAGGCTGCCTGGGTGCGGGCGTACACGAAGATTTCCCAGGCCATGATCGACGCAGCCGCGATGGACGAGCTGCGGGCCCCGGCCTGGTGGCATGCCGAGGTGGTGTCACACGACCTCAGGACCTCCGACGTCGCGGTCCTCACCGTCCGCCCCGACCAGCCCTACCCTTTCCTGGCGGGCCAGTACACGAGCGTGGAGACACCTTGGTGGCCGCGGGTATGGCGGCACTACTCCTTCGCCTCGGCGCCCCGTTCGGACGGACTGCTGACGTTTCATGTGAAGGCCGTGCCGGCCGGCTGGGTCTCCAACGCGCTGGTGCACCGCGCCCGGCCCGGAGACGTCCTACGGCTCGGCGCCCCGGTCGGCTCGATGACTGTCGACCACACGACCGACAGTGGACTGCTCTGCCTGGGCGGCGGCACCGGCATTGCGCCCATCAAAGCTCTGGTCGAGGACGTCGTCGAGCACGGGGTGCGGCGGCCGGTGGAAGTGTTCTACGGCGCCCGCACCGGCCACGACCTGTACGCCGTCGACACCCTGCTCGGCCTCCGGCAGACCCACCCCTGGCTCGCTGTCCGGACCGTCACCGACCAGCAGACCCCTCTTCGGTTCCCCGACGCCGTCCGGGATTACGGACCCTGGAACGGGTACGAGGCCTATCTCTCGGGACCGCCCGGAATGATCCGCAGCGGCGTCGACGTACTGCGGGACATCGGCGTCCCGTCGAGCCGCATACGGTACGACTCCGTCGAGGAACTACTCACCGCCGGGAGCTGAGGAGTCGGGTGCGCTAGCCGAGGTCGGGAGCGTGCATGGCCCGTACGCCCTCGATATTGCCGTCCAGGTAGTGGCGCAGCGACAGCGGGACGAGATGGACGGAGGCGATGCCGACGCGGGTGAACGGGACGCGCACGATCTCGTACTCGCCGGCGGGCTCGTCCACTTCGGGGCCGTGCCGCAGGGACGGATCCATGGACTCCAGGCGGCAGACGAAGAAGTGCTGCACCTTCACGCCGGTCGCGCCGCCGTCCTCGCCGATGTGTTCCACCGTGTCCACGAAACACGGCACGACATCGGCGATCTTGGCGCCGAGTTCCTCGTACACCTCGCGGTGCAAGGCGTCCACGACGGTCGGATCCCCGGGCTCGACGCCGCCACCGGGAGTGACCCAGTAGGGATCGATACCGGGCTTGGTGCGCTTGATCAGGATCAGGTCGTCACCGTCGAGGAGGACGGCACGGGCGGTGCGCTTGACCACGGGTCGGACGGTCATGGGAGAAATGTGGCCCAGCTGGTTCCACGTGAAACATCCGGCTTCCACGTGAAACCTCTGACCGCGCGAAAGCCTTGGCGCACAGGTCAGCCCCAGCGCGTTGCCGCCCGCTGGAGCCACTCGTGGGCTCGTGCCACATGGGGCAGGGCGAGGGTCCCGGTGCGCGCTGCCAGGAAGTACGTGCGCAGGGGCGGCACCGCCGGGTCGTAAAGTGTCACGATCGTGCCCTCGGCCAGCGCTGGTGCGCACAGATAGAGGGGCAGCACCGCCAGCCCGGCACCGGCGACCGCGCAGGCGAGCACGGCCCGCAGATCCGGGACGACGACCGCGCCCGAGGCGGCGGGGCGGGAGTCGAAGACAGTGGCCCAGTAGCGCGAGACCAGGGGCAGCGACTCATGGACCTCGACGACGGGCAGATCCTCCAGCGCCGCCGACCCCTTCAGGCGCAGCTCCTCCGCACCGATCCGCTCCGCCCAGCGAGGAGCGGCGACCAGCACGTGTTCCTCGTCGCAGAGCGGAGTCGCGGTGAGCAGAGCGCCGCGCGGCCGGGCCGTGCTGATGGCCAGATCATGGTGCCCCGCGGCCAGCCCCTCCAGGGTTTCCTCGGCCGTGCCGAAGGAGGCGCGCAGCGCGAAGCCCTGGCCGTCGTCGCCGGTCAGCTCGGTGAGGGCGGGCAGAGCGCGTTCAGCGGTGAACTCGGGCGGGCCGGCGAGATGCAGGGTTCTCAGCGAGGAGTCGTCGTCCAGGCCGCTCTCGGCTATCTCCACCAGGGCGTCGAGGTGGGGCGCGGCCTTGTGCGCGAGTTCCTCGCCGATGGTCGTCGGGGTCACCCCGCGGGCCTGCCGCAGGAAGAGCGGCTTGCCCAGCTGGCGTTCCAGCGTGCGGATCTGTGAGGTGACGGCGGGCTGGGAGAGGCCGAGCAGTGCCGCGGCGCGGGTGAAGGAGCCGGCTCGGTGCACGGTGACGAAGGTGCGCAGCAAGGCCAGATCCACGGTTTCCCCTCTCCTGTCCCTGCCCTCCTCCGGCGCCCAGGCAGGCACCAACTATAAATATGTCGATACGCCGCTGTCGCTAGCGTGATTGGACACTGACAGAGAGTCAACTAGCCTTGTTCGCGCGGTTCTTCGCGCGGAGAACCGTAGACGGTCCGAGCCACGAGGGGGGAGGCTCGGACCGTCGTGCGGTCCAGGGGATGCGGGGCGGGCGCCTCACTCGGCGGACTCGTCCAGGGCCCGCAGCACGTCCGCGATCAGGTCCTCGGGGTCCTCGGCGCCGACGGACATCCGGATGAAGCCCTCCGGCACGTCGTCTCCGCCCCAGCGGCGCCGCCGCTCGGCCGTCGAGCGCACCCCGCCGAAGCTCGTCGCGTCCTCCACCAGCCGCAGGGATTCGAGGAAACGCTCGGCACGCGTGCGCGTGGGCAGCGTGAAGGAGACCACGCAGCCGTAGCGGCGCATCTGTCGCGCGGCGACCTCGTGCGCCGGGTCGTCGGCCAGCCCGGGATGGCGCAGGCCGGACACCTCGGCTCGCTGCTTCAGAGCCTCGGCGAGCGCGAGGGCGGTGGTGTTCTGCCGCTCGACACGCAAGGCCAGCGTGGCGATGGACCGGTGCGCGAGCCAGGCCTCCATGGGCCCGGAGATCGCCCCGACGATCTTGCGCCAGCGGCGTACGGCAGCCATGGCCCCGGCGTCCCGGCCGGCGACGTAGCCGAGCAGCACGTCACCGTGCCCGGTGAGCTGCTTGGTGCCGCTGGCCACGGAGAAGTCGGCGCCCAGCTCCAGCGGGCGCTGGCCGAGGGGGGTGGCGAGGGTGTTGTCGACGGCCACCAGGGTGCCCTGTGCGTGGGCCGCCGCCACCAGCCGCCGGATGTCGCACACGTCCAGCCCCGGGTTCGACGGGGACTCGATCCACAGCAGCCGGGCGCCGTCGAGCACCTCCAGCTGGCGGTCCCCGCCGGTGGGCGCCGTGCGCACCTCGATGCCGTACGCCTCCAGCTGGGCGCGGACCAGCGGCAGCACCTGGTAGCCGTCGGAGGGCAGCACCACCGCGTCCCCGGCGCGCAGCTGGGAGAACAGCACGGAGGAGATCGCCGCCATGCCGGAGGCGAAGACGAGCGTCTCGACGTCGTCCCGCCCGGGCGCCTCCAGCTCGCCGACGGCCCGCTCCAGCAGCGTCCACGTCGGGTTCTCGTCACGGCCGTACCGGTACGGGCCCGTCGCCTCGCCGGGCAGGTGGAAGTGCGCCGCGAACACCGGCCCGGGCAGGGTCGGTTCGTGCTTGACCGGCTCGGGCAGTCCCGCGCGCACCGCGCGTGTGCTCTCGCCGGCCCGGCCCAGGTCCTCGGCGGCCTCACTCATGCGGCTCGCCCTTCCAGGCGCTCCCGTACCGCGGCGAGCAGCCCGGTGCTCGCCGCCTCCACCATGTCAAGACATTCCTCGAAGCCGTCGCCGTGTCCGTAGTACGGATCGGGTACGTCGAGGTCATCGCCCGCGACGGGGTCGTACGAGCGCAGCAGGCGCACCTTCAGGGCGTCCTCCTCGGTGGGGGCGAGGCGGCGCAGGGCCTTGAGGTGGCCGCTGTCGAGGGCGATCACGAGGTCGAGGCGGGCGAACCACGACGGCTGGAACTGCCGCGCGACGTGCTCGCCGTCGTAGCCGTGCTCCTCGAGCACCGAGACGGTGCGCGGGTCGGCGGGATCGCCCTCGTGCCAGCCGCCGGTACCGGCGCTGTCGACCTCGACCCGGTCCTCCAGCCCGGCCTCGGCCACCCGTGCTCGGAAGACGGATTCGGCCATCGGGGAGCGGCAGATGTTGCCGGTGCACACGAAGCAGACGCGGTAGGTCATGGTGTGCTCAGTCCTCGTCCGGCAGGACCATGTGCAGGGCCCAGGAGACGACGGAGATGATCAGGCCGCCGAGAACGGCCGTCCAGAAGCCCTCCACATGGAAGCTCAGCGAGAGCTTGCCGCACACCCACGAGGTCAACAGCAGCATCAGCGCGTTCACGACCAGGGTGATCAGGCCCAGGGTGAGGATGAACAGCGGGAAGGTGAGCACCTTCACGATGGGCTTGACCAGCCAGTTGACCAGACCGAAGATCAGCGCGACCACGATCAGTGTGCCGGCCTTCTTGGCGGTGTTGTCACCGGTGAGGGTGATCTTGTCGAGCAGCCAGACGGCGACTGCGAGGGCGCCTGCGTTGGCGATCGTCTTGACTACGAAATTCTTCATGTGTCTGATCGTGGCAGACCCGATCGGAACCGAGCAGTGAGACGAGGGCGACAGCGGCGATGAAGGCATTCCGGCTGGACGAACTGGAGGCGGAGCGCGCCGCCAACGAGGGGGCCTACCTTCAGTTCCTGCGGGAGCGGAACATGTCCGTCGGTCTGTACGCGCTCAACGCGGGTGAGCACGACCCGCAGAAGCCGCACAACCAGGACGAGGTGTACTTCGTGGTGAGCGGCCGGGCGTCGATCACGGTCGGCATGGAGACGACCGAGGTGGCACGGGGCAGCGTCGTGTACGTCCCGGCCGGCGTCGCCCACAAGTTCCACCACATCAGCGAGGATCTGAGGGTGCTCGTCGTCTTCTCTCCGCCCGAGGCGTGAGACCCGGCGTCGGGGTTCCCTAGGGGACGGGTCAGGGGAGGACAAGGGACGCCGGACCCCCGCAGGGCCCCCTCGCGGCTCTAGCATCGAATGCGGAACACCAAGGGCGTACGAGAACGCAGACGTACGACTACGCATACGACAACGCAAAGGACAAAGGCGATGCGAGAGATCTTCGCGGGACTGCCGTGGTGGGTGAAGTGGGTCGCGGTGCCGGTCATCGCCCTGGTCGTGTTCGGCGGCCTGATAGCGACCGTCGTCGGATTCGTGATCGGCCTGCTGTTCAAGGCGCTGGTCTTCGTCGCGCTGGTCGGCGGACTGATCTACATCGTGCGCAAGTTCCTGTCGAACTCCTCGTCGCGCGGCGACTGGTGACGGAACGCGGGGACTGGTGAGCGAACCACGCGATCACCGGTCCCGGCCAGGGTGACGGGTTCCCTCGGGGGAGGGAAGTTTCCCCGCGAGGCCGTCTGCACGCGGCGGCGGACGGTTAAAGTCCGGAACTCCCCGCGGGGTCCGGCCCCGTGGGCGGCGCAGACCCCTCCGTGCTCTTCCCCGGCACGGGCTGCCCATCGCGCTCCGGGAGTACCTCTTGGCCACGGTCGACACCGCACCGGCAGAATCCCACGTACCCCCCACCCCGCCGCGTCCCTGCGTACCACCCACACGGCGCGCGCCCACCGTGGCCGTCCCCGGACAGCCGCACTCGGCGGACATCGACGCCGCCGCTGCCCCTCGCGCTGACGCGTCCCGTCCTTCCCGCTCCCCGGACGCCGCCGGACCACCACCGCCCGGCGACACGAACCGGCCTCATTCCACGGCAGGTTCCGGCCGACGCCCCTCCTCGGCCCTGCTCGTCCAGCCGCACTCCGCGGACGCCCCGGAGCCCGCGGCCGCCACGACGCTCATCGGGTCCGTCCAGCGCGCGATGCGCCTGCTGGAGACGGTCGCCGGGCACGTCTACGGCGCCCCCGCCAAGCAACTGGCGCGCGAGACCGGCCTCGCCCTGCCGACGACGTACCACCTGCTGCGCACCCTGGTCCACGAGGGCTATCTGCGCCGTGAGAAGGGGCTGTTCTTCCTCGGCGACGCGGCCGAGCGGCTGGGCAGCAGCGGAGCACAGCAGAAACGTCGCAGCGCGGTCGAGGAGACGCTCGCACACTGGCGTGATGTCATCGGTGTGCCGGTGTACTACGCGATGTACCGGGACGGCGAGATCGAGGTCATGTGCGTCTCCGACTCCCCCGAGGTGCCCGCGGTCGAGGAGTGGGCGGACTTCCGGGCGACCGGCCACGCACACGCGATCGGGCAGTGTCTGCTCTCCCAGCTGGACGAGGACGCCCGCCGCGACCACCTCGCCCGCTATCCCGTGCAGCCCATCACGCCGTACACGGTGCGGGACAACGACGCCCTGCTGCGGCGGCTGGCCCGCGTGCGGCGGATGGAGCCGGTGGTGGAGCGCCAGGAGTACGTGCTCGGGACGGTCTGCGCCGCGGTCCCGATCACGGTCGGTACCACCGTGGCCACGATGGCCATGTCGCTGCCCGTGAGCCAGGCCGACCGGCTGCTGCCCGCGGCTCATCGGCTTCAGGCGGAGATCGGGCGCCACCTGGGGACCCTCAGTCTCTCTATCAGTATCTGAAAACTTACTCCTTGTGATGTGCTGTGTACGTTCAGCAAGATTTGACCACGCTTAGAGGGCCACTCCCAGCCAGTCGATGTCATATGACGGGGTAGACGATGCGCGAGTCCGTACAGGCAGAAGTCATGATGAGCTTTCTCGTTTCGGAGGAGCTCTCCTTCCGCATTCCGGTGGAGTTGCGCTACGAGACCGATGATCCCTATGCCGTGCGGCTCACCTTCCATCTGCCCGGTGATGCTCCGGTGACCTGGGCTTTCGGGCGCGAGCTGCTGATCGACGGAGTCGGTCGGCCGTGCGGGGAAGGGGATGTGCACATCGCCCCCGCGGATTCCGAGGCGCTGGGTGAAGTGCTGATCAGGCTTCAGGTCGGCGGTGACCAGGCGCTGTTCCGTTCGTCGACGCCACCGCTCGTGGCCTTCCTGGACCGCACCGACAAGCTGGTGCCACTCGGGCAGGAGGGCGCGCTCGCCGATTTCGACGCGCATCTGGAGGAGGCCCTGGACCGCATCCTGGCCGAGGAACAGAGCGCCGGCTGAAGCGTTACGGCAGGGGGGCTCAGGTCCTCCACCTGATGCGTGGAGCTGTGCAGGAACGCTTCTTTGGGGCGTTGGGAGGTTCCGCACCCGCTGCGGGACATCCGGCAGAGTCCGCTGCCTCACCTCCGCCGGGGCGGACGCTTCACCGCTTCCGGCGTCGGCCCCGGCCGCCGCGAGCCGGCGCGAGCTGCGCGCCGTTGTCGGCCAGGGCGTCCGGGCCGGGGCGGTCGGCGGAGACCACCAGCGCGGCGAGCGCGGTGGTGACCGGCACCGAGGCGACCAGCCCGATCGAGCCCACCAGGGTGCGCACGATCTCCTCGGCCACCAGCTCGCTGTTGGCCACCGTTCCGACACTGCTCTGCGCGATCGAGAACAGCAGCAGCAACGGCAGGGCCGCACCGGCATAGGCGAGGACGAGGGTGTTGACCACGGACGCGATGTGGTCGCGGCCGATGCGGATGCCCGCCCGGTACAGCGCGCGCCAGCCCAGCGAGGGATTGGCCTCGTGCAGCTCCCAGACGGCCGACGTCTGCGTCACGGTCACGTCGTCCAGGACGCCGAGCGAGCCGATGATGACGCCGGCGAGCAGAAGACCGCTCATGTCGATCTTCGGGTAGAGGCCGTGGATCAGGCCGGTCTGGTCGTCGGTGTTGCCGGTGAGCGCGGCCCAGTCGATGAACTGTGAGCCGAGGAGGCCGATCAGTGCCAGTGAGGCGAGCGTGCCGAGCACGGCCACCGATGTACGGGCGGACAGGCCGTGGCACATGTAGAGGGCGATCAGCATGATCGTGCTGGACCCGATCACCGCCACGAGGAGCGGGTTCGAGCCCTGCAGGATCGCGGGCAGGATGAAGAAGTTCAGCACCATGAAGCTGATGGCCAGCGCGACGAGCGCCATGACGCCGCGCAGTCGGCCCACGACCACGACGGCGAGCGCGAAGATCCCGGCCAGCAGGCCCATCGGGAAGCGGCGGTTGACGTCGGTGACGGAGTACTGCAGGTCCTTGGGCGCCGAGGGTTCGTACGCGACTACGACGCTCTCGCCCTGGTGCAGCTGCCGTGGCTGGTCGGGCTGCACGATCTCGGTGAAGGTGCGGCCCTTGTCCTTGCCGGTGTCGATCCGGATCGTGGCCTTGTGGCAGGTGCCGTTCGCCTCCTGCTGGGCCGAGTTACCCTCCGCGGTGGAGGTGTCGCCGGTGGGGGTCTCGCCGGAGGCGTTCACCGACTTGCAGCTGACCTCGACGACCTGGGTGACCGTGGCCTGCTGGGTCTGCTGGTCGAAGCCGACGCCGGTGCGCTTGTGCGGCGGCGCACCGCCCGGCCACAGCACCACGAGCCCCACCACGACAGCGGCGGTGAAGGGGATCAGGATCGCCGCGATGACCTTGCGCAGGTGCCGGGAGACCGGCGCGGCAGGCCCATGGCTGTGACTGTGGCCGTGTGCGTGACCAGGAGCTTGCGCGTGCCCGTGCGCGTGGCCGCGGTCGTGGCGATGGTCGTCGTCACCGCCGGATCCCCGCCCGGGGCCGTGGCCGGAGTCGTGCCCGTGCCCCGCCGCGGTGACGGCCCGGCCGTGGCCGTCGCCTGCCGCTGAGCCGTCCCGGCGGCGGGGCTCGGGGGGCTGATACGGGTACTGCTCCATCCTGGTCACGGCCCGAATCATTGCAAGAACGCCCGGGGCCCACTGTTCAGTACGCCACATATGACGCTAGCGTGGAGGCACCTTTGCACACGCGGGAGCTCGGAGCACCGGGCTGAGAGGGCGCTGACCTCCGTATTCGCGATGTTTCACGTGGAACGAAGTCTGTTCCACAGGAAGCACCGGCAGACGGGAACCGCTGCGTCGACCGCCGAACCTGTTACCGGGTAATGCCGGCGTAGGGAGTAGGTCTCATGACCAACAAGGACGCACGCACGCCTGTCTCCGTTCAGGACGAGAAGTCCGAGGAGACCGGGAAGTCCATCGGCTGGCACAAGGCGTATGTCGAGGGCTCGCGCCCCGACCTGCGCGTGCCGGTCCGCCAGGTGCACCTGACCAACGGGCAGTCGGTCACGCTGTACGACACGTCGGGCCCGTACACCGATCCAGACGTCGACACCGACGTCCGCAGGGGCCTGCCGCCGCTGCGGGAGAACTGGATCATCGCCCGTGGTGACACCGAGGAGTACGCGGGTCGTCCCGTCCGTCCCGAGGACGACGGGATCAAGCACACGTCGCCGCGCGGCGGGCTGCGCAACCTCGACGCGGTCTTCCCGGGACGGCCGCGCCAGCCGCGCCGGGGCCGCAGCGGCCAGGCGGTGACGCAGCTCGCGTACGCGCGCCGGGGCGAGATCACACCGGAGATGGAGTACGTGGCCATCCGGGAGAACGTTTCGCCCGAGGTGGTCCGTGACGAGATCGCGGCCGGCCGTGCGGTGCTGCCGGCCAACGTCAACCACCCGGAGATCGAGCCGATGATCATCGGCAAGCGGTTCCTGGTGAAGGTCAACGCCAACATCGGCAACTCCGCGGTGACCTCCTCCATCGAGGAGGAGGTGGAGAAGATGACCTGGGCGACCCGTTGGGGTGCCGACACGGTCATGGACCTGTCTACCGGCCGCAACATCCACACGACGCGCGAGTGGGTGCTGCGCAACTCCCCCGTTCCCATCGGAACGGTGCCGCTCTACCAGGCCCTGGAGAAGGTCGACGGCAGGGCCGAGGAGCTGACCTGGGAGATCTACAAGGACACGGTCATCGAACAGGCCGAGCAGGGCGTGGACTACATGACCGTCCACGCGGGCGTCCGGCTGCCGTACGTGCCGCTCACCGCCAACCGCAAGACCGGCATCGTCTCGCGCGGCGGCTCGATCATGGCCGCGTGGTGTCTCGCGCACCACAAGGAGTCGTTCCTGTACGAGAACTTCGAGGAGCTGTGCGAGATCCTCGCCGCCTACGACGTCACGTACTCGCTGGGCGACGGCCTCAGGCCGGGCTCGATCGCGGACGCCAACGACGAGGCGCAGTTCGCGGAGTTGCGGACGCTCGGGGAACTCAACCGGATCGCCAAGCGTTTCAACGTACAGACCATGATCGAGGGCCCGGGACACGTCCCGATGCACAAGATCAAGGAGAACATCGACCTTCAGCAGGAGATCTGCGATGAGGCTCCGTTCTATACGCTCGGCCCGCTGACCACGGACGTCGCTCCGGCGTACGACCACATCACCTCCGGTATCGGTGCCGCGATGATCGCCTGGTGGGGCACGGCGATGCTCTGCTACGTCACGCCCAAGGAGCACCTGGGCCTGCCCAACCGGGACGACGTCAAGACCGGCGTCATCACCTACAAGATCGCCGCCCACGCGGCTGACCTCGCCAAGGGGCACCCGGGCGCGCAGGAATGGGACGACGCGCTGTCGGACGCCCGCTTCGAGTTCCGGTGGGAGGACCAGTTCAACCTCGCGCTGGACCCGGACACGGCGCGGGAGTTCCACGACGAGACCCTGCCGGCCGAGCCCGCGAAGACGGCCCACTTCTGCTCCATGTGCGGGCCGAAGTTCTGCTCGATGAAGATCTCGCAGGACATCCGCCGCGAACACGGCGGCAGCCGGGTCGAGATCGAGGAGGGCATGGCCCGGAAGTCGAAGGAGTTCGCGGCGAGCGGCAACAGGGTGTACCTGCCGATCGCCGACTGACGGCTCCCCCCCCGGGCGGTGCTCACAGAGGGAGGCAGTGAGCACCGCCCGGCCGCGCTCACAGGTGCTCGGGCGTACCGCACGCAGCTGCGACGCGCCCGCCGCCCGGCCCTTGGCCCGTTGTCAGAGGCGGACGCTACGGTCGATTCCAGCGCAGCAACCTGTCAGGCGTGGAGGGGGAATCGACATGGCCGACGACGGACGTACCGTGCTGGTGTCGTACGCCAAGGGGTGGGATCTGTCCTCGTACGGAGCCCTGGAACCGCTCACGCGGGCCGAGGCCGAGGCACGGGACCGGGCGGAGCAGCCGTATGTGATGGTCCATCGGGTGCCGGGGTGGACAGTACCGGTCGAGGTCCACCTCGTGGCCTGGGCCGACCACTACGTGGGGGTGTGGGCGTACGACGAGCGGGGCCGCCGTACGCAGGAGCTGGACTGGCGTCTGCTCGAACCGGGGTGCCTGTTCCTGCGCCATAGGTCGCAGTGGCGCTACGACTCCCCGGAGCAGGCCGAGTTCGCGCAGGACGCCTGGCGTACGACGACGGACCTCTACCCGGGCGGCAGAGGCCGCACGGTGTCCGAGCCGCAGGGTGTCCTGGGTCCGTCACGGCACGGGCGCCCGGACGTGCCGGAGGCCGAGCGCCGGCGGGACCGGGCGCAGTTCGGCGTGGGAGGCGTCGGAAGCCCGCTCCTGGCCGCACCGTCCCTGCGCGGTCGGCACGCGGACGCCCCGGCGGCGCCCGCTACCGCTGCGGACGGCGCACCCGCGACGCCGTCCCCCTGGCTGCCGCCGCGCCCGACCGCACCGTCCCACCTCAGCGAGCTGTTCCGGCCCGGCACGCGGCTGGCCACGAAGGATGAGCCGGAGATGACCGTCGCCGCCGTGCGGGAGATCGCGGTGCTGCGGGTGCCGAGCGGCAGACTTGCCGTCGCCTGCCCCCTGACGACGGACGACGGCGGGCAGCGCGAGCTGCTGGAGCGCATCCCGCCGGGCGCGTACCCGGTGCAGGAGACCGTGCTCGGCTACGAGTTGGAGTACGACGGCGAGGTGTTCCCGACGGAGGAGAGCGCCGCCGTGCGGCTCCTGGTCGACGCCGAACCAGCGGTCACCTGGGAGCCGGCGCTCGCCGAGGGCGAGGACCCCAGGCTGCTGAGGGACCACGAGTCCTATGGCTTCGCCACCGATGCCGCGCTGGGCAGCTTCGCCGACTCCGCCGCGTGGGACGTGCTCGCGGACAAGTACCGGCGCTACAGCATGGACGGGGAGGAGCACGCGGGCGAACGGGTCGGCGACAGCTACGGTGTGCGCACCGCGGACAGCGCGACCGGCGGTGACCTCATCCAGTTCGCCACCGGAGGAGACGGGGTGTGGCCGGTCTGGCTGGGCCGTTCGGCGTCCGGGAAGCTGGTCTCCGTCGTGGTCGTGTGCGTCTATCTCCTGGACCTCAGGATTCTGTGAGCCGTGAGATGAGTGAGACCAGAACGTCGGGTGGTCGGCGCCGTGCCCGACCGACCGGGCGGCGGCCGCGCCGCCGGGGCTGTGACGACGAGCCCTTCTTCGCACGGAGAGGGAGAGCTGATGCCGGGCGAGGGAGCCGACGGGGGTGTTCTGCGCGGTCGCCCGCAAGGCGAGTCCGGCCGCCGCGCTGCACTACGCCCCGGGAGCCAGGGCGGCCGCTCTCCTGCCGGGCTGGTTCGGCGACTGGAACCGGCATGGGCGACGCATCGGAGTTCGCCGCGGCGGACGGCCCGCTCGGCGTACCCCGCCGCCGCCCGCGTACGGCACAGCCGAGGCGGCCGTACGCCGGGATGCGCCGAGGGCATGCGTGTGCTGAGACATGACGAGGCACCGGTGCGGTGCGCCGACACGAAGCCGCAGCCGCTCCGGAGACCTGCGCCCGCCCGGTCGACCGCCCGTGCGAGCCCACATCACACCGGCCGGTCCCGTCCCGGCCTGGCTCACATCTGCCAGGCTCTCGCCGACCGGACCTACGCCGACCGAGCCACAGCGGGCCTGGGCCGCCCGGAGTCACTTGGGCTCCGGGCCGCCGCAGGGCACCGGGCCGCAGACCACCCGGCCATCGGGCATCGTGCAGCTCCCGGCCCGCCGGCTGCACCGGAGTCGTCTGGGCTGCCGGGGGCCGTGGGTCACTCCGGGCGGTGGTCCGGGCCGCCGAAGTCCGGGCTTGTGTAGTCGGGACTGGAGAAACCCGTGCGACCGGACTCGGTGCCGTTGTCGGGGCTGCTGAAGCCGGGGCGGTCGTAGCCCAGGCGGGGCATCCGGCCGGTCGGGGCGGACGGGGTCGTGCGCAGCCGTGCGGGGGCCGGTCCGGGCTCGGCGAGCGCCTCGCGCAGAAACGGCAGGATCCCGCGCTCCAGCAGGGCGCTGCGCCAGGCCTCTCTGGCCCGGTCCACCTCCTTGTGCGCCGCGTTCAGCGTCTGGGCCTGGGCCGAGGAGCTGTTGCGCAGGGCGGTGAGGAGCAGACCGACGGCGGCGACGAGGATCGAGGCCGCGGTCACGGCGCCGAACACCCAGCCGGCGGTGAGCATGGTGTCGCCGAAGGTCTGGCCGGGATTCAGCGTCTTCAGGATGTAGCCGATGAGGAGGAAGATCGCCGCGGCGGTGCCGGACAGAACGGGAGCCAGTACGGCGACGACCGCGATGGCGCCCGCGCCGGTGTCCTCGGCCGACTCGCCGAAGGCGGTGGCGAGCCCAGCCGCGGCCGGGCCTGGTTCCGCGGAACCGGAATCGCCGCTGAGGACAGGGGCCATCGCCGGGCGGCGCAGTTCGTCGCGGACCTCGATGTAGTGCTCGTACTCGCTTGCGGCGGCCTCCGTGATCAGGGTGGTGGCGTTGAGCGCCATGGTGCGCAGCTGTTCGGAGTTGAGCCGCTGTCCGACAGCGGCCAGTTCCGGTCGGTGTGGTGCGGAGCGCAGCGCCTCATCGAGGAGCCGCTCGAATTCCTGGCGGTCCTCGCTCAGCAGGTGCTGCGGAACGCTGTTCATGTGCATCCCCCGATGCTCCGTAGGGCTTGGGGCTCGCACGCCGGCGAGCCGTCGGGCAGAAACGGAGGGGAGCCTGCTACGGATAAGCCGATGGTAGAGCCGTGACGGTGCGCGGTGACAGGGGGTTGCGGAAATTACGTTCCGGCCTGCGCGTACTCCGCCGGGGGGACGCCTTCCCGGAGAACGGTCAGTTATCCAGAGGAAGTTGCCGGACCAGTAGCTTTCCGGCCATGGTCACTCCGCCGTCCATCGCGATGGCGAGCCCGTCGGCGTACACGTGCGGTCCCTCCACGACCGGGCCGCTGCCTTCCTCGCCGTCCTCGGAGCCGACTTCGCCGAGGAGGTAGGGAATCGGGCTGTGACCGTGAACGATGCGGGTACCGCCGTACGTATCGAGGAGGGAACGGACGGCGTCTGCACCCCCCTCGTCGCGGAAGGAGAAGCGCTTGGTGAACTTGCGGAACAGATCCCAGCATTCGTCCGCGTCATTGCGGGTGAGGGTCTCGCGGACCGTGTCGTTGACCGCCTCGATCGAGTCGCCGTAGTCGAGGTAGGCGGTGGTGTCCGAGTGCACCAGCAGATAGCCGTCGACCTCCTCGACGGCGTCGAGGCGCGCCATCCACTGGAGGTGGTGGTCCTGGAGGCGGTCCATGTCGGTCTTCTGGCCGCCGTTGAGCAGCCAGGCCGCCTGGAAGGTGGCGGTGCCTGCGCCGGAGTTGACGGGGGTGTCGCCGAACCGCTTGGCGCCGAGGAGCAGGAGCTCGTGGTTGCCCATGAGGGCCTTGCAGTAGCCGCCCGCTGCGGCGGCCTCGGCGGACAGCCGCATCACGAGGTCGATGACGCCGATGCCGTCGGGCCCGCGGTCGGTGAAGTCGCCGAGGAACCACAGCCGGGCGTCGCCCGCGCACCACTGGCCCGAGGCGTCGATGAGCCCCTGCTCCCGGAGTGCGGTCATCAGTTCGTCGAGGTATCCGTGGACGTCGCCGACGACGAACAGCGGTCCGGAGCCGGACGTAGGCTGCGGTGCCGGGGCCGCGGGCGCCGGTTCGACGTGGACCTGGACGGTGTCGGTGCGGGTGATGACCGGCAGGTCGCGCCGGGTGGGCGTGTAGCCGTCGGGGTACGCCTCGGCGGCGGGCGGCACGCCGTCGCCCGGGTGGGGCTGCGGGCCGTCGCCGGGGTCGGCGGTGCGGACGTACGGACCGGTCTCGTGGACGTACGCAGGTACCCGGAAGTCGCGCAACGTCGCCGTCCGCTCCACCTCGGGTCCCTGACCGGCCCCCTGAGTCATCAGACCCCTCCACCATCGCGCCGCAGCTGCACCTCTTCGGACTGCCTGGTCGCAGCGGTCCGCGGTGCCGTGGGCCCATCATAGGAATGCGCGTCGCGCCGTGTGATGACCCAGGGGTGGTGAATCGGAACAGGACTCCAGTTCACCGCCGCTTTCGCCCCGTTTCGGCAGGTGTTCGGCCTGGTTCCACGCCGGCCGGACTCCCGGCCGGCCGGTCGTCGGCCCGCCGGGTCCCCTCCACCGGCCGCCGAGAGTACGGGGTGCGCGCCCCGCTCTGTGCGGCCTTACGCCCTGTCCGGTGACCGCGGCGGACTCACCGTCGTGCGCGGGGGACGCCGCTGGGAGGAGGTGCGCACGATCAGCTCGGTCGGTATCACCTGCTCGACCGGGTGGTCCGACTCGACGCCCTCGATGGCGTCGATCAGGAGCTGGATCACCGCGGTGCCGATGCGGCGGGGCTTCAGGGAGAGGGTGGTGATGGGCGGCTCGGTGCTGGCGTACACCGTGGACTCGCTGCAGCACACGAGCAGCAGGTCGTCGGGGACACGCAGCCCGTAGCGGCGGGCGGCGGCGAGCAGGTCGGTGCCGTTGGGGTCGAACAGGCCGTAGACCGCGTCGGGCCGGTCGGGGCGGGCGAGGAGCCGGTCCGCGGCGACGGCGCCCGCGCACGGGTCGTGCGCGGGATAGGCCTCGTAGACCGGGGTCTGGCCGACCCGTTCGCACCAGCGCAGATAGGCCGTGGTCGACAGATGCGTGTACGTGTCCGTCGAGGTGCCCGTGAGCAGGCCGATACGGCGGGCGCCGGCGTCGGCGAGATGGTCGAGGATGCCGAGTACGGCGGCCTCGTGGTCGTTGTCGACCCAGGCGGTGACGGGCAGCGCGCCGGCCGGGCGGCCGTCGGAGACGACCGGGAGTCCCTGCCGCACCAGCTCGCTGACCACCGGATCCTGGTCGGAGGGGTCGATGACGACCGTGCCGTCCAGGGCGACGTTGGACCACACGTCGTGGCGCGAGGTCGCGGGCAGGATGACGAGGGCGTAGCCGCGGGCGAGCGCCGCCGACGTGGCGGCCCGGGCCATCTCCGCGAAGTAGGCGAACTCCGTGAAGGTGAAAGGTTCATCCCCGTACGTCGTCACGGTCAGGCCGATGAGACCCGACTTGCCGGTACGGAGGGTGCGGGCGGCGGCCGACGGGCGGTATCCGAGCCGGTCGGCGACCTCGCGGACATGGCGCCGGGTGGCATCCGGGAGCCGGCCCTTGCCGTTGAGGGCGTCGGACACGGTCGTGATGGAGACTCCGGCGGCGGCGGCCACGTCTCTGATGCCCGCCCGGCCCGGCCGACTGCCTCGACGTGAGGTTTCCGCGCGGCTCACCTGGTGCTTCCCTGCTGCTGTCATGGCGAGCCGATAGTAGGGCTCATGCGGTGGGGTAGTGCGGACGCATATGCACGCGTTGACAGGCACGTTTCTGCATGGTCATACGGAGTCAACTGCCTTAGAAAGAAAGCCAGTTGAACGATCTAATGGTAAGACGTGACGTGGCGACGCGTGTGGACCTGCCAAGTGCCTGATGTCTCGAAGAGGTCTCAACTCACCTGCACGGGGGATGCGCGCTACGGCGCGAGCCACCGGCGCATAGATATATGTACGGCGCGCCCCCGGAAACGTACGCCTTCGTGTCGGGATGCCCGCGATGCGGCCGAGGAGGAGCGAGGTTCTCCCGTTGCCGTCCCCGGAACCTGTACGCACCGGCGCCGAATCCTCATAGGGTGTGGAGTATTGGAAGCCGGCGGTGTCGACGGTCCGCCGGAGGTCGCGAGGAGGACTGCGGTGAGCGAGACGAGCCCGAAGTTGCGCGCCGAACTGGAGGGCATCCCTACCTACAAGCCGGGCAAGCCCGCCGCGGCCGAGGGGCCGGTCGCCTACAAGCTGTCCTCCAACGAGAACCCGTACCCGCCGCTGCCCGGCGTGATGGAGAGCGTGACGGCGGCCGCGGCCGACTTCAACCGCTACCCGGACATGGCCTGCACCGGGCTGATGAACGAGCTGTCGGAGCGCTTCGGTGTTCCCCTCTCCCACCTGGCCACCGGTACCGGCTCCGTGGGCGTCGCCCAGCAGCTCGTCCAGGCCACCTGCGGGCCCGGCGACGAGGTGATCTACGCCTGGCGATCCTTCGAGGCGTACCCGATCATCACGCAGGTCGGTGGCGCCCGGTCGGTGCAGGTGCCGCTCACGCCTGGCGATGTGCACGACCTGGACGCGATGGCGGAGGCGATCACCGACCGGACGCGGCTGATCTTCGTCTGCAACCCCAACAACCCGACCGGCACGGTGGTGCGGCGGGCTGAGCTGGAGCGGTTCCTCGACCGGGTGCCCGGCGACGTGCTGGTGGTGCTGGACGAGGCCTACCGGGAGTTCATCCGCGACCTCGAAGTGCCCGACGGCGTCGACATCTACCGGAACCGCCCCAACGTCTGCGTCCTGCGCACGTTCTCCAAAGCCTACGGGCTTGCCGGGCTGCGCGTCGGTTTCGCGATCGCCCATGAGCCGGTGGCGGCGGCGCTGCGCAAGACGGCGGTGCCGTTCGGCGTCAGCCAGATCGCGCAGGAGGCGGCCATCGCCTCACTGCGGGCCGAGGACGAGCTGCTGGGCCGGGTGGGCTCGCTGGTGTGCGAGCGCACGCGCGTGGTCGACGCGCTGAGCGGCCAGGGCTGGACGGTGCCGGAGACGCAGGCCAACTTCGTCTGGCTGCGGCTGGGGGAGCGTACGGTCGCGTTCGCGCAGGCCTGTGAGCAGCACGGAGTGGTGGTCCGGCCGTTCCCCGGCGAGGGTGTGCGGGTCACGGTCGGCGAGACCGAGGCGAACGACATCTTCCTGAAGGTGGCGGAGTCGTTCCGCAAGGAGCTGTAGCCCCCGGTACGAGGGTCAGTCCTGGTCGCCGGTCAGCTCCACGCGGACGGGGTCGCCGTCCCGTACGGTCGCCAGGACTCGGGGGTCTCCGTCGAGGCGCCCCAGGATGTTGCACGGACTCGCGAGGCGGCACTCTTCGCCTCGCGAGATCGGTGTGGGGCCGTAGGGCAGGGCGAGTGCGTCGCCATCCGTCCAGAAGGCCACGGTGCCAGGCTCCACGACCTGCCGGGCGTCCGTTTCACGTGAAACGGAGACACCTGTGTCGAAATACACCTCCTCGCCCCAGGTGCGGGCACTGGAGGCGAACGGCAGCGCCTTGGCGAGGGTCTGTGTGGTCGGTGTGTCTGCGTCGAGGGTCGCGGTGATGTGCCCCGCGGGCCAGGAGATCCGTATCTGCATGGCGCGCAATTCAACAATATGTTGAAGTCGCTGCCAAGGTCTTGACTTCGTGGCACTAGGGCCACCCCGCCTCCCCGGGCTGAAAATCAGTGCGTCATAATGGCTTGTGAATGTGAACGCGTTCACAAGCGCGTCCCGATTGCTCCCATGATGCGTGCGGCAAAAGGGGCAAACTGCCGCTACCACGGCGAAGTAAGGAGCTGACGACGTGGAATTGGCTTTGGCGCCGGAGACACTGGCGCGATGGCAGTTCGGTATCACCACCGTCTACCACTTCCTGTTCGTCCCGCTGACGATCTCCCTGGCCGCCCTCACGGCCGGGCTTCAGACGGCCTGGGTGCGCACGGAGAAGGAGAAGTACCTCAAGGCGACCAAGTTCTGGGGCAAGCTCTTCCTGATCAACATCGCCATGGGCGTGGTCACCGGCATCGTGCAGGAGTTCCAGTTCGGCATGAACTGGTCCGACTACTCGCGCTTCGTCGGTGACATCTTCGGTGCGCCGCTCGCCTTCGAGGCGCTGATCGCGTTCTTCTTCGAGTCCACCTTCATCGGCCTGTGGATCTTCGGCTGGGACAAGCTCCCCAAGAAGATCCACCTGGCCTGCATATGGATGGTCTCGATCGGCACGATCCTGTCGGCGTACTTCATCCTCGCCGCCAACTCCTGGATGCAGCATCCGGTCGGCTACAAGATCGACAAGGCCAAGGGGCGCGCTGAACTGACCGACTTCTGGGCCGTGCTGACCCAGAACACCGCGCTCAGCCAAGCCTTCCACACCCTGACGGCGGCCTTCTTGACCGGTGGCGCCTTCATGGTCGGCATCTCCGCCTACCACCTGGCCCGCAAGAAGCACATCCGCGAGATGAAGACCACGCTGCGGCTGGGCCTGATCACCGTGGTCATCGCCGGCATGCTCACCGCGATCAGCGGCGACACCCTCGGCAAGGTCATGTACAAGCAGCAGCCGATGAAGATGGCCTCCGCCGAAGCGCTGTGGGACGGCCAGAAGCCCGCACCCTTCTCGATCTTCGCCTACGGCAACGTGGAGAAGGGCCACAACACCGTGGCGATAGAGATCCCGGGCCTGCTGTCCTTCCTGGCCGACGACAACTTCACCTCCTACGTCCCCGGCATCAACGACGTCAACAAGGCCGAGCAGCAGAAGTTCGGCCCGGGCGACTACCGGCCCAACATCCCGGTCGCCTTCTGGGGCTTCCGCTGGATGATCGGCTTCGGCATGGCCTCCTTCGCGATCGGCCTCGCCGGGCTGTGGCTGACCCGTAAGAAGTTCATGCTGCCCCAGCATCTGCGGGTCGGCGAGGACGAGGTGCCGCACCTGGTGCTGTTCAAGAACAAGGTGCTCAGCTCGAAGCTGTCCCCCTGGTACTGGCGTATCGCGACCTGGACCATGGCCTTTCCGCTGATCGCCAACTCCTGGGGCTGGATCTTCACCGAGACGGGCCGCCAGCCGTGGGTCGTCTACGGCGTCCTCCAGACGCGTGACGCGGTCTCCCCAGGGGTCTCCCAGGCCGAGGTCCTCACCTCGATGATCGTCTTCACATCGCTGTACGCGATCCTCGCCGTCGTCGAGGTCAAGCTGCTCGCGAAGTACGTCAAGGCCGGTCCGCCCGAGCTGACCGAGGCCGACCTCAACCCGCCCACGAAGATCGGCGGCGACACCCGTGACGCCGACAAGCCGATGGCCTTCTCTTACTAGGCCGGGGGAACAGTCATGCATCTTCACGACGTCTGGTTCGTTCTGATCGCCGTCCTGTGGACCGGCTACTTCTTCCTGGAGGGCTTCGACTTCGGGATCGGCATCCTGACCAAGCTGCTGGCCCGCGACCGGCCGGAGCGCCGGGTGCTGATCAACACCATCGGGCCCGTCTGGGACGGCAACGAGGTGTGGCTGCTCACGGCCGGCGGCGCGACCTTCGCCGCCTTCCCGGACTGGTACGCCACCCTCTTCTCCGGCTTCTATCTGCCGTTGCTGGTCATCCTGGTCTGCCTGATCGTCCGGGGTGTCGCCTTCGAGTACCGCGCGAAGCGGCCCGAGGAGAACTGGCAGCGCAACTGGGAGCACGCGATCTTCTGGACCTCGCTGATTCCGGCGTTCCTGTGGGGCGTGGCCTTCGGGAACATCGTGCGGGGCGTGAAGATCGACCAGCACTTCGAGTACGTCGGCAGCGTCTGGGACCTGTTCAACCCCTACGCCCTGCTCGGCGGTCTGGTCACGCTCACGCTCTTCACCTTCCACGGTGCGGTGTTCACCGCGCTCAAGACGGTGGGGGACATCCGGGTGCGGGCACGGAAGCTGGCCCTGCGGGTCGGTCTCGTCGCCGCCGTCGTGGCGCTCGCCTTCCTGCTGTGGACGCAGGTCCACAGCGGTAACGGCAGGAGCCTGGTGGCCCTGATCGTGGCGGTAGCCGCGCTGGTCGCCGCTCTGGTGGCCAACCAGGCCGGGCGCGAGGGATGGTCGTTCGCCCTGTCCGGTCTCACCATCGTGGCCGCCGTGGCGATGCTCTTCCTGTCGCTCTTCCCGAACGTCATGCCGTCCACCCTGAACGGGGACTGGAGCCTGACGGTCACCAACGCCTCGTCGACCCCGTACACCTTGAAGATCATGACCTGGTGTGCAGCGATCGCCACCCCGCTCGTCATGCTCTACCAGGGCTGGACGTACTGGGTGTTCCGCAAGCGGATCGGCACGCAGCACATCGCCGATATCGCGCACTGAGTCCGCCGAGGGTGTGTTTCACGTGAAACACACCCTCTGGACCGAAGGGCACGTTTCACGTGAAACCAATCGATCCGCGTCTGTTGCGCTACGCACGCGCCACCCGGCTCTTCCTCGTGGCGGTCATCGGCCTGGGAGCCGTCGGTGCGGGGCTGGTCATCGCCCAGGCGATGCTCATCGCCGAGGTCGTGGTCGGCGCCTTCCAGCACGGGCGGTCCGTGGCTGAACTGCGCACTCCCCTGCTGCTGTTGGTGGCCGTGGCGATGGGGCGTTCGGTCGTCGCCTGGCTCACCGAACTCGCCGCCCATCGGGCGAGCGCGGCGGTGAAGTCCGAGCTGCGCGGTCGCCTTCTGGACCGGGCGGCGGCGCTCGGTCCTGGATGGCTGAGCGGCCAGCGGACCGGCTCGCTGGTCACCCTCGCCACGCGAGGCGTGGACGCCCTGGACGACTATTTCTCGCGCTATCTGCCGCAGTTGGGGCTCGCGGTGGTCGTGCCGGTGGCGGTGCTGGCGCGGATCGTCACCGAGGACTGGGTCTCGGCGGCGATCATCGTCGGCACCCTGCCGCTCATCCCGCTGTTCATGGTCCTGATCGGCTGGGCCACGCAGTCCCGGACGGACCGTCAGTGGCGGCTGCTGTCCCGGCTGTCCGGCCATTTCCTGGACGTGGTAGCGGGTCTGCCCACCCTCAAGGTGTTCGGGCGGGCCAAGGCGCAGGCCGAGTCCATCCGGCGGATCACCGGCGAGTACCGGCAGGCGACGATGCAGACCCTGCGGATCGCCTTCCTCTCCTCCTTCGCGCTGGAACTGCTCGCCACGCTGTCGGTGGCCCTGGTGGCGGTGACGGTCGGCATGCGGCTCGTCCACGGCGACATGGACCTGTACATCGGCCTCGTGATCCTGGTGCTGGCGCCCGAGGCCTACCTTCCGCTGCGCCAGGTCGGGGCGCAGTTCCACGCGGCGGCCGAGGGGCTCGCCGCCGCGGAGGAGATCTTCGCCGTGCTGGAGACGCCGGTCCCGGCGTCCGGCACGGGTCCGGTGCCCCAGGGCGCGGTGGCCTTCGACGGGGTCACCGTGCGCTACCCCGGCCGTTCGGCCGACGCGGTGACCGACGTGTCGTTCACCGTCGAACCCGGCGAGACCGTGGCGCTGGTCGGGCCGAGCGGTGTGGGCAAGACGACGCTGCTGAACGTGCTGCTGGGCTTCGTGGAGCCCGCCGAGGGCCGGGTGCGGATCGGTGGCGGGGAGCTGGCGGGCCTGGAGCTGGAGGAGTGGCGCTCGCGGATCGCCTGGGTGCCACAGCGGCCGCACCTGTACGCCGGGACCATCGCGGAGAACGTACGGCTGGCCCGGTCCGACGCGGACGACGGTGCCGTACGGCGGGCGCTGCGGGATGCGGGCGCGCTGGAGTTCGTGGACGCGCTGCCCGAAGGGGCACAGACCGTGCTCGGCGAGGACGGGGCCGGGCTGTCGGCAGGGCAGCGGCAGCGGCTGGCGCTGGCTCGGGCGTTTCTCGCCGACCGGCCCGTGCTGTTGCTGGACGAGCCGACGGCCGCGCTGGACGGGGAGACCGAGGCGGAGGTCGTGGCGGCGGTGCGGCGGCTGGCGGTGGGCCGGACCGTGCTGCTTGTGGTACATCGGCCTGCGCTGCTGGATGTGGCCGACCGGGTCGTGCGGCTGACCGGCCATGGCCCTGCCGGGGAAGTGCGTCCTCTGGACCCCCGCCCCTGTCCGCCCACCACCCGCGACTCTCGGCTGGAGAGCGACCCGACAGACGCCGCAGACGCGGCAGACCTGCCGGAGCAGACCCCCGCCCAGCCCCGCAGCCCTCTTGCCCGGGTTCGCGGGCTTGCCCGGCCCCTGCGCGGGCGGCTCGTGCTCGCGCTGGTGCTCGGGGCGCTGGCGCTCGGCAGTGCCGTCGGGCTGATGGCGACGTCCGGGTGGCTCATTTCACGGGCATCGCAGCAGCCGCCCGTGCTGTATCTGATGGTGGCCGTGACGGCGACGCGGGCCTTCGGGATCGGGCGGGCCGTGTTCCGGTACGCCGAGCGGCTGGTGTCGCACGACGCCGTGCTGCGGATGCTGGCCGACACCCGGGTCGCGGTCTACCGGCGTCTGGAGCGGCTCGCGCCTGCCGGACTGCGCAGTGCCCGGCGCGGTGATCTGCTCACGCGGCTGGTCGCGGACGTGGACGCGTTCCAGGACTACTGGCTGCGCTGGCTGTTGCCCGCCTCGGTCGCCGTCCTCGTCTCGGCCGGCACCGTCGGCTTCACGGCGTGGCTGCTGCCCGAGGCCGGGGCCGCCCTCGCGGTCGGTCTGGCAGCGGCCGGTGTCGGTGTCCCCTTCGTCACTGCCTCCGTGGCCCGGCGCGCCGAGCGGCGGCTGGCGCCCGCGCGGGGCGTGCTCGCCACCCGCGTAACCGATCTGCTCACGGGCACCGCCGAGCTGACCGTCGCCGGTGCGCTGCCCGCCCGTAAGGACGCGGCCCGGCGCGCCGACGGCACCCTCACCCGGATCGCTTCGCGCGCCGCCGTGGCCACCGCGCTCGGCGACGGGCTCACCGCGTTGATCTGCGGCCTGACCGTCGCCGCCACCGCGCTGTTCGGCGCCCAGGCGGTGGCGGCGGGCCGGCTCGGCGGCGTGGCGATGGCCGTGGTCGTCCTCACCCCGCTGGCCGCGTTCGAGGCCGTTCTGGGGCTGCCGCTCGCCGTGCGCCACCGGCAGCGGGTGCGGCGCAGCGCGGAGCGGGTGTACGAGGTGCTGGACGCCCCGGAGCCCGTACGCGAGCCGGAGCGTCCGCGTCAGGCGCCGGCCTCGCCGTTCCCGCTGGCGGTCAAGGGGCTCGCCGCGCGGTACGAGGGGCAGCGGCGGGAGGCGCTGGCCGGGTTCGACCTCACGCTGGAGCGGGGCAGGCGGATCGCCGTGGTCGGGGCCTCCGGTTCCGGCAAGACGACCCTCGCGCAGGTGCTGTTGCGGTTCCTCGACCCGCAGGAGGGCGCGTACACGCTCGGCGGTGTGGACGCGTACGCGCTGGCCGGTGACGACGTACGGCGGCTCGTCGGGCTGTGTGCGCAGGATGCGCATCTCTTCGACAGCTCGGTGCGCGAGAACCTCTTGCTGGCCAGGAAGGACGCCACCGAGGGCGAGCTTCGCCGCGCACTGGCCCGGGCCCGGTTGCTGGACTGGGCGGACTCGCTGCCGGACGGCCTGGACACACTGGTCGGCGAGCACGGGGCGCGGCTGTCCGGCGGTCAGCGCCAGCGGCTCGCCCTGGCCCGTGCCCTGCTGGCCGACTTCCCCGTCCTGGTCCTCGACGAGCCCGCCGAGCATCTGGACCTGCCGACGGCCGACGCGCTCACCGCCGATCTGCTGGCCGCCACCGAGGGTCGTACGACGCTGCTGATCACGCACCGCCTGGCGGGGCTGGACGCGGTGGACGAGGTGATCGTCCTGGACGCGGGCCGGGTGGTGCAGCGGGGCGGGTACGCGGAGCTCGTCGCGGTGGACGGGCCGCTGCGGGCGATGGCGTTGCGGGAGGAGGCGGCTGAGTCGCTGGTGGCGGCGCGGTGACCGTCATCCGGGCCGCGCGCGGGGCCGGCGCAGCGGTCGGCCGAACCTGAACGCCGGGGCGACGACGGCCGTGGCGGAGGCACCCGCCGAGATGCCTCCGGCTCGGCGGGACGCCGGGCCGGCAGGACCTACAAACGGTCCGCCAGCAGTTGTTCGATCACGACCGCCACGCCGTCCTCGTTGTTGGCGACCGTGCGGCCCGACGCGGCGGCGACGACGTCGGGGTGGGCGTTGCCCATCGCGTACGAGCGGCCGGCCCAGGTCAGCATCTCGACGTCGTTGGGCATGTCCCCGAAGGCGACGACCTCGTCGTGCGCGATGCCGCGCTCGGCGCAGCACAGGGCGAGCGTGCTGGCCTTGGAGACGTCGGGGCCGCTCAGTTCCAGCAGGGCGCTGGGGCTGGAGCGGGTGACGTTGGCGCGGTCGCCGATCGAGATCCGGGCGAGGGTGAGGAAGGCGTCGGGATCGAGATCCGGGTGGTAGGCCAGGATCTTGAGCACGGGCTGGTCGGCGTCCGGACCGTCGGGGGCGAGGAGCCGCTCGGCGGGCTGGAGGTTGTCCGGTATCTCCAGGTGCAGCTTGGGATAGTCGGGCTCCTGGTGGAAGCCGTAGGTCTGCTCGACCGCGAACACCGTGCCGGGCGCCGCCTCGCGCAGCAGCCGTACGGCGTCCAGGGCGTTCGCGCGGGCCAGTTCGCGCACCTTCACGAACCGGTGGCCGCCGGGGCCGCCGTGCAGGTCGACCACGGCGGCGCCGTTGCCGCAGATCGCCAGGCCATGGCCGTGGACGTGGTCGCTGACGACGTTCATCCAGCGGGCCGGGCGGCCGGTGACGAAGAAGACCTCGATGCCCGCCTCCTCGGCGGCGGCCAGCGCGGCGACGGTCCGCGGGGAGACCGATTTGTCGTCGCGCAGCAGCGTGCCGTCGAGGTCGGTGGCGATCAGCCGCGGTCGTACGGCGGCGGACGGGGTCCCGGGCTGTCTGGTCGCTGAGGTCACCCGGCCATTCTCGCGCATATGCCAGCACGCCCGTGCGGCACTCCGCACAGATGAGACACACATGACGCTCAGCGGCACGGACGGCATCCGGTGCACCGAACCGCCTTGCGGGTCAGCCCAGTTGAGCGAGCCCTTCCATGGCGATCTCCTCGAAGACCTTCTCGTCCGCGGCGAAGTCGGAGTCCGGGATGGGCCAGTGGATCACGATCTCGGTGAAGCCCAGTTCCCGGTGCCGGCCGGCGAAGTCCACGAAGGCGTCCACGGACCGAAGGGGCCGGGAACGGTCCGGGGTGAAGCCGGTGAGCAGGATCTTGTCCAGCTCGGCCACGTCCCGCCCGGCGGCCGCGCAGGCCTCGGACAGCTTGCCCACCTGGCCGCGCAGGGCCTCGACGGACTGCTCCGGGGTGCCGGTCTCGTAGAGCTTCGGGTCGCCCGTGGTCACCCAGGCCTGTCCGTACCGCGCGGCGAGCTTGAGGCCGCGCGGGCCGGTGGCCGCGACCGCGAACGGCAGCCGGGGCCGCTGCACACAGCCGGGGATGTTGCGCGCCTCGTCCGCCGAGTAGAACCGGCCCTCCTGGGTCACCGCGTCCTCGGTGAGCAGCCGGTCGAGCAGCGGCACGAACTCGGCGAAGCGGTCGGCGCGCTCGCGCGGGCTCCACGGCTCCTGGCTGCTGTTCAAGAGCGCCGTCGCGTCGAAGCCGGTGCCGCCGGCGCCGATGCCGAGGGTGATCCGGCCGCCGGAGATGTCGTCGAGGGAGATCAGCTCCTTGGCGAGGGTCACCGGATGGCGGAAGTTCGGCGAGGTCACCAGCGTGCCGAGGCGCAGGGTCTCGGTGACGCCGGCGGCCGCGGCCAGGGTCGGGACCGCGCCGAACCAGGGGCCGTCACGGAAGGTGCGCCAGGACAGGTGGTCGTAGGTGTACGCCGTGTGGAAGCCCAGCTGCTCGGCCCGTGTCCAGGTCGAACGGCCGCCTTCGCTCCAGCGGCGGTGGGGCAGGATCACGGTGCTCAGACGCAGGCTCATGCGTCCGAGAGTAAGCGGCCCCACGGACAACGGCCGAAACGGTCAGCGGATGTTCCGGCTCAGCCACGGGCTCAGCAGGATCATCGGGACGTACTCCGTGTGCGTGCGGTCGCCGGGCAGCGGGACGACCAGGCGGTAGCCGGGCGGGAAGCGGCGCACCTTGACGTGGGCGAGGCCGTCGAAGACGGAGCGGAGGAAGGCCGGCACGTCGTCGCGCGCGATGTCGGGGCACTCGACGCCCTCGACGGTGATCAGCGCGTCGTCGTCCGGATAGAGCCGCACGCTCACCCGGGGCAGGCCGCCGAATTCGACGTACGCTTCGTGCGGCAGGGATCCGTCGGGGTCCGTGGTCACCCCGATGCCCGCGGCGCCGCGGCGGGAGGTGCGGTCGGCGCCGATGTCGTCGCTCACCTCGATCTCGCGCGCGTAGCGGGCGGCGAGGGCGCGCAGGGCTTCGACGGCGGCCTGGGTGGTCGGCAGGTGTCCGGGCGAGTGGTCCATACCACCGAGGACGGCGACGTGCGCGCGAGGGTTCCTCGTAGGGAGGGGAGAGCGCAGGTCAGCGGGGGCCGGGGAAGCGCAGGTAGCGCGGTGGTACGGCCTTCGTCAGCCAGACACCGTTGGCGCTGACGCGGAACACGTGGCCGTCACGGTGCATGGCGCCGGCGTCCACGGTGAGCACGACGGGGCGGCCGCGGCGGGCGCCGACCCGGGTGGCGGTCTCGCGGTCGGCGGACAGGTGCACGTCGTGCCGGTTCATGGGCCGCAGCCCCTGCGCGCGGATCGCGTCCAGGACGCGGGCGACAGTCCCGTGGTAGAGGTACGGCGGCGGGGTCGCCGGGGGCAGGCCGAGGTCGACTTCGATGCTGTGGCCCTGGCTGGCGCGGATCCTGTCGCCGTCGACCGCGAAGCGCCGTTTGTCGTTGGCGGCCACCACGTGGTCCAGCTCCTCGCGCGTGACCGGGAACCCGTGCGCGGCGGCCGCGGCGATCAGCGCGTCGATCTCCACCCAGCCGGCCGGGTCCGGGGTGAGCCCGATGCGCTCCGGCTGGTGGCGCAGGTGTTTGGAGAGGTACTTCGACACCTTCACGGTGCGTCTTTCGTCATGCTCGTCGTTCATGTGTCCAGCGTGCGCGAGAGACGCGGATCACGCAGGTCTTTTTTGCCCCCAGGTTTGATCCACAACCAACTGTGGTTATCCACAGGGGAATTGGTGAAACTGTGGATAAGTGGCAGGTGATTTAGGGTGATTCGAGAAGTCCCTTGTCCACAGGGAGAGCTGAGGCAAGCTTTTCCAAGGCCCGTCCTCCCACCTCCCGTTCGGTTGCCAGTGCGATGAACTCGGCGACATGTGCCGGTCCAACAAGCCTTTCCACAGCGGAGATCGTCCCGGTGGGCAAGCGCACCGAACGTGTGCCGGACGCCTCCTCCGCGGGCTTCTCGGTGACGAGGTGGGTGCGCAGCCGTCTGGTCGCCAACGTGCGCATGGCCCGTGCCAGTTCGGCTTCCATCGTCTGCTGGGCCAGCGGCCGCAGCCGGCGTACGAGGGAGGCCGCCTCCTCGGCGTGCGCGTCCGTGCGCCGCCCGGGATCGTCCAGATAGCGCGCGAAGACATGCTCGGTGGTGAACTCCAGGAAACGGGCGGCGATGTGCTCGACCTGGCCCCTCAACTCCCGCAGGTGGCCAGAGATCGCCGACAGCGGCACCCCGGCCGCGTGCAACTCGACGGCCACGGCCAGCTCTTGGGGGCTCGGTACCGCGAACGTGTCCGGGTCGCCGTCGATCCGCTCCAGCACGCCCAGCTCGACCGCCTCCGCCACGGCGTCGTCGTCGGGCTCGGCGCCGAAGCGGGCGCCGAGCTCGGCCCGGGTGATCCGGTCGGGGCGCTCGTCCGTCCACGGGCCCTCCACCTCGGTGACCAGACCGAGCACCGCGCCGAGGCCCCGGCCGGTGTCCCAGGCCTCCAGCAACTCCTTGATCGACGCCAGGGTGTAGCCGCGGTCGAGGAGATGGGCGATCTGGTGCAGCCGGGTGACGTGCGCCTCGGAGTAGAGGTTGGCACGGCCCCGGCGCTCGGGCCGCGGGAGCAGACCGCGGTCCTGGTAGGCGCGGATGGTCCGCACGGTCGTGGCCGTGTGGTGTGCCAGGTCCTCGATGCGGTACGTCCGCGCGGGCGGCGGTCCGGTCATGTCACAGCCTCGGCTCCACGCGCGCGATGCGCCGCAGCGCCCCCGGCAGGAAGCGGGACATGAGGTGGGCGCCCCGCGCCTCCGGGGTCACCGGAACGACCGCCTTGTCGTCGATCACCGCGTCCAGGATCGCCTCGGCCACCTTCTCCGGCGGGTAGTTGCGCTTGCCGTACAGCCGGGCCGACTTCTTCTGCCGGCGCTTCTCCTCCGTCTCGTCGACCCCGGCGAAGCGGGCCGTGGAGGTGATGTTGGTGTTGACGATGCCGGGGCAGATCGCGCTCACCCCGATGCCCTGACCGGTGAGTTCGGCCCGCAGGCACTCGGAGAGCATCAGCACCGCCGCCTTGGAGGTGCTGTAGGCGGGCAGGGCCCGGGAGGGCTGGAAGGCCGCCGCCGAGGCGATGTTGACGATGTGGCCGCCCTGCCCGCGCTCGCTCATCCGCGCGCCGAAGAGCCGGCAGCCGTGGATCACGCCCCACAGGTTGACGTCCAGGACCCTGCGCCAGTCGTCGGTCGTGGTGGCGAAGAAGGAGCCGGACAGACCGATGCCCGCGTTGTTGACCAGCACGTCCAGCACGCCGTACTCGCGGTGCACCTTCTCGGCGAGCTTCTCCATGGCCTGCTCGTCGGAGACGTCGGCCGTCTCCGCCCAGGCCTCGGGCGCGCCGACGAGCCGGGACAGCTCGGCGGTGCGGGCGGCGGACTCGGCGTCGCGGTCGACGGCGACCACGCGCGCGCCGGCCTCCGCGAAGGCGAAGGCCGTGGCCCGGCCGATGCCGCTGCCCGCGCCGGTGACCAGCACCAACTGCCCGCCGAACCGGGCCGCGTGGCGGCCGGTGGCCTTCGGTTCCGGGCGGCCGCCGTCGACGGACACGATGAATTCCTCGATCCAGGAGGCGACGTGGTCGGGCCGGGTGCGCGGCACCCAGTGCTTGGCCGGGAGCGTGCGGCGGGTCAGCTGCGGCACCCACCGCTCCAGGTCGTCGTAGAGCCGCTCGGACAGGAACGCGTCCCCCTGCGGCGTGATGAGCTGCACCGGCGCGTGTGCGTAGGCGTCCGGGCGGGGCCTGGTCAGCCGGGCGCGGACGTTGTCCCGGTAGAGCCAGGCGCCGTGTGCCGCGTCGGAGGAGAGGGACGCGGTCGGGTAGTCGCCGCCGGGGACCTGCTCGACGCGCTCCAGGATGCGCGGCCAGCGCTTGCCCAGCGGACCGCGCCAGGCCAGCTCGGGCAGCACGGGCGTGTGCAGCATGTACACGTACCAGGACTTGGCGCCCTGGCCGAGGAGCTGGCCCACCCGGCGGGGCGTCGGCCGCTTCACGCGCGCGTTGATCCAGTGTCCGAAGTGGTCCAGGGACGGGCCGGAGATCGAGGTGAAGGAGGCGATACGGCCCTCCGTGCGGCCCACCGTGACGAATTCCCACGACTGCACCGAGCCCCAGTCGTGCCCGACCAGGTGCACCGGCCGGTCCGGGCTGACCGCGTCCAGCACGGCCAGGAAGTCGTCGGTGAGCTTGGCCAGCGTGAAGCCGCCGCGCAGCGGCTGCGGCGCCGTCGAGCGGCCGTGGCCCCGGACGTCGTACAGCACCACGTGGAAGCGGTCGGCGAGGCGGCCGGCCACCTCCGACCAGACCTCCTTGCTGTCCGGGTAGCCGTGCACCAGCACCACCGTCGGCTGCTCCGGATCTCCCAGCTCGGCCACGCACAGCTCGACCCCGCCGGTCGCGATCCGGCGCTCCCGCGCCCCCTTCAGCGTCACGTCCGCCCTCGCCTCTCCCGCTCCGTCCGCCGTCACTTCTCCTCCGCCCAGCGCCGCACGTGCGGCAGATCGTCGTCCAGCCAGAACGCGCTCTGCTCGGGGTCCCCGGAGTCGGTGACCACGAGGATCTCCTCGAACTTCGCGCCCGTACCCCGGAAGCCGAGGTGGGGTTCGACCGCCCACAGGCCCGGCTGCGGCGGATGGTCGGAGAAGCGGTACGGCGACCACAGGGGCGACCAGCCCTCGCGGTGGCCGTGCAGCGCGTCGGCGGCCAGTCCCTTCAGGGACTGCGTGCCGAACCCGAACAGGTGCGGGGAGAATCGGCGCTGCTTCACCCGGTCCACCTTGTGGGCGATCACGCCGAACGGGTACGCGCGATGCCGGTTGGCGTAGCCCTGGCGGACCATGAGGCGGTCCACGTCCTCGTAGATCTCGCGCAGCGGGCGCCGCTCGCGCACCTCGCGCAGGATCAGCTCCCGGTGCGCCTCCAGGTCGGCCATCAGCCGGTCCTGCACCGGGTTGACCCCGAGGGAGCCCGAGTAGCCGATGTCCGCCGTGTATCCCTCGTAGACCGGCGCCATGTCCAGGATGAACGGCATCCCGGGCGCCAGGGCGCGGTCGGTGGGGAAGAACTGGAGCGGGACGCGGAAGTTCACGAACGCCGTGCGGTCGCCGAACCAGGCGAAGGGCAGATGGAACCAGTCCCGCACCCCGCGCTCGCGCAGCCACTCGCGCTGCATCCGCGCCGCCTCGCGCTCCGTCACACCCGGCTCCAGGCGTGCCGCGACCGCCTCCGCGCACTCGTAGGCGAGGCGCTGCACCCGCCTGAACCCCCGCAGCTCCACGGAGAGTTCGCTGCTCACTGCCGTCGTCATGCCGCCCCGTCCCGTCGTGCCGCCGACTCGACGCGTCGCCTCGCCGACTGCGGTACGCGTCCGTAACTTGACACTGGTGAATGTGACAGTTGTTAGAGGCGGCGTCAATAGGAGGGGCGGCAGGCTGTGGAGAACCTGCGGTAACCCTTAGGCAGGGCATCCCTTAGGGCCCCGTAATACCTGGGACTGACACGAAGACGGCTCTGAGGTCTGACGACCGGCGTGGCCCGCATCACTACGGTCGTATGCGTGACTGTGATCGCGACCGAAAGCCTGAGCAAGCGGTTCCCCCGGGTGACCGCTCTCGACCGGCTGTCCGTGGACATCGGACCCGGTGTGACCGGACTCGTCGGTGCCAACGGCGCCGGCAAGTCCACCCTGATCAAGATCCTGCTGGGTCTGTCCCCCGCCACGGAGGGCCGCGCCGAGGTGCTCGGTCTGGACGTCGCCGACCCGTCGTCGGGCCGCGCCATCCGCGAGCGCGTCGGGTACATGCCGGAGCACGACTGCCTGCCGCCCGACGTCTCGGCCACCGAGTTCGTCGTCCACATGGCGCGGATGTCCGGCCTGCCGCCCACCGCCGCGCGCGAGCGCACCGCGGACACCCTGCGCCACGTCGGCCTGTACGAGGAGCGCTACCGCCCCATCGGCGGCTACTCCACGGGCATGAAGCAGCGGGTCAAGCTCGCCCAGGCGCTGGTGCACGATCCGGAGCTGGTCTTCCTGGACGAGCCGACCAACGGCCTCGACCCGGTCGGGCGGGACGACATGCTCGGCCTGATCCGCCGCATCCACACCGACTTCGGCATCTCCGTCCTGGTCACCTCCCATCTGCTGGGCGAGCTGGAGCGCACCTGCGACCACGTCGTCGTCATCGACGGCGGCAAGCTCCTGCGCTCCAGCTCCACCACCGACTTCACCCGGACCACGACCACCCTGGCGATCGAGGTCACCGACAGCGAGACCCACCCCGACGGCACCCGCGCGGTCCGCGAGGCGCTCCACGCGCGCGGGCTCGACACACAGAACGAGGGCGCCGGACTGCCCGGCGCGGGCCACATCCTGCTGCTGACCGCCGAGGGCGAGGAGACCTACGACCTCGTCCGGGACGTCGTCGCCGACCTCGGCCTCGGCCTGGTGCGCATGGAGCAGCGCCGGCACCACATCTCCGAGGTGTTCACCGACGACGCACACAGCAGCGACGAGCAGCGGAAGGAGGCCGTCGGACATGGCGGTTGAGCACCCCCTGCCGGCCCCGGCCGGCGACCAGACCCGCATCCACGACATCGGCTACCGCGGCTACGACGGCCCCCGCCTCGGCCGCGCCTACGCCCGCCGCTCGCTGTACGCGCAGTCCCTGCGCGGCTCCTACGGACTCGGCCGCTCGGTGAAGTCCAAGGTGCTGCCGATGGTGCTGTTCGCGGTGATGTGCGTGCCCGCCGCCATCATGGTGGCCGTCACGGTCTTCACCAAGGCGCACGAACTGCCCGTGACCTACACGCGTTACGCGATCATCATGCAGGCCGTGATCAGCCTGTACGTCGCTGCGCAGGCACCCCAGTCCGTCTCCCGCGACCTGCGCTTCAAGACCGTGCCGCTGTACTTCTCGCGGCCCATCGAGACCGCCGACTACGTCCGCGCCAAGTTCGCGTCGCTGGCCTCGGCGATCTTCATCCTGACCGCCACTCCCCTGCTCGTGATGTACGTGGGCGCGCTGCTGGCCAAGCTGGGCTTCGCCCACCAGACGAAGGAATTCGCCGAAGGACTGGTCTCCGTGGCGCTGCTCTCCCTGCTGTTCGCCGGCATCGGCCTGGTCATCGCCGCCGTCACCCCGCGCCGGGGCTTCGGCATCGCCGCCGTGATCGCCGTGATGATCATCTCCTACGGCGCGGTCTCCACGCTCCAGGCCATCGCCGATGTGCAGAACCACTCCTCCGCCATCCCGTGGATCGGCCTGTTCTCGCCGGTCACGCTCATCGACGGCGTCCAGTCGGCCTTCCTCGGCGCGACCGCCCGCAACCCCGGCGCGATCAACCCGTCGGCCGGACAGGGCGTGGTCTACGTCCTGCTCGTGCTCGGCCTGATCGCCGGCAGCTACGGCCTGCTGATGCGCCGCTACAAGAAGGTGGGACTGTGACCACGCTCAGCATCGACCACGTCTCCCGCTGGTTCGGCAACGTGGTCGCCGTCAACGACATCACGATGACGATCGGCCCCGGCGTCACCGGCCTGCTCGGCCCCAACGGCGCCGGAAAGTCCACCCTGATCAACATGATGGGCGGCTTCCTCGCCCCCTCCACCGGCACGGTCACCCTCGACGGACAGCCGGTGTGGCGCAACGAGGCCATCTACCGGCGCATCGGCATCGTCCCCGAGCGTGAGGCGATGTACGACTTCCTCACCGGCCGCGAATTCGTCGTGGCCAACGCCGAGTTGCACGGCCTGGGCGCGAGCGCGGCCCAGAAGGCCCTGGCCACGGTCGAGATGGAGTACGCGCAGGACCGGCGGATCTCCACGTACTCCAAGGGCATGCGCCAGCGCGTGAAGATGGCGAGCGCCCTCGTCCACGAGCCGTCGCTGCTCCTGCTGGACGAGCCGTTCAACGGCATGGACCCGCGCCAGCGCATGCAACTGATGGACCTGCTGCGCAAGATGGGCGACGAGGGCCGCACCGTGCTGTTCTCCTCGCACATCCTCGAAGAGGTCGAGCAGCTCGCCCGGCACATCGAGGTCGTCGTCGCCGGCCGGCACGCGGCCAGTGGCGACTTCCGCAAGATCCGCCGCCTGATGACCGACCGCCCGCACCGCTACCTCGTCCGCTCCAGCGACGACCGCGCCCTCGCGGCCGCGCTGATCGCCGACCCCTCGACGGCCGGCATCGAGGTGGACCACAGCGAGGGCGCGCTGCGCATCCAGGCCGTCGACTTCGGCCGCTTCACCGCCCTGCTGCCGAAGGTCGCCCGGGACCACGGCATCCGGCTCCTCACGGTCTCGCCGTCCGACGAGTCCCTGGAGTCCGTCTTTTCGTACCTGGTCGCGGCGTAGGAGGCCGAAGATGTACGACCCCACCGTCGCCCGGCTCACCTACCGGGCCCTGCTCGGCCGTCGCCGGGCCCTCATCCTCGGCGCGCTGCCGCTGCTGCTGATCGTGCTCGCCGTCGCCGTGCGGGCCCTGACCGGCGCCGACGACCAGACCGCGGCCGACGTCCTCGGCGGCTTCGCGATCGCCACGATGGTGCCGATCATCGGCGTCATCGCGGGCACGGGAGCGATCGGCCCCGAGATCGACGACGGCTCCGTCGTCTACCTGCTGTCCAAGCCGCTGAAGCGGCCCACGATCATCTTCACCAAGCTGATCGTCGCCATCGCCGTGACCATGGTCTTCTCGGCGCTGCCGACCCTGATCGCGGGCCTGATCCTCAACGGCAACGGCCAGCAGATCGCCGTCGCCTACACGGTCGCCGCGCTGGTCTCGTCCATCGCCTACTCGGCGCTGTTCCTGTTGCTCGGCACGGTCTCCCGGCACGCCGTGGTCTTCGGGCTCGTCTACGCACTGGTCTGGGAGGCGCTGTTCGGCTCCCTGGTGCCCGGTGCGCGCACGCTCAGCGTCCAGCAGTGGTCGCTGGCCGTCGCCCACAAGGTCGCCGGCGGGGACCTCGTGACCTCCACCGTGGGCCTGCCGACGGCCACGGTGCTGCTGGTGGCGGTCACCGTGCTGGCCACCTGGTACGCCGGCCAGAAGCTGCGGGCCCTGAAGCTCGCGGGCGAGGAGTAGGCCCCGGCGGCTTGACGGGGGCTTCACACCGGTCCGGGCAAACTGAGCAAAGCGGATGCAGGGCGAGGAGGTCGTCGATGACGGAGGAAATACCGGAAAACGACGGGCGCGGGCGGTCCGGGGGCGATGTCTGGGACGGGCTGGACGAACTGGTCCTGGACGAGGCCTTCATCCGCGGCGCCGAGACCTCCGAGCCGTCCGCGCGGGCCCGTATGCTCGCCGCCCGCTGGCGTGCCGAGGCGCCCGAGCCGCAGCCATGGCGCTCCGACGAGCCGCCGGCGGGCTGGTTCTTCGGCAAGGCCCGGCGCCGCAGGTGGCGCCGCCGGTAATTCGGTGGCGCCCAACTCGGCGGCGGGGCAGAGTGGTTGTGCCCCATCCGCCGGGATCGCCCCGGCGCCGTGATCCGGGAGTGGAGGTGGGCGATGCCCATGCACGGCACTGCGCCCAGCTCCCGACAGGACAGCCCGAGGCCGGCTCCGGTGTAGTTACCCCACCGTGGAGCCACGGGAGCTGTCCGGGGCAGCCGCGCGGCGCTGCCGCTGTGGTACGGCCGGTCTTCAGCCGGGGTTGGTCATGTCGGCGCCCCGCACTGCAGGCTGCGCCCACCCGTTCCGCCCTGCGGAACGATGGCCCACAGCGGTCGGCCGCGCGGCCGCCTCCCCGGCCTTCAGCCCAGCAACCGCTCCAGCACGACCGCTATCCCGTCGTCCTCGTTGGACGTCGTCACCTCGTCGGCGACCTCGCGCAGTGCCTCGTGGGCGTTGGCCATGGCCACACCCCGGGCGGCCCAGGCGAACATCGGGATGTCGTTGGGCATGTCGCCGAAGCCGATCGTGTCCGCGGCCTTCAGGCCCAGGCGGCGGGCCGCCAGGGACAGGCCCGTTGCCTTGGAGAGGCCGAGCGGAAGCAGTTCGACGATGCCCTCACCCGCCATGGCCACGGTGACGAAGCCGCCGGCCGCGCGCTCGGCCGCCGCCGCCAGCTCGTCGTCGGACAGCGTCGGGTGCTGTATGTAGATCTTGTTCAGCGGGGCCGTCCAGAGGTCGGACGCGTCCGTGAAGGGGATCGCGGGCAGCGCGCCCGTCACCGCGTACCCCGGTCCCACCAGCACATCGCCGTCCAGGCCGTCCCGGCTCGCCGCCAGGTACAGCGGGCCCACCTCGGCCTCGATCTTGGCCAGGGCGACCCCCGCCAGCTGACGGTCCAGGGTGACCGAGGTCAGCAGGCGGTGGGCGCCGGCGTCGTAGACCTGCGCGCCCTGGCCGCAGACGGCGAGGCCGTCGTAGCCGAGGTCGTCCAGGATGTGCCGGGTCCAGGGGACGGCGCGGCCGGTGACGACGATGTGGGCCGCGCCCGCCGCGGTGGCCGCGGCGAGCGCGTCACGGGTGCGCTGCGAGACCGACTCGTCGGAGCGCAGGAGCGTTCCGTCGAGGTCGGTCGCGATCAGCCGGTACGGAAAGCCGGTCACTGCGCGGCCGGCTCCAGGACCTCGCGGCCGCCCAGGTAGGGGCGCAGCACCTCGGGGACCCGGACGGAGCCGTCGGCCAGCTGGTGGTTCTCCAGGATCGCCACGATCGTGCGCGGTACGGCGCACAGCGTGCCGTTGAGCGTGGCGAGCGGCTTGACCTGCTTGCCGTCACGCATGCGGATCGACAGCCGACGGGACTGGAACTCGGTGCAGTCCGAGGTCGAGGTCAGCTCGCGGTACTTGCCCTGGGTCGGGATCCATGCCTCGCAGTCGTACTTACGGGCGGCCGAGGAGCCGAGGTCGGCGGAGGCGACGTCGATCACGCGGAACGGCAGCTCCAGCGAGGCCAGCCACTGCTTCTCCCACTCCAGCAGGCGCTGGTGCTCATTGCGGGAGTCCTCGGGGTCGACGTACGAGAACATCTCGACCTTGTCGAACTGGTGCACCCGGAAGATGCCCCGGGTGTCCTTGCCGTGCGAGCCGGCCTCGCGGCGGAAGCAGGGCGAGAAGCCCGCGTACCGCAGCGGCAGCCGGTCGGCGTCGATGATCTCGTCCATGTGGTACGCCGCGAGCGCGACCTCGGAGGTGCCGACCAGGTACAGGTCGTCCTTGTCGAGGTGGTAGACGTCCTGGGCCGCCTGGCCGAGGAAGCCGGTGCCCGCCATGGACTGGGGGCGGACGAGGGCCGGCACGAGCATGGGGGTGAAGCCCGCGGCCGTGGCCTGCGCCATCGCCGCGTTCACCAGGGCGAGCTCCAGCAGGGCGCCGACACCGGTGAGGAAGTAGAAGCGGGAGCCGGAGACCTTGGCGCCGCGCTCCACGTCGATCGCGCCGAGCAGCTGGCCCAGCTCCAGGTGGTCCTTGGGCTCGAAGCCCTCGGCACCGAAGTCGCGGATCGTGCCGTGCGTCTCCAGCGTGACGAAGTCCTCCTCGCCGCCGACGGGCACGTCGGGGTGGACGAGGTTGCCGAGCCGGAGCAGCAGCTCCTGGGTCTCGGCGTCGGCCGCGTCGCGGTCGGCGTCGGCGGCCTTGACGTCGGCGGCGAGCTGGCCGGCCTTCTTCAGCAGCTCGGCCTTCTCGTCGCCGGTGGCCTTGGGGATCAGCTTGCCGAGCTGCTTCTGCTCGGCGCGCAGCTCGTCGAAGCGGACGCCGGAGGACCTGCGCCGCTCGTCGGCAGACAGGAGGGAGTCGACGAGCGCGACGTCCTCTCCACGGGCGCGCTGGGACGCGCGCACACGGTCGGGGTCCTCACGAAGCAGGCGAAGGTCAATCACGAGGCCAAGGCTACCGGTGTGGGCTCGCCGCTCACGAATCACTATTCCGTGGAGGTTCCGATGCGCCACAATTCGTCACTTACGTTCCGTTATGAACGAATTGCGGAACGTGTCGGAACTGGTCAAGGGAAAGTGTCTCACTCCCTGGGACGAGGCATGCCTCCGGCGCCGGGTTGACCGGATTCCCTTGTGGAGAACGGGACTTCACGGCCTCGCTGTCCACAGGAATCCACACCCTCCCGAGAGTTATCCACAGGCTGTGTGGAAGGTCTGTGGACTTCGGAATTGATCACTCCGGAACTCCGTGACCGAGTGAAGAATTCCCAGGACAAACCTGGGTGACACCCACTTTCGGTGGAAAGCGGTCGCCCCAAAAGATGAATCAAAGGAAACGGGTGGACGAAGGGTGAGGTGCGGACCGATGGCCGCATCGGAGACGTGAGGGGCGATTTGTCGACCGACTCACGCACCTCTGTCGACTTGTCCCCAGGTCGAGAAGCGGACCTGTGGATAACTTCTGTGGATAACGATGATATGCAGGTAGGACTGGCTGGAAGCGGGCCCCAGCCGGTCCTGCGGCCTGATCGGCCCGATCAGAACCGGCCGTCCTGGCAGCGCGCCACCCAGTCCGAGGCGGCCATGAACTCCTCGTCCGAAGCCCAGGCCGGCGTCGGACGGGTCTCGGACGACGTGATGTCCGCGCGCGGGTAGGAGCCCAGGAAGCGCACCTGGAGGCAGATCCGCTTCAGCCCCATCAGCGCCTCCACCATCCGCCGGTCGGAGATATGGCCCTCGGCGTCGATGCAGAAGCAGTAGTTGCCGATCCCGGCACCGGTCGGCCGGGACTGGAGCAGCATGAGGTTGATCCCGCGCGAGGCGAACTCGCCGAGCAGGTCGCGCAGGCCGCCGGGGTGGTCGTCGCGCTGCCACAGCACCACCGAGGTCTTGTCGGCACCGGTCGGCGCGGCGGGCCGGGCCGGGCGGCCGACCAGCACGAACCGGGTCTGCGCGTTCTCCGCGTCGTGGATCTCGGTCTCCAGGGCCACAAGGCCGTACCGGGCGGCGGCGAACTCGCCCGCGAACGCGGCGTCGTAACGGCCCTCCTGGACCAGGCGGGCGGCGTCCGCGTTGGAGGCGGCCGACTCCCAGACCGCGTCCGGGAGGTGTGTGCGCAGCCAGTTGCGCACCTGTGGCTGGGCCGCCGGGTGGGCGGAGACCGTCTTGATGTCCGTGAGCTTCGTGCCGGGCCGGACCAGCAGCGCGAAGGTGATCGAGAGCAGCACCTCGCGGTAGATGGTCAGCGGTTCACCCGCGACCAGCTCGTCCAGGGTGGTGGTGATGCCGCCCTCGACGGAGTTCTCGATCGGCACGAACGCGGCCTCGGCCTCGCCCGCCCGCACCGCGTCCAGCGCGGACTGCACCGACACGTACGGGATCAGCTCCCGGGTGGCCGCTTCCGGGAGTGTCCGCAGGGCGACTTCGGTGAAGGTGCCCTCGGGGCCGAGATACGCATAGCTCGCTGGCATGTCCCTCACCCTAATGGCCGCTGGCCGCACCGGCCCGGCCGTCTCAGGAAAGCCACTCGACCGGATGGTTTGAGCCGGGAACGCCCAGTAAAACCGGTAAACCCCGTAACCTCTCCGAGTTCCGGACCGCCCGGGTTCCGGGCTAGCCCTCCAGCAGCCGCTGCCCCACGTACTCGCCCTGCGCCGCACCGCCCGGCACCGCGAACAGCCCGCTCGCCTCGTGCCGGATGAACTGCGACAGCGCGTCGCCCCGGTCGAGCTTGCGCTGCACCGGGACGAAGCCGCGCAGCGGGTCCGCCTGCCAGCACACGAAGAGCAGACCGGCGTCGGGCGTGCCGTCCGCGTCGAAGCCGTCGTGGTACGAGAACGGGCGCCGCAGCAGGGCCGCGCCGCCGTTCCTGTCGGGCCGGGTGATCCGGGCGTGCGCGTTGAGCGGGACGACGTAATTGCCCTGGGAGTCGGTCTTCTCCAGGTCCATCGGGGTCGTCTCGTCGCCCCCGGACAGCGCCGCCCCGTCGGCCTTGCGTCGCCCGATGACCTGTTCCTGGGCGGCCACCGACAGCTTCTCCCAGTCGTCCAGGAGCATCCGGATACGGCGTACGACGGCGTAGGAGCCGTTCGCCATCCAGGCGGGCTCGCCCGAGGCGGGCACGAAGATCCGCCGGTCGAAGTCCGGGTCGGCTGGCTTCGGGTTGCGGGTGCCGTCGAGCTGGCCCATGAGGTTACGGGCCGTCATGGGGTGTGCGGTGGCGCCCGGGCTGCGGTTGAACCCGTTCATCTGCCAGCGCAGCCGGGCCGCGCCGCCCGCGTCCTTCTGGATCGCGCGCAGGGCGTGGAAGGCGACCAGAGCGTCGTTCGCGCCGATCTGCACCCACAGGTCGCCGCCGCTGCGCGTCTTGTCCAGGTGGTCGGAGGAGAAGTCCGGCAGCGGGTCCAGCTCACCCGGCCGCTGTGTCTCCAGGCCGGTCTTCCCGAAGAAGCCGTACCCGAAGCCGAAGGTGATCGTCAGCGACGAGGGGCCGGCGTCGCGGGCCACGTCGGTGTCGTCGTGCGGCGCGGCCTCGCCCGCCATCAGCCGTTCGGCCGTCGCCGACCAGCGGCGCAGCAGGGCCGCCGCCTCCTTGCGGCCCGCACCCGCCGCCAGGTCGAAGGCGGCGAGATGTCCGCGCGCCTGGAGGCCCTCGGTGATGCCGGGCTGATGTTTCCCGTGAAACATCACCCGGTCGGAGCCCACCGAGGTGAGCGGGGTGGCCGAGGCGGGCGCGGTGGCGTAGCCCACGGCCCCGCCGGCCGTGCCGAGCACGAGCCCGGTGGCACCGGCGGTGCCGAGCAGCGCACGCCGGGAGACTCCGTGGCCGCGTGCGGACTCGGAGGACTTCGGCACCTCGGCGGAGGTGCGGACCTGCGGGACGGACTGGTCGGTCATGGTGTGGTTCAGCCGATCTGCGCGTTCTTGGAGACGGTCACCTGGTCGATGTCGGAGGTTCGCACGGTGACGGCGACCTTCCAGTCGCCGGCCATGGGGATCTGTACCCCGCTCGCCGACCAGTGACCGGTGGTGATGTGCTCGGGGGTCACGGGAAGGGGTCCGATCTTCTTCGCCTCAAGGGTGAACTCGACCTTCACCTCAGGGATGTCGAAGGGCTTGCCGCTGGGGTTCTGGACGTAGAGGTGCATCTCGTTCGCGCCCACGCCCGCGGGGTCGAGGTCGATGCTGACGACACCCTTGCCGTTGGTGCCGCCGGTGTCGAAGGGCATGTCCAGGGTCAGGGCGCCGTTCGTGGGCGCGGTGGCGGCACCGGCAGAGGAGGAGGTGGCGGCCTTGGCCTCCAGTTCGGTGCGGCCGGGCTCGGTCTGGGTCAGCCAGGTGGTCACGGCGAGCAGTACGACGGCGACGCCCGCCTCGGCGAGTACCGAGCGGCGCAGTCCGAAGCGGTGGGCGTCGCCGTCGCGCAGCCGCTTCTGCCGGGCGGCGGCCATGGCGGCCCGCTGGCGGGCGAGCTGCTCGGCCCGTTGTGGGTTGCCGCTCGTCCTGCCCTTGCCGGTGCCCTTGCTGGCGCTCTTGTCGGCGCTCTTGTCGGTGGACTGCTTGGCCGCGCCGGTCGTCACCCGCTCCTTCTCGGTCTCCGTTGCCTTCTCCGCCTCCCCGGCGGTCGCCTCCGCCTCCGCACCCGGGCCGGTGATGCCGGCGAGCCGCCGGGTCCAGCGCCGTGACACCGACGCGGTGGCGACCATCACGGCCACCAGACCGATCTTGACCAGCAGCAGCTGGCCGTACCGGGTGTCGGTGAAGGCCGACCAGGAGCCGAGCTGGCGCCAGGACTGGTAGGCGCCGGTGGCGACGAGCGTGACGACGGAGCAGAAGGCGAGCCGGGAGAAGCGGCGGACGGCGGCGGCCTCGACCGGTGTCTCGGCGGGCGCCCGGTACAGGGCGACCAGCAGCGCGGTGAGCCCGCCCAGCCAGGCGGCGACGGCGAGCAGATGGAGGACGTCGACGGGCATGGCGATGCCCGGCTGGAGCCCGACCGAGGCGTGCTCGGCCATGGCCCAGCTGGTCGCGAGCCCGGCCGCGACGACCACTCCGCCGATCGCCAGCCCGAAGGTCAGATCGCGCTTCTCCTGGCCTTCCTCGCGTTTGGTGTAGGCACCGAAGAGGACGGCGATGAAGAGCGCGGCGGCGGCGAGCAGCAACAGCCGCGAGACCAGGGCGGCGCCGGTCTTCGTCTGGAGCACCGGCCCGAGCAGCCCGAGGTCGAAGACGTCGCCGAACTTCCCGCTGGTGGTGTACGCGCCGCGCAGGAGCAGCAGCCACAGGGTGGCCGCGGTGAGCGTGAGCCAGCCGCCGACGACCAGGCGCTGCACGGGCCGTACGCCCGCGCCGCGCTGCCAGCAGGCGAGCACGAAGGCGGCGCCGCCGGCGAGCACGATGAAGCCGGCGTACGACGCGTACCGCCCGATCGCGTAGAGCGCGCCCACGGTGCCGCCGCCGGCGGTCGGTCCGGTGCCGCTGACGACCGTCGGCGAGGGCGCCCCGATGGAGAAGGTGTAGGCGCCGGAGACGGGGTGGCTGTCGGCCGAGACGATCTGGTAGGTGACCGTGTAGGTGCCCTTGCCCAGCCCGCTCTTGAGCTTGATGCCGTACGTCGTCCCGCTCAGGTTGGCGGGCTTGCCCGTCTGCACCGGCTTGCCGCGGGGGTCGAGGACGCGCAGGGAGTCGTCGTTCGTCGCCACCTTCTCGGAGAAGGTGAGCGTCACCTGGCTGGGCGCCTGCTTGACCACCACCCCCTGGGCCGGGTCGCTGCCGGTCAGCGCGGCGTGCGCGGAGGCCGGGGCGGCGCCCGCGAGCAGCACGCCGGCGACGGCGAACAGCAGCAGCACCAGGCTGCGCAGGCCGCCGTTCCTCCCCTTGGGGGTGATGGTCCGGGTCAAGGTGGTCCCTCCCTCAGTGGCCGGTCGCCGGGTTGTACGTGGCGGACTTCACCGGCATCTCGACGGTGAGGGGACCGGACTTGGCAAAAGTGAGCTTCACGGTGACCGTCTGGCCCTGCCTCGGCTGCCGCTTCAGCTTCTCGAACATCAGATGGTTGCCGCCGCTTTTGAACACGAGTTGACCGTGGGCGGGTATGGCGAAGGAGCTCTGCTCCTGCATGGTGCCGCCTGCGGTGCTGTGCATGGTGACCTGGCCGGCGGCCTCGCTCGTCACCGAGGTCAGCTCCTCCTTGGTGCCGCCCTTGTTGGTGATCGTCAGGAAGCCGGCCGCCATGTCGGCGGAGACGGGCTGCGGTATGTACGGCCCGCTCACCGACAGTTCGGGCTTGGAAGAACCGGAGCCGGAGCCGGACCCGGAGTCCGAGCAGCCGGCGAGGGCCAGCACGCCGGCGAGTGCGGCGGCCGTGCCGGCCAGGGCGGAGCGGCGCGTCACGGGACGGTTCACGGGTTGGCTCCCTTGACGAGCTTGGGCAGGTCCTTGGTGTAGTCGTCGACGGTGGCGCCCTCGCCGTAGAGGACGTAACCGCCGTCGGTCTTCGGCGAGAACGCGATGACCTGGGTGCCGTGGACCGAGACGAGCTTGCCGTTCTTGTCCTTCGTCGTCGGTTCCACGGAGATGCCGACGGAGCGGGCGCCGGCCTGGATGGTGGCGAAGTCGCCGGTCAGGCCGATGAACTGGGGGTCGATGCCCTTCAGCCACTTGCCCAGCTCGGTGGGGGTGTCGCGGCCGGGGTCGGTGGTGACGAACACGACCCGGAGGTCGTCCTGCTCGGCCTTGGGCAGCGCCTTCTTGGCGACGGCGATGTTGCTCATCGTCGTCGGGCAGATGTCGGGGCAATGCGTGTAGCCGAAGTAGAGCAGGGTCGGGTGGCCCTGGGTCTCCTTGCGGAGGTCGTACTTCTTGCCGTGCGTGTCCGTGAGGACCAGGTCCGGCTTGGCGAAGGGCTGGTCGAGCACGGTGGCGGCCTTGCCGGAGTCGGACTCCTGCGAGACCGCGGTGACCGGCGAGGTGCTGTCGGCGCCGCTGCCGCAGGCGGAGAGGGCGAGACCGGCGGTGGCGGCGAGCAGCAGAGCCGCTGCGAACGTCTTCTTGCGCATAGAGAAATGTCCCAGATGTAAGAACTCCGGTGCGCACCGGGGCCGGACGGGCGGGTCCCGCGGGCGGGCCGTTCGAACCTGTCGTACGACCCCGGTGCGCGCTCCGGAAGGAAGGGGGCTAGGCGGTCCGGCGGCGGCCCGCGAAGACGCCGTAGGCCACGCCCGCGGCGCCGACGACGATGCCGACGATGCCGAGCACGCGCGCGGTGGTGTCGGTGTCGTGCGCCTCGGAGTCCGTGGCGGAGGCCGCGGTCTCGGTCTTGTCGGAGGTGTCCCTGGCGCCCGCCGAGCCGCCGTGGCCGTCGGTCGCGGCGGACAGCTGGAGGACGGGGGCCGGGTTCTCCGGCTCGTCCTGGCCCGCCTGCGGTACCTCGATCCAGCGCACCACTTCCTTGTTGGAGTAGGTCTGGAGCGCCTTGAACACGAGCTGGTCGGTGTTGTCCGGCAGGGCACCGATGGAGAGCGGGAACTTCTGGAAGTAGCCGGGCTGGATGCCCTTGCCGTCGGCGGCGGTCCAGGTGACCTGGGAGACGGCCTCGTCGATCTTCTCGCCGTGCATGGTCAGCGGCTTGTCCAGCTTGGACTTGGTGACCTTCACGTTCCATCCGGCGATCGGCTCGGGCATGACCGAGGCGAGCGGGTGGTCCGTGGGGAAGGTGACCTCGACCTTGGTGGTCGAGGCGTTGTCGCGTTCGTTGGGGACCTTGAAGTCGACGACCGCGTAGCCGCCCTTGGCCGCGTCGCCCTCCGGCTGCACGGAGACGTGCGCGAAGGCGGGGGCGGACAGGGCGAGGACGGCCGTGCCCGCGACGGCGGTGGCGGCGGTGACCCGAGAGGCGATACGGGAAGCCTGCATGGCAGGAGCACTCCACTGGTGAGAGTTCCGGTGATGAAGAGAGGTACGCGTGCGCACACGCGCGCGCCGCACGACGGCGGCCTCTTCACGGTCGGAACCGGATACACGGTGGGAACCGGGGCGGAGTGCGCGCGTCGCGTCAGGCGGCGAGGAGGAAGGCGGCGGCGGGCGGGCCGCGCCGGATCACCGCGTGCCGGAGTGCGGTGGCGTGCGGGGCGGGCGCCTCGTCCCGGGCGGTACGACGGCCGCGCGGGAAGGGATCGGCGGCGGGCAGCAGCCCGGCGCACAGGGCGCACGCCAGCGCGAGCGCTGCGCGCAGGGACCGTACGAGCGCCCCCTCGGTGACTCCGTGCGCCGACAGCTCGATCAGCCGCAGCAGGGCCAGATCGCCGCGGCGCAGCAGCCAGCCGGCGGCGACGGCCGCGAGGACGTGGCCGAGCAGCATCGGCAGCGAGGGCAGCAGCCCCGCGGCGGAGCCGGTGGCGCCGCGCGCGCCGGACAGGGCGCCCGGGGCGGCGACGGGCCGACCGGCGCGGTCGATGAGGCGCGCGTCGAGCAGCAGGTGGAAGGAGTGCCCGGGGGTGAGCGCGGCGGCGTTCGAGCCGCACAGCAGCCGGGCGGCGTTCTCCACGAGTGCGGTGTCGCTGAGCGACGCACCCGTGGTGCCCGGCGCGCCAGCCGTCCCCTGGGTGGTCATCACCATGCCGCCGGAGGCCATCGCGGCCCCGTGCTGGCCCAGCCCGAACAGCGCGTGCAGCGCGGCCTGGCCGAGCGCGAGCAGCGCGGCGATGCCGGGCAGCGAGCGGGCCCGCCCGGTGAGCGGCACGACGACCAGCAGACAGCCCAGGAACCCGGCGCCGAGCGTCCACAGCGGCACGCCCGCGCAGGAGGCCAGGGCGTGTCCGCACGCGGCCAGCACGACGCAGACCGCGGCGAACACCGCGGCCCGCAGGATCCGGAGCCCGGCTCCGGGGTGCGCCGTGCGCGCGTGGGGGGCAGTCATGGCGGCCTCATCATCGCACTGCCCTTATCGGCTCCCTACGGCAGGGCGCGGGAGTCGGCCAGGGGCAGGACGCGGGAGCCGGCCTGTCGGCAGCGCGCTCGAGCCGTCCCTCATACACCGATTCCTCCCGCCGCGCATCGGCTGTATGGGCGGTGTCACGTCAACGGTGTGCTTACGGCCCCCTATGGGCGGCAATAGGTATCGGTATGTCGAGCCGCGGCCAGGAGGCTGGAGCATGAGCATCTGGTGGTCACTCCATCTGCGTCGCGAAGCCGCGAGCGTGCCGCTCGCCCGGCGGTTGCTGATCGGCACCATGGAGACGGCAGGCGTCGACCCCGAGATCTCCTACGACCTGTCCGTCGCCCTGAGCGAGGCCTGCGCGAACGCGGTCGAGCACGGCGGGGACGGATCCCGGGACGGCTCGGTGGAGGCGTACCGGGTGACGGCGTACCTCGACGGCGAGAAGTGCCGTATCGAAGTGGCCGATTCGGGGCCGGGGTTCGGCCCGGGACACGGCCCGGGGTTCACCCGCACCCAGGACATCCGCCCCGCCCGCGCGGACGCCGAGCACGGCCGGGGGCTGTGTCTGATCCGGGAGCTGGCCGATCACGTCCACATCGGGGCCAAGCCGGGCCGCGGCGGGACGGTGGTCAGCTTCGACAAGATCCTCAAGTGGACGAAGGACCCGTCACTGCTGACGGCGTGACGGGCAGTCGCCCTTCAGCCGTCCAGCACCTTCGCCAGCGCCTCCAGTGCCTCCGGATACGCCCGTTCCCGCGGTGTGCCGTAGCCGACGACCAGGCCCTGGGGGCGGTCGGCAGGGGCGCCGGGGGTGTGCCAGTGGTCGCCCAGGGCGCCGAGGGCCAGGCCCTGCTCCTGCGCGCGGGCGAGGGCCTCGGCCTCGTCGGGTACGTCGATCAGGGCGTGCAGTCCGGCCGCGATCCCGCGCACGCCCCGGTCCGTCCCCAGCCGGTCCAGCAGCTGGTCGCGGCGGCGCCGGTAGCGCAGCCGGCACGCGCGTACGTGCCGGTCGTAGGCGTGGCTGTCGATCAGCTCGGCGAGCGCGAGCTGGCCGATGGTCTCGGTGTGGTGGTCGCTGTGCAGCTTGGCGTCGGCGACCGCGTCGACCAGGTGCGCGGGCAGCACCATCCAGCCGAGGCGGAGTGCGGGGCCGAGGGTCTTGGAGGCGGTGCCCAGGTAGACCACCTGGCCCGGTGCCATGCCCTGGAGCGCGCCGACCGGCTGGCGGTCGTAGCGGAACTCGCCGTCGTAGTCGTCCTCGACGATCAGCCCGCCACGCGCGCGTGCCCAGTCGCCGAGTGCCCGCCGCCGCTCGGGGCGCAGGGTGACCCCGGTCGGGTACTGGTGCGCCGGGGTGACCACCACGGCGGCCGCCTCGCCCAGCTCCCCGGGGCGTACGCCGTGCGCGTCGACCGGTACCGGGCGCACGGTCCCGCCGTTGCGTCGCACCACCTCCCGGTGGAACGGCAGCCCGGGATCCTCCATGGCGACGGTGGCGCCGTCCAGCACGCGCGTGAGGAGCGCGAGGCCCTGGACGTACCCGGAGGTGATGACGATCCGTTCCGGAGGCGCGACGACGCCGCGGGCCCGGCCCAGGTAGCCCGACAGGGCCGTGCGCAGCTCGACGCGGCCGCGCGGGTCGCCGTAGTCGTACGCCAGGGACGGTGCCGTCGCGATGGCGCGGCGCAGCGCGCGCAGCCAGGCCGCGGCCGGGAACGCGCCGACGTCCGGGCTGCCCGGGCGCAGGTCGAAACGTGGCGCACGCGCGTGTGCGGCGGCCTGCGGGCCCGTGGCATCCGTGGCAGGCGGCAGCGCGGCGACCCGGGTGCCCGAGCCCTGTCGCGCCGTCAGGTAGCCCTCCGCCACCAGCTGGTCGTACGCCGCCTTCGCCGTGCCCCGGGAGACTCCGAGGTCGGCCGCGAGGCGCCGGGTGGCCGGCAGCCGCGTCCCGGGCGCGAGCCGTCCGTCCCGGATGCCGTCCCTGAGCGCCCGCTCCAGCCCGATCCGCCGGCCGTCCCCCGCGTCGGTCTCAAGATGCAGGTCCACACCCGCACCGGACCAGAAGTCGTCCACCAACACCCTCCCCCTAGGCATGCCAATGGCCGGGCACCTCCCCGGCACCCGGCCATTGAAACGCAGTTCAGCCCTTCAGCGAGGCCATCCACGCCTCGACCTCGTCGGACCGGCGCGGCAGCCCGGCCGAAAGGTTTCGGTTGCCGTCCGCGGTCACGAGGATGTCGTCCTCGATCCGGACGCCGATGCCCCGGTACTCCGCGGGCACCGTCAGGTCGTCGGCCTGGAAGTACAGGCCGGGCTCGACCGTCAGCACCATGCCCGGCTCCAGCACACCCTCCACGTACGTCTCGGTCCGCGCGGCCGCGCAGTCGTGGACGTCCATGCCGAGCATGTGACCGGTGCCGTGCAGGGTCCAGCGGCGCTGCAGGCCCAGCTCCAGGACACGCTCGACCGGGCCCTCGACCAGGCCCCACTCGACGAGCTTCTCGGTGAGCACGCGCTGGGCGGCGTCGTGGAAGTCGCGGTACTTGGCGCCCGGCTGCACGGCCGCGATACCGGCCTCCTGGGCCTCGTACACGGCGTCGTAGATCTTCTTCTGGATCTCGCTGTACGTGCCGTCGACGGGCAGCGTGCGCGTGATGTCGGCGGTGTAGAGGGTGTGGGTCTCCACGCCGGCGTCGAGCAGGAGCAGGTCGCCGGAGCGGACCGGGCCGTCGTTGCGGACCCAGTGCAGGGTGCAGGCGTGCGGGCCGGCGGCGCAGATGGAGCCGTAGCCGACGTCGTTGCCCTCCACGCGCGCGCGAAGGAAGAACGTGCCCTCGATGTAGCGCTCGGAAGTCGCCTGCGCCTTGTCCAGGACCTTGACGACGTCCTCGAAGCCGCGGACGGTCGAGTCGACGGCCTTCTGCAGCTCGCCGATCTCGAACTCGTCCTTGACCAGCCGGGCCTCGGAGAGGAAGACGCGCAGCTCCTCGTCGCGCTCGGCGGTGACCTTGTCGGTCAGGGCCGCCTCGATGCCGGCGTCGTAGCCGCGCACGACGCGCACCGGGCCGGTGGCCTCGCGCAGCCGGTCGGTCAGCTCGCGCACGTCGGCGGCCGGGATGCCGTACAGCGCCTCGGACTCGGTGAGGGAGTGGCGGCGGCCGACCCACAGCTCGCCCTGGCCGGAGAGCCAGAACTCGCCGTTCTCGCGGTTCGAGCGCGGCAGGAGGTAGATCGTCTCCTGGTGGCTGCTCGTCCCGTCCGGGGCGGTCGTGGGTTCCAGGACGAGGACGCCGTCCTCCGTCTGGTTGCCGGTGAGGTACGCGTACTCCACGGAGGAGCGGAAGGAGTACTCCGTGTCGTTCGAGCGGGTCTTCAGGTTGCCCGCCGGGATCACCAGGCGCTCGCCCGGGAAGCGGGCGGAGAGCGCGGCGCGGCGGCGCGCGGTCTCGGCGGCCTGCGCGATCGGCTTCAGGTCACGCAGCTCCGTGTCGGCCCAGCCGGACTGCATGTTCTCGGCCAGCTCGTCGGAGACGCCCGGGTACAGGCCGTTCTTCCGCTGCTTGATGGGCTCCTCGGACGCTTCTTCCGGGGTCTCCGGGTTGAGCTCGTCGGACACGTGATCCTCCTCGGTACGGCGTGTGATCTCCCCCGGCGGCCCACGTCGCTCGCGATCGTCTCCGAGCGGGGGCCTCCATCATCGTACGGTCGTACCGCGGGCGGACCAGGGCCGGATGACCTGTTATGCCCGGTCATGCATTCCGGATACGCACCGGATGCTCAGTCGAAGCGGGCCGCCAGCAGGACCACGTCCTCGTCGCTGTCGGCCGCGTCCAGGCCGTCCGGCAGGACCGTGCGCAGGACGTGGTCGGCGACCGCGCCGGGGTCGTGGCGCAGCGCGCGCGGGACGCTCGCGGCGGCCGTGTGCAGCCGGGCGAAGGCGCGGTCCATGGGGTCGCCGGTACGGTGCAGCAGCCCGTCGGTGTAGAGCAGGACCGTCTCTCCGGCCTCGGCCTGGATCTCCACGCTGGGCGCCTCCCAGCACGCGAGCATGCCGAGCGGGGCGGAGACGGAGGTCTCGGCGAACTCGGTGCGCAGGCGGCCGATGAGCAGCGGCGGGCTGTGTCCGGCGCCGGCCAGGGTGATCTTGCGCAGGGCGGGCTCGCAGTAGGCGAACAGGGCGGTGGCGGATCGGGCGGGCTCGGTCAGCCTGAGCAGCAGCTCCAGGTCGGACAGGACGGCGACCGGGTCCTCGCCCTCCATCACGGCGTACGCGCGCAGGGAGGCGCGCAGCCGGCCCATGGCGGCGACCGCGCTCGGGCCGGAGCCGGTGACCGAGCCGACGGACAGGCCGAGGGCGGCGTCGGGCAGCGGCAGCGCGTCGTACCAGTCGCCGCCGCCGCGCGGGCCGGTGCGGTGCCGGGCGGCGAGCTGGATGCCGGGCACACGGGGCAGCCGGGAGGGCAGCAGTTCCGCGGTGATGGTCGCCACGCGCGCGCGTGCGCGCTCCACCTCCAGCAGCCGGGCCAGGTGCTCGGTGGCGTACCGGACGTAGAGGCCGGTCAGGTGGCGCCGGCGCTCGTCGGGCTCGGCGGGTTCGTCGTAGAGCCAGACCGCGGCGCCAAGGCGGCCGGCGGACTCGCCGGCGAGGGGCAGGGCGTAGCTGGCGGCGTAGCCGAGGCGGGCGGCGACCTCACGGTGGCGGGGGTCGAGACCGTCCTCGGCGAGCAGGTCGGGGTGGGCGATCTCGGTGCCCGCGCCGGTGTCGTAGGGCAGGGCGCCGCGCGGGACGGTCTCGATGTGGCCGAGGTCGGCGCGGGCGAGGCCGAGGCCGAGGGAGGTGTGCGGGCCGAGCCCGTCGGCGGGCTCCAGGACGACGAGGCCGCGGCGGGCGCCGACGAGGGTCGCTCCGGCGCGCAGCAACTCGTGCAGGGCGGGTTCCAGCCTGTCCGTGCGCGACATGCGCTCGGTCAGTTCGTGCAGGGTGGTGAGGTCCGAGACCCAGCCGGCCAGCCGGTCCTGGAGGAGGGTGCCGGGGGCGGGGACGCCGGGGGAACGTCGGAACCGTTGAATCGATTCCAGCCACTTTCGGAGGGTGCGGGGCACTCATGGTGTCCGGCTTCCAGAC